>DATEBK010000074.1:0-5138 GCA_035287825.1 Terriglobales bacterium
GAGGCTCGCTCCGAGATCGCCGGTTCCAAGCGGAGACTTGAAGCGGAAATCGGCGTCCCGGTCGAGCATTTTTCCTATCCCCATCCGGCGCTGAATCCGCAATGGTCGCAGCAAACGCTGGAGATTACGCGCGAGGCGGGATTTAAATCCGCCGCACTGACAACCTGCGGCCCGGTGCGCGCCGGCGACGAGCCCCTCGCCCTCAAACGCATCTACACCCCCGCCGACCTCAACCAGTTCACCTGGAATTTGCAGTGCACGTTTTTGGGGCGATCGGTGTAGGGCGCTTCCCAGACTCTTGCCGCGAAGCTAATTCTTAACTTTGTTGACCACCTGCTTCACTGTTCCCGAGCTGGCGTTGTGAAAGGCGTCGCCGGGATAGCTGGCCTTGATTGTGTATTTGCCCGCCGTGGAGAAAGATGTGGTCAAGGTTGCGATACCGGTTGTCGTCGTACCCGCTCCAATTTCGGTCGCGCCGTTATAAAACGTCACTGTAGAACCGTTGGGAACTGAACTGCTTGAGGTAATCCTGGCTGTGAACGTTACCGACTGATTCACCTGGGACGGGTTAAGCGAGGAATTGACCTCGATAGAGGTCTTCACCGTGAAGTCATTCAATAGTACGCCAACGGTGCCGCCCGTCCACTCTCGGCCATTACATCCACGGACGTTACACAAATTTGCGACTATGACATCTGGTCTGCCGTCGGCGTTCACATCCGCAACAGCAAGTGCCTGTCCGTAACTCGCGCCAGAACTGAATGGCAACGGGTTTTGAAATGTTCCGTCGCCGTTGCCAAGCAGGACAGCAACGACACCAATCTTACAGTCCTTCTCATCGTCGCCACTGGCACAAGAGTTCGCCACGACCAGATCTGGATTGCCGTCTCCGTTTACGTCTCCTATCGCGACGGAAAGACCCTCGGAATATGGGGTACTTTCCGGCCAGCCGCCTGAGTCGTAGATGACGGGTGCCTGAAATGTTCCATCGCCATTGCCTAGCAAAACACCAACGACGCCGTCGTCCTGGTTTTCACAATCGCCAACGGTTAGGCAAAGGCTCGCCACCACCAGATCCAGCTTGCCGTTCCCGTTCAAGTCCCCAATCGCGACAGAGACGGAGCCCAACCCACCAGAGGCGTAATTTGTGGCGGTCTGAAAGGTGCCATCACCGTTCCCCAATAGCACGCCGACGGAGCCTTGGTCAGCAGGATTGAAGCCAGTCTCATTGGACACCACTAAGTCTGGATTGCCATCACCGTTCACGTCCGCAACCGCTACGGAATCGGCATTGTACCCACCAGAGCCATAACTCACGGGAGCCTGGAATGTGCCATCGCCGCTGCCTAGCAGCACACCTACTTCGCCATCACAAGAGCCAGAACCATCAATTGGGCATTCGTTGGCAACGATCAAATCTTGAAAGCCATCGCCGTTTAAGTCTCCTATCGCTACGGAGACCGCGTCATAGCCGCCAGAACCGTAGGTCGTCGCCGGTTGGAAGGTGCCGTCGCCGTTGCCAAGTAGCACACCTACGGTGCCGACATTGTTCACCACCACGAGATCCGGTATGCCGTCGCCACTTACGTCCCCGACTGCGACCCCGCGAGCTAAAATCCCGCCGGAGCTATAAGTGACGGCCGATCCGAAGGTGCCGTCACCGTTGCCCAGCAGCACACTCACTACTCCGGATCCATTGCAGTTGCCTTTTGGCAAAGTGGCATGGCATTCGCTTGCCAAGACAATATCCGGGTAACCGTCCCCGTTCAAATCTGCCACCGCTACTGCGACAGTATTCACACCACCTGAAGAATAGGTTTTCACAGACTTGAAGCTTACCGGCGGCTTTTGAGCGGGCACGCCTGCGGGCAGACTCTGTGTGTGTCGAAGTTCGCTCGGTTGATTGCCGTGATCAGCAGGATTCGATTGTGCTGCAAGCAGCACCACCGACGGAATGACGGACAAGCAGACTGAGACTAGGAACCTCATGGCGCCTCCGGAAGCTATTCTCAAACTCGCTATTCTCTTGGAACTCTGAGTCGGTGTCCGGGGGGAATCTTTCAGCCACGCTAAGCCTGCGATAGGATGAGACTGACGGGATTTTATCTCAGAAGTGTTCTTGGAGTGGAAGGACTTTATCCACTTTTCCATTATCGCCAGATATATTTAGCCAAAATTGGGTCATGAATGCGTAAGATATTGTAAATAAAGGCATTAGATAGCCACACAGAAGACGGGAAGCCGTCCGATGGCGAACAACTTGCTCTTGATTAGAGGTATTTGCGGGGCAATCAGCAGGCCGGGAGACCGATGAAGCTTCATCAAATTGATTTCAAAGCGGCGGACTGGAAGCTGCTGGACAGCTTTGCCGATCGCACCGTCTTTCAGACGCGTCCATGGCTCGAATTTGTCGAGGAGTCGCAGGGGACTACTCCCGTGCTTGCCGAAGTGCGCGACGGAAGTGACGTTGCCGGATACTATACCGGCCTGGTGGTTTCGAAGTTCGGCATGAAAGTTCTGGGCAGCTCTTTTCCAGGATGGACGACTCCCTATATTGGCTTCAATCTGAAGCCGGGAGTTTCGCGCCGCGCGGCGCTCAAAGCGCTGGAGAAATTTGCGTGGGACGAATTGAAATGCCTCCACCTTGAAGTTTCCGATCCGGAATTTACCTTTGAAGATGGCGAGTCGCTGGGATTCAAAGCTGAATATTACGGTTCTTATCGCACGGACTTGACCAAATCTGAAGATGAGCTATTCAACGGGATGGAAAGCGCGTGCCGCCGCTGCATTCGCAAGGCGGAAAAAAGCGGCGTAAAGATTGAAGAAGCGCACGACCTCGCGTTTGCCGACGAATACTACGAGCAACTGAAAGATGTTTTTGCGAAACAGGGGTTGGTGCCGACTTATTCCGTGGAGCGCGTGCGTTCGCTGGTAAAACATCTGGAGCCGAGCGGCAACGTGCTGCTGATTCGCGCGCGGGATCCAGAAGGGAAGTGCATTGCGACCGGAATCTATCCCGGTTTCAACAAGATTGCCGAGTTCTGGGGTAACGCCAGTTTTCGCTCGCACCAAAATTTGCGTCCGAACGAAGCCTGCCACTGGTATGCCCTGCGTTACTGGAAGCAGCGCGGCGCAACCCTTTATGATTGGGGAGGCGAGGGCACGTACAAAGAGAAGTATGGTTGTGTGCCACATCGCGTGCCGTGGTTTACCAAGTCGCGCTATCAGATTGTGGGCGCGTTGCGCAACGAGGCGCGGAACATGTTCGCCCGCAAGCAGAAGTTTCTCGGCTGGTTACAGGGAGAACGCGCGCAGCGCGGGGATGCACAGCCCGACTAAAGACGGCAACTTGCGGACGCGTGACTAAGGAGAAGATTCGATGTTGATGAAAAGAGGCCTGAAACATTTGTCGCGAGTGAATGACGTGCTGCTGCGGCGTCTCCGCATCGAGCGCGACATCACCATCTTCCCTGAAGATATTTTTCTGACGTCCTATCCGCGCTCGGGCAATACCTGGACGCGTTTTCTGGTCGGCAACCTGGTGCACACCGAAGAAGCAGTCACGTTCTTGAATGTCGAGCGACTGGTTCCCGACATGTACAAGCACAGCGACCACTATCTGCGGAATCTGCCCGGTCCGCGCATTCTGAAGAGCCATGAAGTTTTCGATCCGCGATACAAAAGAATTATTTACATCGTTCGCGATCCCAGAGACGTCGCCATTTCGCAGTATCACTGGGAAATGAAACAGAGGGCGGTCGGCGATGGAGTTCCAATTGAAGATTTCTTGCCCGCGTGGATTGAAGGAAAAGTTTGGGACCGCCTGGGAAATTGGGGAGACCACGTTACCAGCTGGATGAGCACGCGTGGCGACCGCGACAGCTTTGTGATCCTGCGCTATGAAGACCTGATTGCGGACCCGGCGCGGGAGCTGATCAAGGTTGCGAAGTTGCTTGGCATTGAGCCGACTCAGGAACGCCTGGCTCGTGCGGCCGAATTGAGTTCCGCCGACCGCATGCGTCAGTTAGAAGAGAAACAGGGCGATAAGTGGGTGCAGACGCGCTACACACGTCAGGACAAGCCATTCGTCCGCAAGGCTGCATCGGGAGGATGGAAGGCGATACTCCCTCCACAATCAGTGGCTGCGATCGAAGCGGCCTGGGGACACATCATGATTTCGCTCGGCTACCAGTTATCCTCCGAGGCCTCGAGCAAGGTAACATTGCTGCAGCCGACGCATTGATTGTGCTTCGACAGGAGAGTCTTATGACGAAACGCACGCAAATTTGTTCGAGCTTAGCGGTTCTGGCTGTCCTGTCGATGTTTTCTGCGTCCCTGAGCGGGCAGGCGGCCGCGCCTGCGTTAGCCGGCGACGTGGCCGCGGCGAAGACGTCCAGGCCTGCGCAAGTGCCCGAGGATTTCGTAATTACCCCATTTGGATATTTTCATCCATCCTGCGTGTTAGAGATCGAAGAAGGAGAAAAGCTGCTGGCTGACGGACGCGTCAAACATGTCGATGGCGCGGTGGATGCGAACGGCCCAGCGTGCAGTTACCCGCACTACACGCCCAGCGGATCGCTGGCGCCTACAGAAGTCACAGGCGTGAGCGGAGCGAACTTGGCGAACAGGGCGCCAGTCATTTCCGGCTGGCTTGAGTATGTGTCAGCCACCACGAGTACATCGTACGGCGAGATTACGGCAACCTGGACTGTGCCGCCGCTGCCAGCTACTAACGATGGGCAGATTTTGTTCTTCTTTCCTGGCTTCGAAGACACCAGCGACATATTAAGCATCGTTCAGCCCGTCTTGCAGTTTGGAGACTCTGCTGCAGGCGGCGCAAACTACTGGGCGCTTGCCAGCTGGAACTGCTGTATTACCGGAACCATGTGGCATAGCCACCTGTTGAAAGTGAACCCGGGTGATGCCATCCTCGGGGAAATCACTTCCACCTGCAAGAAGGGATTGAATTACTGTGCTGACTGGAAAGTAATCAGTGAAGATCAGACTATCGGTAGGAAGACTTCGCTGGACAAGGCTGTCGCTGAGGGGCAAGTCTGGAATTGGGGATTCGGCGCCGTGGCCGAGGTTTACGGTGTAAAACAATGTAGTGATTGGCCCGCCAATACCACCAGCACTCT
>DATEBK010000075.1:0-21135 GCA_035287825.1 Terriglobales bacterium
ATCTGATTGGAGCGCAGATCAGTGCCATCAAGAAAGCTGAAGACCGCCTATTTTTCAAAGACGCTATGCAGCGCATCGGGCTCGACGTGCCAAAATCGGCGCTCGTCAACAATCTCAAAGATGGCATCGAGTTCGCCGGCAAGATCGGCTTTCCCGTTATTATTCGTCCGTCGTTCACCCTCGGCGGCACCGGCGGAGGCATCGCCTACAACCGGGAAGAACTGATGGAAGTCCTCGCCCGCGGTCTCGATCTTTCGCCAGTCCACGAATGTCTGATCGAAGAATCCGTTCTCGGCTGGAAAGAATACGAGCTCGAGGTGATGCGCGACACCAAAGACAATGTCATCATCATCTGCTCGATTGAAAACTTCGATCCCATGGGCGTGCATACCGGCGATTCCATCACCGTCGCGCCCGCGCAGACGCTCACCGACCGCGAATACCAGATGATGCGCGATGCCTCAATCGCCGTGATTCGCGAAATTGGCGTCGAGACCGGAGGATCGAACATTCAATTCGGTGTCAATCCTTCTACCGGACGCATGGTGGTGATCGAGATGAATCCGCGCGTCTCGCGGTCATCAGCTTTGGCGTCAAAGGCCACCGGTTTCCCCATCGCGAAAATCGCCGCCAAACTTGCCGTGGGCTACACGCTCGACGAGATTCCCAACGACATCACGCGCAAAACTCCAGCCTGCTTCGAACCCACGCTTGACTATGTCGTCGTCAAGATTCCGAAGTGGCAGTTTGAAAAATTCCCTGGTGCCGACGAATCCCTCGGACCGCAGATGAAATCCGTCGGCGAAGTTATGGCCATCGGCCGTACCTTTAAAGAAGCACTTCAAAAGGGAATTCGCTCCCTCGATACGGGAAAGCGTGTCGGCTCCCAACAGATCGAGCCCAAAATTCTTACGCAGCGTCTGGTCACGCCGCATCCCGAGCGCCTCAGCTATGTTCAGTATGCGCTCCGGCAGGGATTCTCCATTAAACAGATTGCCAAAATGACTTCGATCGATCCCTGGTTCCTTTACCAGCTAAAAGAAATTAATGACATGCAGCTTGAGCTGGAGAAGCATCCCATGGAATCAATCCCAACTGAAGTGCTGCGCGAAGCGAAGCGCATGGGATTCTCCGATGGGCGGCTCGCTGGCACGTGGCGTCTGGATGGAAAAGGCGGTCAGGAAAAAGTCCGCCACTTCCGCAAGAAGCATCGCTTGAAGCCAGTTTACAAGCGCGTTGACACCTGCGCAGCCGAGTTCGAAAGCTACACACCTTATCTCTACTCCACTTACGAAGAAGAGGACGAAGCCGCGCCCACGGCGAAAAAGAAAGTCGTCATTCTCGGTTCCGGTCCCAACCGCATCGGGCAGGGAATTGAATTCGATTATTGCTGTTGCCACGCCAGCTACGCGCTGCGCGAAGATGGCTACGAAACCATCATGATCAACTGCAATCCCGAGACAGTTTCGACCGACTACGACACCAGTGATCGCCTCTACTTTGAGCCGCTCACGCTCGAAGACGTGTTTGCTATTTGCGAGCACGAAGCTTCCGGTGGAGCGCCGGTCGGCGTCATCGTGCAGTTCGGCGGGCAGACGCCGCTCAATCTTTCGCTTCCCCTTAAGGCGGCCGGCGTCAGCATCATCGGAACCACGCCCGAGTCAATCGACCTGGCCGAAGATCGCAAGCGTTTCGGCAAACTCCTCGAAGAACTCGACATTCCCCAAGCTCCTGGAGCGATGGTTGCATCCGTCGAAGAAGCCGTCGAAGCTGCAAAAACGATCGGCTTCCCCGTGCTGGTTCGCCCGTCGTACGTTCTAGGTGGGCGGGCCATGGTCATCGCCTACGACGAAGACACGATTACGCAGTACATGAAGCAGGCGGTCGAGTATTCCCAAGACCGTCCCGTGCTCATCGACAAGTTTCTTGAAGACGCGATCGAAGTCGATGTAGACGCCCTCTCAGACGGTGAGGACGTTGTAATCGGCGGCATCATGCAGCACATCGAAGAAGCCGGCATTCACTCCGGCGATTCTTCCTGCGTGCTTCCGGCCGTCGACATCCCCGAGCCACTGCTCAACCGCATGCGCGAATACACCTTTAAACTGGCGCGCGCACTTAAAGTTATCGGACTGATGAACGTGCAGTTTGCCATCCCGCGCGGCAACGGCACAAAGAACAACGGCCATCACGAGTCCAAAGTGTATGTGCTGGAGGTAAACCCGCGCGCTTCTCGCACCGTGCCCTTCGTTTCGAAAGCCACCGGCGTACCCCTCGCCAAGATCGCTGCCCGCCTGATGACAGGCCGCAAGCTGCGCGAATTTTTGCCTGAGAACATCGAACGCGGGACCGATCTCGACACGGGCCGCTGCTTCTTCGTGAAATCTCCGGTTTTCCCATGGTCGAAATTTCCCGGGGTTGATACGGTACTCGGTCCCGAAATGCGCTCTACCGGAGAAGTCATGGGCGTGGCCGACAATTTCGGAGAAGCGTTCGCCAAAGCACAAATTGCGGCTGGCCAAAAGCTTCCGACGCAGGGCACAGTTTTCGTCAGCGTGACCGACCACGACAAGCCTCACGTCGTCGAGGTCGCTCGCCGCTTCGTCGACATGGGATTCAAACTCGTCGCCACTCATGGCACCGCCGATATCCTCGAAGAAGCCGGTCTGGCAGTTGATCGCGTCTACAAAGTGAAAGAAGGGCGTCCCAATGCAGTGGATTTGATCAAGGCTGATCGCATCCAGTTGATTGTCAACACGCCGCATGGCCCCGACCCGTATTTCGACGAGAAAGCGATCCGCCGCGCCGCTGTCACCGGACGCATCACCACCATCACCACTCTCTCGGCTGCGCGCGCCGCCGCGGAAGGAATCTCCGCGCTGCAACGTGGAGAAGTACGGGTACAAGCGCTACAGGCGCTGCACGCCGAGCGCATCGCAGCGAAATAATCGCGCATGAACAAAACTGCCCTTGTGCTTGTGGCAATCTTCGGCCTCCCGGCGCTCATTGCCGCCGCCGTTTTCGGTCCCGCCGCGTTTGATCTGGCTTTCCATCACCGACCGCCGGAACGCTTCCTGGTTCCCGCCGGATACAAAGGATGGGTCCGCATCTATTTCCGGCAAAAAGATGCGCCGCCCTTGCCGACCGAAAACGGGCGTCTTCTTCTGAAACTCAACACGCAAGGAACACTGCGAACCTCGTCCGATCCCCTGACCGGGCATGGCAATGACGACTTTTTCTACTATTCGACAGACCGGCGCACGCCCCTTTCGAATGCGGGTGTCTGCAAAGGCGGCATGGTCTGGCAGATCCAGACTATGGTCGAAGAGCCCACGTCTACTCCGTTCGTTCGCTTCTTTGTGGGCACTGAGGACGAGTATCGTCAAGCTGTCGACCCCGGCAGCAAAGAGCCTGCCTGCGAGTGATGGAAGCGAATCACCAGATAAAAAAAGACAGATGATTGGCATCGTCGCATTTCATGTTGCATTGCTCGTTCTTGCTCTCACGATCATCCGCCGAATCGTGCCTGTGAAATTCGTCAGCAACATGCTTGACTATTTACACGGCGCGATCGGCATTACTAAGCCTCCCGTTGAACAAGCACCAAAATTTGCGCTAATTTGGGTTGTAGCCCTGACGGTGATTGTCGACGGATGCATCGCATTCCTCGTCTTTCTGACTTCCCGATTGCCGTGAACAGGTCCCACGAGGAATAAAGACGAATAAAGAAGAATAAGATGTAAGGTGACTTCCTGAACACAAACTGGAGCTGACATGCTTTTGTCTGGAGTTTTCCCGCCCATTACCACGCCTTTTTATCCCGACGGCGAAGTTTATTACAAGAAAATTGAAGCGAATGCCGAGCGCTACTCGCGCACGCCCGTCGCTGGCATTGTCGTTCAGGGATCGACTGGCGAAGCCATCTTTCTCTCCGATCAAGAACGTCGGGACGTTCTGAAGGCCGCGCTGTCCGCTGTCGCTCCGAATAAAGTCATGATTGCGGGCACTGGCGTCGACTCTGCGCACGAGACTCTTCGTCTCACCGACTATGCCGCCGAACTCGGATATGACGCCGCCATGGTGCGTACTCCGCATTACTACAAAAAGCAGATGCAGCCGGCGAACCTGCTGGCCTTTTATCGCACGGTTGCCGACCGCTCCGCACTACCGATCGTCATCTACAATTTCCCCCAAGCTACGGGATACGACATACCCGCCGACATCGTCATTGAATTGGCGGCTCATCCCAACATCGTCGCCATCAAGGAGTCCAGCGGCAACCTCGACAAAGTAAAGGCCATGATCGAGGGCACGCGTCACGTGAGGCGACAAGCCACGGTTACCGACACGTTCGAAGCCGTAACGCCGCGCATGCTCAAGTCCGCGATCGCCGAGAGCGAGAAGCAGAGCAGGGAACTGGTCAGCGTGGCGTCGCTCGCGGGTTCGGCCGCGGATGCCGTCGCGAAACCGTCGTCCTCTGCCGTCAGCGTCGTCGGCAAATTAAGAACGCGGCAGAAAGAAGTTGGCTTCCAGGTCATGGTCGGTGCCGCTCACCAACTCGAACCGTCGCTTGCTCTCGGCGCGGTCGGCGCCATTCTGGCCTTCGCGTGTCCCGCGCCCATGGCGTGCTACGAAATCTACGCCGCACTCAAAGACGGCGACGCGGCGCTCGCGCGCGAAAAACAAGACCGCGTTAAACTGGCCGCCCAGCGCGTCGTCGGCGACCTCGGAGTACCCGGCGTAAAGTATGCCATGGACCTCAACGGCTACTACGGAGGCCCGTCGCGTCTGCCTTTCCTGCCACTCAGCGGCGAGCAAAAAGCTGAGGTTGAGAAGTTGATGGCGGGAATTTGCAGTTAGACAGAACCTGCGCTTGTGGTTCAGAGCGTTGTTCTCTATAATTCGAACGAACGTTCGAACGATGCCAGCTTTATCGACAACTCGGTCAGCCCGCCGGCAAACTGAGGTTTCCCGACGAGCCATCAAACATGCTCCTGTCACTCGTTTCGACCGGCGTCTCGGCCACATCCTTGACCACGCCACCGAGGTTTTTTGCCTCAAAGGATACGAAGGCGCCTCCATGCGCGATCTTTCCCGCGCCACCGGAATGTCGCTGGCCGGCCTTTATCATTATTTCGAGTCGAAAGAGCGGTTGCTTTTCCTGGTCCAGAAGCACACCTTCACCACGATCCTCGAAAAGCTCAAGAAGCGCCTTGAGAACGTGACCGATCCGGAGCAACGCATTCGTATCTTTATTCTCAATCACCTCGAATATTTCGTCAGCAATCAACAGGGATTGAAAGTCCTCTCCCATGAAGACGAATCTCTGAAAAACGGCCTCAGCACCGAGATCGCTGGCATCAAGCGCGAATACTACCGCATTTGCCTTGGCCTGATGGAAGATCTGCGTGGCAAGCGCGGACTTGATTTCAATCCGCGCACCGCAGTGATGAGCTTGTTCGGCATGATCAACTGGATCTACACCTGGTATAACCCCCGGGTTGACGGCAACGCCGAGGCGCTTGCCGGCCAGATGGGCGACATTGTTCTCAATGGAATTGTGCACGGCAGCAAGCCGCGCAAGAAAAATTAGCGCAAGTAGCGCTTCAATAATAAGGAGCAATTTATGGCAGCAACAACGACGACGGAACCCGCGGCCGCTGAAACAACGAAGCGACTCATTAACTATCGAGCCGATCACGGAGTGGCCGTGATCGAAATGAACGATCCTCCCGCGAACACTTATACCTACGAAATGAATCGTCAACTCGATGATGCCATTCTGCGAGCGCGCATGCAGAACGACGTCTATGTGATCGTCCTCACAGGAGTTGGCGACAAGTTTTTCTCCGCCGGCGCAAACATCAAGATGCTGGCCTCGGTGGATCCGACATTTAAGTATTATTTTTGCCTGCACGCGAATGAAACGCTGCTGCGCCTCGAGCACACTCCAAAACTCGTGATCGCCGCCATCAACGGCCACTGCGTCGGCGGAGGCCTGGAAATCGCCATGGCGGCCGATCTGCGAATCGCCCGCAAAGATGCTGGCAAGATCGGATTGCCAGAAGTCAATCTTGGCGTGCTCCCCGGCACCGGCGGAACGCAGCGTCTATCACGACTAGTCGGCAAAAGTAAGGCCATTGAACTGATGATCACCGGCAACACTTTCTCCTTCGAAGAGGCGCAGGAGTTCGGCATTGTGAATGACATTTTCGAGCGCGATGGCTTCATGGAAAACATCATGGAATACGCGCGCCAGTTCACCCCGCCGAACAAAGCCGCCAAAGCCGTCGGACGGATCAAGCGCGCGGTGCAGACCGGCTGGGAGATTCCCATGGAGTCGGCTTTGGCAGTAGAGCGCGAAAACCAGCAGATACTGTTCCAGAGCGACGACGCTAAAGAAGGTTTGGCCGCCTACGTTGAAAAGCGCCCGGCGGTTTTTACTGCCAAGTAGAAACTCGGCCTTCCATACGAACGGGAAGGGAACGGCTTAAACCGTGCCACCCCGAGCACTCAAGATGCAGGCTTTTAGCCCCGAGGTCCTATGCCAGGCAAGGTAGCGAAAATCGGAAGCTTCAGCGAATGGGTCGGTCTGTTCAACGAATGGCGCAAAGAAGTTGGCGTCAATAAAGATGACGTCGAGGCCTTCCACTTCGACACGCTCTACGGGCCGATCGAGACCGAGGAGATCCAATTCGGCGCTTATAAAGGCCGCAACAAGTGGGAGAACCTGCGACAGGTGCCCACGCAGCAAATGCGGGACGCGCTGATGAATATGATCATCTATCAGGGCGACACCGAATTTGCCAGCGTGGAGCAGCAGCGCAACCTGTTTGCCACCGCGCCCACGGAGTACGACCGCCGCGCGATTACTCGCGTCATGATCGAGGAGATGCGCCATGGCTGGCAGATGTGCGCTCTGCTCATCGACTTTTTCGGATCATCCGGCAAAGTCGAAGCGCAGAAGATGCTGGAGCGCCGGGCATTCGAAAACAAGCGCCTGCTCGGTACTTTCAACGTGGACGTCGATAACTGGCTCGATTTTTTCACCTACACAGATTTTGTCGACCGCGACGGAAAATTCCAGCTCCAGATGCTGAAATATTCATCGTTTGCGCCGCTCGGCCGCTCGACTTCTTACATGCTGCGCGAAGAAGCTTTTCACATGGGAACCGGCCATGACGGCCTACGCCGCGTGGTTGAAGCCGGAGTGATCCCGCAGTGGCTTCTGCAAAAATACTTGAACAAATGGATCTCGAGCTCGTTTGACCTTTTCGGCACCGATCATTCCTCTTCGGCGCACTGGGCTTATGTCTGGGGAATCAAGGGCCGCTATGACGAACTGAAAAATGACACGGTTGCCGACCTCGACGATCTGAATGATTACAGCCGTCACCTTTATCGCCAGGAGGTTGCGTCGCTGGTCGAACGCCTCAACACCTTCCTGAGGCCAGGCGAGAAAAAGTTCTACACGCCCGACATTCATTTCAACCGCAACATCGGGCGCTGGGCGGGCCAGAAGTACCATTGCGAAACCGGTGAACCGCTCGACGACCGGGACTACGCGCAGCATTGCGAAGAGAACCTGCCGAGCGCGAAAGATAAAGAGTTGCTGCTCGATATCATCCGCAACGAAAAGAAGTGGATCAAGGAAAAAGAGGGCGCGCGCGATCCGCTGTCGACAATCGGCGAGCCGCGCAAGTCGGCCATCAATCTCTAACAGGCCTTAAGTAGTGAACAGGGATAAAGTTGGCAACCGCCTCCACAACTCGGCTCAACGTCGAGATGAGCGCGCCGGTCGCGCACATCACGCTGACCAATCCTCCGCTGAATGTCATCGACCTCCAGATGGCGCTGGAGTTGCGTCAGACGCTTCTCGAAATCGAATCTAGGCCGGATATCTCGACTGTTCTTTTTCAAGGCGCCGCGGGTAATTTCTCCGCTGGCGTGGATGTCAAAGCCCACCTTCCCGAACACATTCACGAAATGCTCACGAGCTTTCACGCCGCGATCCGCGCGATCGTCCTGTCACGCAAAGTCACCATTGCCGCTGTTCGCGGAGTTTGTCTCGGCGGCGGAGCCGAACTCGCCTCTGTTTGCGACATGGTCTATACCACCCGCGATGCTAACTGGGGATTTCCTGAAATAAAGCTGGGATGCTATCCGCCAGTCGCGGCCGTAGCCTTGCCCGCGCTCGTCGGCCCGAAGCGTGCCGCGGAACTGATTCTCAGCGGACGCCAATTTTCCGGGGAAGAAGCCGCCGCCATGGGCTTGGCGAACCAAGCTGTCGCTGACGATGAACTCGAATCGGTCGTCGAACGCACCCTCGCCGAATTTCGCCAACTAAGTCCAGTCGCGCTCACTCACGCGAAAAAGTCCATTTACGCGTGGGATGCGATTCACTTTGACAAAGGGCTGGCTCGGGCGGAAACAATCTATCTCGATGAACTGGCCTCGACCGCGGACGCGCGCGAAGGTATCATGGCTTTCCTTCAAAAACGAACGCCAAAATGGATCGGCAAATAGAAAACGAGACCCTCGAGACCGTCGAACCCGGCGCGAATCGATCCTATCGCTCTGGCCATCTTATGTGCCGCACTGGATTGTGGGGCGTCGCCGGTTTTATCGGATGTGCCTATTTCGCGTGGATTTCTTTTGCCCACATCCTCCGCAACGAGTACTTCTGGCCGCACGACTGGTGGACGGCAGCTACCTATATGGTGTGGATCCTTCTGCTGACCGGCTTGGCGTTCGATACACGCTGTCTGCGCGAGCGCCTTTTCTTCGCAGTTCTCGTCATCAACTTTGTAGTAGGATGCGCGCTCACGCTGTGGCACAAGGTCCCGATTGCCGACGTTCGCACGGCGCGGATTGGCACTGGCATCCTCTGGGCGCTGGCCGCTCTGCTAAGTCTAAGCACACTGGGCCGCGTCGGAATAGCGCCAGAATAGTGCCGTGATAGTGTCGGAATGGTGCTAGATAGGCAGCGAAACGCAAATCATCTTTAGAAATGGTGGGAAACTAACATAAGCTATGGACTTCGAAATCTCTCCTGGTCAAGTCAAAGCGCTACAGCAGAGCGGAGAAATATTTACGCTCCTCGATGTGCGCGAGCCGTGGGAATACGAAGCTTCGCGCCTCGAAGGAGCCAAGCACATTCCCATGGGAGACGTTGCCGCACGCGCCCACCAGGAACTCGATCCCGATGATCACATCGTCGTCCTTTGCCATCACGGCATGCGCTCTCTCACCGTTACCAACTGGCTTCGCCAGCAGGGCTACGAAAAAGTGCAATCGATGCGCGGTGGAATCGACGGCTGGGCGCGGACGGTCGATCCTAAGGTGCCGTTATATTGAGCTGTATGCTACGAGCAACGCTGTTTGCTGAACATAACTGCCGAGAGCTACCTTGATCACCGACTGCCACATCCACATTCAGCCGATCAAACTGTTCAAGCCGCACGCCCTGGCGCTGATCAAGGGCGAACGCAAGAACTTTGACGAGATCGCCGCATATAGCGACTCGCCGAGCGCCTTCCTGAAATATCTGGACCGCTGCGGCGTTGACCGCGCCGTCCTGATCAACTACGTGGCACCCGAGGTTATCGGCCTGACGCCCGAGGTCAACCAGTTTGTAGCCGATTATGTTAAGCACGACCCCAAGCGGCTGATCTCCTGCGGCGGTCTCCATCCGCGGCATTCCACCAACATCATGGCTGATGTTGAGCACATTCTGCGGCTCGGCATTCGCATGATCAAGATCCATCCGCCGCACCAATTACTGTTTCCCAACGACTATCTCAACGGTGTCAAGGAACTGGAAATCATCTACCGCGCCGCCGAGGCCAACGGCATTCCGGTAATGTTTCACACTGGGACCTCAATTTTCCCCGGCGCGCGCAATCGCTATGGCGATCCAATCTATGTTGACGATGTAGCCGTCGATTTCCCCAAGCTCAAAATTATTTTGGCCCACGGCGGCCGCCCGTTATGGATGGACACTGCATTTTTCCTGCTCCGCCGTCATGCCAATGTCTATCTGGAATTGAGCGGCATCCCGCCGAAACGCCTGCTTACGTATTTTCCGCGCCTCAACGAAATCGCGCACAAGACGATGTTCGGCACCGATTGGCCGAGCCCAGGCGTTGTCGATGTGAAACAGAACCTTGAAGACTTCAAAGCTCTGCCCATCAGTGAAGATATGCGCACCAAACTTCTCAGCGGTACGGCTGCCTCCATCTGGCCGGAATAGTGAAGTCCCGGCTCTACTTTTTGTCTTCAAACAGCCCGATCGTATTGCCCTCCGGGTCGGCGAACCACGCGAAGGTGCCAGTCGGAATCGCCACCGGCGGTACCAGCATCTTTCCGCCCAACGAAATGGCCTTATCTAGATAGACTTTCACATCGGCGACTTTTACGTAGAAGATCGTGTAATTGTGCGGCTCATGTCCAAGAGCCGAGATGTGTCCGCCAATGCTCTCACCGGTCTCAATGAATACTGCCGGCCCCGCGTCATTCATTTTCCAGTCGAACAGCGCACCGAAGAATTTCCTGGTTTTAGCGGCATCGCGGCAGCCAATCTCAAAGTGGCAAATCGGGTTCGGCATGGTGGTCGCTCCTTCGTATGAGAATGAGCGGGGATTTTAGCACGGATGTTGCACACTCCTTTTTCACCGACCAAGATCTCAATTACGCGGAAGCAACACGAAGCAAACTGGGCCAGTCCGCAAACTGGAGCAGCCTCGTCCAGTTGCGGCAAGGAGCATTTCTTTCCGACCCGCCGCAGAGCGACTGCCGTTTGACGTTCGCCCCGATAGGCCATGTCCAATAGTAATTTGCCTGTCGATTAGGGCACGTCCTATGGTGGTAACCAAGTGCGGTTACTCTGGGGAACCGCCAAATCGTGACGCTAGGGCTGCTGGCACCCCCGCCGCTGCTTCGTTCCCCATACGCGCTGTATCGGCTCGTTGTCACCGAGACAGAGCCATCCCAAGGTGGTTGCATGAGAGTTTTGCGTCGCTTATTCGTACTCCCAATCTTCGCACTTTTGATCTTTTCCCTCCTTTTAGCTCCACAATTTTTAGCCGCACAAGAGGGTTATCAGGTTGTCTCAGTCACTGACGGCGGGACAATCAAGGGAACCGTGAAGTGGCAGGGCCCGTCGCCTCATCTGATTGCCTCGGAAATCAATAAGGATCCTCAGGTCTGCGATCCGCAGGGCGTAAAGCATCGCGATCTCGAACGGCTAGTGATCGGCCCGAATGGCGGCGTCGCCAATACGGTCGTGTTTCTTCGCAACATCAACCACGGCAAAGCGATGGACCTGCCCGCTGAACGCCGCTTCCTCAACCAGAAGACCTGCCGCTACGAACCGCATATCTTGTTGGTGCCGAAGGATGCGACTCTGACGGTCAAGAGCAGCGATCCTTTACTGCACACCGTGCACATGTCAGGCAGTTCCGACTACAATCTCCCCTTCACAACTCAAGGACAGGAGATTTCCCGTCCCATGACCCGCGAGGGCGTCGTCAGCCTGCGCTGCAACGCCGGACACGTCTGGATGAACGGCGAGATGATTGTCGCGCGCCATCCTTACTACGCGGTGACTGATCAGGAAGGCAACTTCGAACTCACACAGGTACCTCCCGGCACCTATGAAATCGTTGCCTGGCACGAAGGTTGGAGGGTTGTTGGCGAAAGTCAGGTCTATGACCTTGCAACCCAGGTGCGCGTGAAGCGTCCAGAATTTTCTGAACCCATTATGTGGAACAAGTCCGTGACCGTATCTTCCAATCAAAACGCGGAAGTCGACTTCACGCTCGGGGAGCGCTCGCCGCAGATGCCCCAGGGGCACTGAGTCCCCGGCATCCTTCGTCCGAACCAAACCCCGAAGATCGTTCTCCGGAAGGCGCCGAGATCCGCGCCCGCTCCCGGTTTTACTGTTTGCCTCCCGTCTGGTCGCGTTTGCAAACTGTACAATAGTAGTTCGATGATTCGCCGCGTCTATCTCGATAACAATGCAACCACTCCGGTCCTCCCCGAAGTGCTGGAGGCCATGCGGCCTTACTTTGGCGAGCGTTTTGGCAATGCCTCCTCCATTCACCATCACGGGCAGGACACACGCGCAGCCGTCGAACACGCCCGTCAATCCGTAGCCGCGCTACTGGGCTGCCGCGCCTCGGAGATAGTCTTTACCAGCGGGGGCACCGAAGCCGACAACCTGGCGATTTTTGGAGTTGTTCGATCAGGCGATCATGTCGTTACTTCAGCCATCGAGCATCACGCCGTGCTCAACTCCTGCAAGCATCTATCCGCCGAGGGATGCGAGGTAACTTACGTTCCCGTTGATGGCCAAGGCCTCGTCGATCCGGCAGACGTAAAGCGCGCGATCCGGACGAACACTAAGTTGATCACCATCATGCTGGCTAACAACGAGACCGGAGTCTTGCAGCCCGCCGCGGAGATCGGCAAGATTGCGGCCGAAACCGATATTTGCTTTCACACCGACGCTGTTCAGGCGGCAGGTAAGATTAGGCTCGACGTCAACCAGATCGGATGCGATCTGCTGACGATCTCAGGTCACAAGTTCCACGGCCCGCAAGGTGTGGGGGCGCTTTACGTCCGCAAGGGAACTCAGCTTGCACCCAGACTCCATGGTGGGAGCCACGAGCGCTCGCGTCGTGCCGGAACAGAAAACGTCCCCGCCATCGTCGGTTTCGGCAAGGCTGCCGACCTCGCCCTGGCTGGCTTCGCTCGGGGTGACGATGTCCGGGGCGACGATGTGAAGATGGCCCATGCGCGTGACCGCCTCGAACGGGAACTGCTCTCTATCGAAGCCACCGGCCTGAATGGCGAGGGCGCTGCACGTGTGCCCAATACCACGAACATCTATTTCGAGGGCATTGATGGCGAAGCACTGGTCATCGCGCTCGACTTGAAGGGACTGGCTGTCTCCACCGGTGCGGCGTGTTCCTCTGGATCCATCGAGCCGTCCCATGTGCTGATCGCCATGGGATTGCCTGTCGCGCGCGCGAAAGCCAGCCTCCGCTTTAGTTTGGGCAAGCAGAACACGCCCGAAGATATCGAGCTTGCACTGAACTTGATTCCGGAAACGGTGTCGCACCTACGCGATCTTAGCCCGGTCTATAAAACTGCTGTTTCGAAATGATGGCTACGTTCTAAGCAGGTCCACATGAACGGATACGGAGAACGATCATGGGGCGAAAATTGCCGTTGCTGTTCATGACGTTGCTTGCAGCAGGCACGGCATTTGCGGCTGACAGCGCTCCAGTTTTGCCAGAAGTGGCGCCTCAGGCGGCGGAAAACAAGGCCATAGCCGGGCGAGTATTCGAAGAGATCTTCAACCAGGGGAAATTCCAGGTTGCTGACGAAATTTACGCCAGGGATTTCGTTAACCACGGGCTCCACAGGAATTACGATCTCCAGGAAGATCAAGCGGCGGTACACGCTGAGAAGAAGGCGTTTCCGGATCTCAAGATGAGCGTGATCCTGATGACCGCCGAGGGTGACCTGGTCACAGCGGTATGGGTCTTTCGCGGAACACACACCGGTTCCGGATATGATGGATTACCTCCAACGGGAGTCAAGCTTGAGTTACGTGGCATTACGGTTTGGCGTATTGTTGATGGCAAGATTCGTGAGGAGTGGACCGAGTTTGACGAACTCCACGCTGCCCAGCAATTCGTGACACAATTGAAGTGGCCACTGCTGGGGATTCTTTTAGGCGCGCTGATTTTTGTATGGATATTTTCCAGAGCAGTTCTGAGACTGCGGCGACCGCAGCTGGCAAGGACAACGTCCTAGTTAGGTAGTTGCCGACGTTTATGATTGACCAACGATGACTGACCCAATAATGACTCACCCACAGTAAATGACTGACACAACCACTATCGCTGTCGCCATGTCGGGAGGAGTCGACTCCTCGGCCGTAGCGGCCATGTTGCGCGCTGACGGCCACAATGTAATCGGGCTGACCATGCAACTCTGGAACCAGCGCCGTCTAGCCGGCCATGCGGGCATGCCCGAGTCTGTCCAGGGTCGATGCTGCTCCATCGATGATGTCTACGACGCTCGCCGTGTTGCCGAGACCCTCGGCATTCCGTACTACGTGGTCAACCACGAAGAGCGCTTCGAGCGCGATGTAGTCCGTCCCTTTGTTGAGGAGTATCTCGCCGGCCGAACGCCGATTCCGTGCAGCCTTTGCAACAATCACCTGAAGTTTGACCAGCTTCTAATCGTTGCCCGCCAGATTGGCGCTGATCAAATTGCAACCGGCCATTACGCCCAGGTCGTTTTTGATGACGAATGCGGACGCTGGCTGCTGAAGCGCCCCACCGACAGATCCAAGGACCAGACTTACTTTCTCTTCGGCCTCACCCAGGAGCAGTTGAGCCGCACTCTATTCCCGCTCGGCAGCATGACCAAGCCCGAAGTGCGCGAACTGGCGCGAAAGCATGGCCTGGCTATCGCCGAAAAGCCCGACTCCCAGGAGATCTGTTTCGTCCCCGGCGGCGATTACAAGCGCTTTCTTGAAGCCTATCTCAATGAGCAGGGAAGCGGATCCACTGAAGGCGACCGCGATACCCTTGCCGGCGAGATGGTCACCAGCGACGGCAAGGTCATCGGCGAGCATGCCGGCGTTCATAACTTCACCGTCGGCCAGCGTAAGGGACTGGGAATAGCCACCGGCTCTCCGCTGTACGTGATTCAGATCAAGAATGATACGCGGCAGGTCGTAGTGGGCAAAGACGAGGAGTTGTATTCACGCACCCTCCGCGCCCACCGTGTGAACCTGATCTCAACGGACGAACTGCGCGAGCCTATGCGCGTCGCAGTAAAGATACGCCACAAGCACCAGCCTGCTGCGGCCCTGATTGAATCCGCGGCGCCGAACGATGTTCTCGTCACCTTCGACGAGCCGCAGCGCGCTCTTACTCCCGGCCAGGCCGCCGTCTTTTATGACGGAGATCTCGTGGTCGGCGGCGGCTGGATCGAGGCGTCCAACTAGAAGCGCGGTTCTCGCCGCACCCCTGGATGGCGCCAAGACCTGTTTTCACAATACTTTTCGGGCCGGTTACTCTTCTCAGTTACCTTCGATTACTCTCGTCCCACCTTCATGGCACCTTCGTGGACTAGACCCGCCGATAGAGCAGAGTTAGGGTTAGTTCACGACGGGACCTTCGTAGTCTCTCCCCGAGCAAGGTCCGGCGTGGGGAGCGATTTATGAAAATCTGGCATCTGGCATATGCGGCCTTGGGAATTGCGGTGGCGCGCTGGGTTTTTAAGCGTCAACCAATGCCGGTAAGCGATCCGATCGCCCGTTTCCGTACCTCTGGCCTGCTGTAACTGGTGATAGAGCGTGGATGCGCCCCGTTGCGCATCGCTTCGACTCGATCGCGCGTTCACGCTCTTTTCACCATCACCCGTTACTAACTCCAGAAGTGCTAGTACCACCGTGTCCCTTCGGTAACTTCTTTTCTCTTCCATCTCGCCTAAACTTTCTCTGTGGACTCGCTGTGCGCCCATGCGCTCCTCAGCGATCGACTTCATGCGCTCCCGACTCCCCAGTTCGCGGTGGATTGTGCCCGTTACGCTGCTCGCCGCCCTCTTTGCCTCTTCGGCCGCCGCCTGGGCGCAGGATGACGCCGCTCCCACAACTCAAGACCAAGCCACGTCGCTGGGTGACTTGGCGCGCAACCTGCGCACCAGCAAATCGCAACGGCAGGCTCAATCGCAGCCGCCTCCAACCGCGCCCGTTATCGATAACGACAATCTCAACCAGATGATGGAAGATGCCCAGAAACTGCGCCCCGTCAGCCGCGACAAAACGGTTTTCTCCATCGACCCCGCCACCGATACCGTGAAAGTGTCGTCGCCCGATGTCACCTGCAGCCTGTCTTTCAACGCGCGCGCCAGTTCGCTCCTCATCAAGCCCATCGTCGTCGAAGATCTGCCCATCGACGATCTGGTCAAACTCGACGGCCCCGGTTTCATTCAGGATGACAACCTGCAACTCGAGGTCTTCAACGGCACCGACTGGGAACTCCGCGAAATCACGATCGGGTTGACCCTGGAACGTAAACCCGGAGCAGATGCCGAACTGGCTGCGAATGCGCGCGTCATTCCAGCCGCTCAGACTGATCTGCTTTCCGGCATCGAGCGCCACTCGGATGTGACCATCCTCTATCACCTGAAAGCTCAGGCCAAGCCCTTCAGCACGACGACCTTCAGCGAAGAAATCGGAACCACCCCCAGCCCCGATGAAGACTGGCGCTGGTCGATCATCGAAGCCAAAGGAATTCGCCCTTCACAGCCGCAGCCGGCATCCGATCAGGTCTCTCCAGCGAATCCCTAGCACCTTGTTATCTAAATTGTTATCTAAATTCCTTGCGGGTCGTCACGGAAGCGCGTCCGGCGCGATGTTGTATGAGATTGGCGCGCAATGTTAGTCTAACCAGGTTGAGCGGGAGTAGTTCAGCGGTAGAACGCCAGCTTCCCAAGCTGGATGTCACGGGTTCGATCCCCGTCTCCCGCTCCATCACCGCCGCCAACGAGAAGATAAGCTTCTGCCCTCAGAATTCCACGTGCGCCCGCAGCGTTGGCACTACCACCGGCCCGCGGTCGCGGTTGTATCCAGGATCGTTAATGTGCTGCACTCCCGGAGCGATATAAATTCCACGCCAAACGTGGGCTGTGTAATACGATTCGAAGATATTTTCGCGGCCGTAGTTCAGCCCGCCGTCACCCAGCAGAAAGCCTTGCCCGCCATCGGCCAGATAGACCTGATGATCTTTCTTGATCCCGTTCGATACAAACGCGACCCCTGCGCGATCCTGTTTGCGATGCCATAACGCGCCGTTCACCCCTACGCCCTGGTTGAACGTCGAATCAATCTCCGTGTAGGCAAACGATTCGGTTTTGCCGTTGTCCCATCCCCAGCGAGCATATGCCGTAATGTAGCGCGCGAGATTCTGCTCCAAATTGATGCCAAATCCATACTTCCGCGTTACATGCCACGGATGGTTTGTGATTTCCGGCACCGGAACCAGGCCGTCCACGAACTGCGTATTCGCGTCGCGATAGATTCCCATGTTGGCGTAGTTTGTGTACGCGAGCACCCGCACCACGCCGGCCTTTTTCGGAATGACGCCATGACGCAGTTCGTATTCCCAATTCTCTGCGTGAACCTGCCACGGCCGCCACACGAGGTCGATTCCGTTAGCGACCTTCGGCATCAGCGCTTCGGCGAAGCGGAACCCCCAGTTGCGGTCCTCGTAGTCCGCGACCAAGCCCACCGTGTAACCACGCGTGTCAGCCGCGTAATCCCAAGCGCCGTTGTTGTCTACCGACCAGTTGTTGAACTGAAAATGCGTATCGGAGCCGACCGAATTAACGTCGAAGAAGTCCGGCATGCTGAATTTGCCAAACCGAATTTCTAGGCGCCGTCGTGGCAGTTCGTCGAACAGTGAGAGGAAACTCCGCTGGTTCTCCACTTTATCCTTGCTCAACGCGAACACCTTGTGGATCATCCCGCGCCCCAAATACGGCGCCTTGCTCAGCAGCGGATTGCGCACAATGTCGAGGTCCGTGTTTCCGGCCAGTCCAAACCCTTCGCTTAGCGCCGCCCCGCCCGCCTCTTCGATATCCACCAGAAGTTCGGTCGAATCATTGATGCGCACGCCCGTATAGAGCGTCATCACCCGCGAAGTCGCTTTTTGATAATTGGGGCTCAGACTGTGCGGACCGCTGTAGTCGGCGTGAAAATCCGGATGAGCCTGGAAAATAAAGTTCGTCTGCCCTGAAAGCCAAAACCGCGTGCTCTTGAAATGCGGCAGCATTGACTCGGGATCAGCGTCGCCATCGCTCTCTGAGTTGGCCGCATTGTCCGCGTCAGGAGTAGGGGCGGCGGCCGCGGTTTGGGCCGATGCCGGGGCAGGTTGTTCTTGCGCCCGACACCAAGGAACGCCCTCTCCGAGCACCGCTATAACGGCTAGCATTAAGATTGCAAGAGCCTTCCGTACCCGACGGCCGCGCCAGCCTAACGCACCGCGGCGAAGAACGAACGAGCGGCTAAGAATGAACTTTGTTTCTCGCATCATGAAGACAAACTAGCTCCGCCTGGTACGCGGGCAGTCCTTCCCAGCCCCCTTGGCCGTGATCGCGCCGGAAACGGCAATCTGCCAGTATGCACTCAATCGATTAACAGAAAGTTACAGCCGCAGCGGCAATTTGGAATCTCAGTTAGCTCCGAGCACAGCGCCAACGGGTTACCATGGCTGTGCGTACCGCTCATCAGCATTAATGCAAGCATAGCACAAAATATTAACTATAGTTAACATTGAACTCGCGCAATAAACCACGTAAACAAGTTTGGCGTTCAACCGCATCAACGAGCAGCGGCTGAAACAGGTGGTGTCCACAACTCGATTGTTATATCATACCCCCCTATGGTATATGTAAAGAAAAAGCACGGAGAGGCTATGACCTTATGAAGAGCAAACCGGGGGCAATCCCAAAAGAAAAGCAGAAGCTGCTGTCCCGCATCAAGCGAATGAGTGGGCAACTAACAGCGGTTGAGCGTGCCGTAAATGAGGGCGACGAGTGTGCCGATATCTTGATGCTGCTGGCAGCCATTCGCGGCGGCGTCAACAGCCTTATGGCTGAGATCCTGGAGGATCACATCCGCCTGCACATCACTCATCCTGATCGGGGACCAGAATCCCCTGAAGAACTGACCGCAGATCTGATCGGCCTGGTACGGGCCTATCTGAAATAGGCCTGAAGCTTACTTGCCAGCGGCGCTGCTCGCGGCCGAATTCAATGCCCTCAGTTGGATCAGGCCGACTCCCAATCCGCCCACGGCCCCAGCCAGCAGCCCTAGCAACACCAGCATAGGTATGCTTTCAAGAAACGACTTCTTCTTTTTCACCATTCTTTGTCTCCGTTTCGATCCAGTCTGGATATAACCTATTTTAGCATTCTGCCTGCCAATTATCCCTTACCGAGGTACCGCAACAGATTGTTACAGAGCGGGTTGGCGGGGAACAGACCGGCTGCCACTCGCTCGTGTGCAGAGTTTTGCACTAAAGAGAAGACAATAGTAGGAGTAAAATTCCGCATCATGATCAAGCGAATCTGCCTTGTTTTGCTCTGCTTGGCCGCACCCTGCCTCATTGCCCAAAACCTGAGAACACCCTCCCAGCCGATTGCGATTCGCGCCGCTCGGCTCATCGACGGCCGGCAAGACTCTGCCACGCAAGGTTCAACCCTCAATGACGCAGTGATCATCGTTGAGGCAGGCAAGATTACAGCCGTTGGCTCGCACCTGCCCATTCCGCCCGGAGCCACGGTCCTCGACCTGGGCGATGCGACGCTGCTGCCTGGCCTGATCGACGCCCACACCCACCTGCTGAGCGAAATGGATGGCACCAATATCAGCCTGCAGGATGTCGAGATGCTCAGAATCGTCGCCACCCAGAGCACAGCCGAGCGCGCCCTGCTTGGTGCTAAGCTGGCGCGCGAAGATCTTGAAGCCGGAATCACCACTGTCCGCGACGTCGGAAACTCCGGCGTTAACGGAGACGTCGCCTTGCGTGACGCCATCAATCGCGGCTGGCTACCCGGCCCCCATATCATTGCCGCCACCCGCGCTCTAGCCGCTCCCGGTGGCCAGTTTGGACGTCTCATTCCCGAAGCGCAATCGATCATCGAACAGGAATACGTCATCCTCAACGGCCCTGACAGCGCGCGACAGGCGGTGCGCCAGGCCCTCTACAACGGAGCCGATTGCATCAAGGTCATCGTCAACGGCAATCCGGCGGACGTTACGCTCGATGAGATGAAAGCCGTCGTTACCCAAGCCCACACCAGCGGAGTCAAGGTCGCTGCCCATGCCACCTCCGAAAAAGCGGTCCGCGTAGCCGTCGAAGCCGGCGTCGATTCCGTCGAGCATGGATATCAGGTCTCTGACGACACGTTGAAGATGATGGCAGAGAAACACATCTTCCTGGTCCCCACTGACGGCACCGAACAGGAATATCTCGACATGACCTTCGGCACTCGCCAGCCGACCCCCGAAGAACTTGCGCAGCAAAAGAAGTGGATCAATTTATACGTGGTCGGCAACCGCGACCGCCTGCAGCGTGCGCTCAAATTCGGCGTCCCCATCGCCGCCGGCTCGGATATGTATCTGACCATGCCGCACAAAAACCGCGGCCAGGCCAGCCTCGATGTGCTCGCCGCCTATGCCGAAGAAGGCATGACTCCGATGGAGATCATTCACGCAGCGACCAGCAACGCCGCCGAGTTGCTCGGATGGAAGGACCGTATCGGCACGCTCGAAGTTGGCAAACTCGCCGACATCATCGCCGTCCCCGGCGATCCCCTCAAAGATGTGAATTCACTCGAACATGCGAAGTTCGTCATGAAGGGCGGGGTCGTGATCAAAAATGAAAAGTGATCCGGCAAAAGTACCCAGTTCGACGGAATCTCTCTATCCACCTATGATAGAAACACTCAGTCAGCAGAAAACATTCGATAGGAACACTTCATTCCTGAAAGGTGCATTCATGACCGAACCAAGTTACGACGAATTAAAAGCTCGCCTGGCCGATCTTGAAAAACAGGTCGAAACCAAGAAGAAGAGTGGCGCCATGGAGTTCCGCGTCAGCGAAAAAGGCGGCGTCAGCGTTTACGGCCTGGGGCGTTTCCCCGTGACCCTCTACTACGAGCAGTGGACGAAACTGCTCAATGCTGTTCCCGACCTTCAGGCTTTCATTGAAGAAAATAAGTCCAAGTTGAAGTTAAAAGAGAGCTAATCGGTCGCGCAGGAGCGCCGCTCGTGACTTCCGAAGATATCCTCAGCCAGCCGCAGCCGCCACCTGACGAGCGCGTCGCCTATGGCGCAGATTCCAATCAGTTTCTGGAAGTGCGGCTGCCCACCGTCAAGTCACCATACCCGGCGCTCTTGAATATCCATGGTGGCTTCTGGCGCGCCAAGTATGATCTCGCGCACGCCGGGCACCTCTGTGCCTCTTTACGAGCCGCAGGCGTTGCTACCTTCAACGCGGAATACCGCCGCATAGGCAACCCCGGCGGCGGCTGGCCCGGAACCTT
>DATEBK010000076.1:0-3810 GCA_035287825.1 Terriglobales bacterium
GGAACATCAAACCGCATATCCTGTTTCGGCTTCGCTATCTTCACCACCGTCAGCGCCCGGCTCAACAGCGACGCCTCACCGTCCGGTCCCGATTCTGCGCCTTCCGATTTTGCGGCTTCCGATTTTGCATATAACGACCGCATGATCTCCCCCGCCCGCTCGATCGTCGCGTCGGTCCCTTCCATAGCCTCGACCGCCACGCACGCCGCTTCCGCGATCACTACCGTCTGTCCAATATCGTATTCCGCCAGCCGCCGCCCCACCGCGCGCCCATACTCAATGTTCTTCCGCTCCCGTTCCGTCGGAGCCCGCTTCGTCAGCACTCCCGCCTTCGCCAGCAGAGGCTCGAGCAGCGCGGTCGAATTCTCCAGCACAATGCCTTCATCCGCCAGCACCTTCGCCACCGCGCCCAGCAGCGAATCCGTGTTCCGCGTCCCCAGCGAGAGCAACAATTTGGCCAGTCGCCAATCCGGCTTGATCGCGGAAAAAATCTGCTTGTGCTTCACCTGCCCCGCCATCACCGCGCGCGTCACTCCCTCTGCTTTAAAAGCTTCAATCAGCTTCGACAACTCTCCCAGAGAAAGCCAGTGAACCGAAGCCGCGCCATGAGACTCAATCTCAGGAAAGGTTTCTTCTTTAATCGCCGCAACCACGACCTCGTATCCCTGCGCCCGCGCCGCATCCAGCACCAAAAACGGAAACGTTCCATTACCCGCAATAAGTCCAAGCTTCATAAGTCAGTGGTTAGTCTTTATTGTCCAGTTGTCATCCTGAGCGAGCACATTTTTCACGAAGTGAAAAATGCGCGCAGTCGAAGGACCCCTACCCTTCTTCCGCACCTGTGTCGCAGCAGGGAGTCCTCACTTAATCACTCCACGCTCTGAGGATTCAATGAAGCCGATGAGCATTTCAACATCTTCACCTGCATCCGCTTCGGCTCTCAACTTTTCGATGGCTTGGGAGGTATTCAGTTTTGACGCTAGCAGCACCTTATACGCATGATGTATCTTCTTGATCCGCTCTTTCGTAAATCCCCGCCGCTCCAGCCCCACCGCATTCAATCCATACGCGCGTGTCCCGCGCTCTGCAGAAGTTTTCGAGAACGGCAGCACGTCGCGCGTAATCGTGGTTCCTCCGCCAATAAACGCGTGCGTCCCAATCCGCACAAAATGATGCACCGGACACAGCGCCCCAACCGTCGCCCAATCTTCCACCGTCACGTGCCCGCCCAGCGTCGCTGCGTTCGCCATAATCACGTGACTCCCAATCTGGCAATCATGCGCAATATGCGTATAAGCCATGATCAGGTTGTCATCACCCACCCGCGTGCACCCTCCACCCTTCACCGTGCCGCGATTGATCGTCACAAATTCGCGGACCACATTCCGCGCGCCCATCTCCAGCCGCGTCGGCTCACCCGCATAAGTAATGTCCTGCGGAGCCAGCCCTATCGATGTAAAAGGAAAAAAACGATTGCCCGCGCCAATCTTCGTCGCCCCGTCCATCACCACATGCGAATCGAGCACGCATCCCTCGCCCAATTCCACTTCGGCCCCAACCACGCAATAAGGACCAACCATGCAAGAAGAATGTATTTTGCTTTTCGGATCGACAATCGCGGTGGGATGAATCATCTGTAATCGATCATTTGTAATTGGTAATTTGTAATTGATGACGGGTGATCTGTAATTCGCTTTTCAGTTACCAATTACAAATCGCAAATTACAAATCCGTCTCGACCTTATCACTCGCTCCCGCCGCGGAGGTCCGTGGCACCAGCCGGCAAGTCACCGTCGCTTCCGCCGCCACTTTCCCGTCCACATAAGCTTTGCCCTCAAGCCGCGCCGCCGTCACCCGCCACGCCCGCACCACCACTTCAATACGCAACTGGTCTCCCGGAACCACCGGCCGCCGGAACCGCGCCTTCTCAATCCCCGTAAAAACCATCAGCATCTCGTCGCGGTTCGGAACCTCCGTCAGCAGCAGCAACCCTCCCGCCTGCGCAATCGCCTCCACAATCAGCACGCCCGGCATGATCGGCTTCTCCGGAAAATGTCCCTGAAAAAACGGTTCGGTAATGGTCACGTTTTTCAGCGCGACAATACTCTTCATCCGCTCCAGCCCAATCACCCGGTCGATCAACAGAAATGGATACCGGTGCGGCAGAATCTTGAGAATGTCGCCAATGTCCATCCCCGTCTTCACCGGCTCGGTTTCGTAAGTCGCAGTCTGTTGAGTGTCTGTCATTGCAGTTTCGTTCAAGCCGAAGATTATACTGTAGCGCACGGCCGCGCGGTCGTATTGTAGAGCCAGATCGTAGAGGCAGGTTGTAGACCCAGATTGCAGAGGCAGATTGCAGAGCTAAGCTTGAAAATGTGAAAGGATTACCCGGCTTCTCACCTCAGCAATCTGACCTCTAACCTCTGACCTCGCTCGCCCTCGTTCCAGAAAGGTCACATGCACCGAATCTTTGTCTTCATCCTCCTCGCTTCCACCCTCTACGCGCAATCATCGCCTTCCAGTCCCCAATCCTCCGCCACTCCCGCGCTTCCCGCCGACATTCCCTCTACCGCCGAAATCCATTCCATCCTTCTTATGGGCACCCTTGCCGGACAAGAAGCCCTCTGGACCGCTCCCGACGGCACGCTCCACATCTTTTATCAGTTCAACGATCGCGGACGCGGCCCCCGCACCACCAGCATCCTCCAGCTCGGTCCCAACGGCATCCCGCTCTCCGAATCCATCGCCGGCAACGATTACATGAAAACGCCGGTCACCGAAACCTACTCGCTCACCGCCGGCGCCGCCACCTGGAAAAACGACTCCGAGCACGGCGAAAAGAAAATTTCCGCGCCCGCCTTCTACTCGGCTCTCAACGGAGCACCCTCCGAACTCGGCCTTCTCGCCCACGCCGCCCTGCAAAATGGAGGCAAAATCCCGCTGCTCCCCGACGGCGAGGCCCGCATCCAGCGTCTCACCGACCTCGACGTTAAAGTCGCCGAACATCTCACCCACGTCGCGCTCTACGCCATCACCGGACTCGATTTTTCTCCCACTTACGTCTGGCTCGCCGACCGCGGCTGTCCGACATGCAGGTTCTTCGCGAAAGATGACAAATTCTTCGCCGTCGCCGACGAGTGGGGCTCCATCGTCGCCCAGGGATGGGAAGCGTCCCTCCCCACCCTCCTCGCCGCCCAGAGAAAGGTCAAAGATTCCCGCGCCGCCGACCTCGCCGCCAAACTCGCCCATCACCCGCGTGCCGATCGCATTTTTTTTAAGGATGCCAACCTCTTCGACGCGGAGTCGGGAAAGATCATTCCTCACCGAAACGTTCTCATCGAAGGCAATCGCATAGTCAACGCCGACCTCGGCGGCTACGACGGCCCGCTCCCCGAAATCATCGACGCCAAAGGCAAAACCCTCCTCCCCGGCCTCTGGGATATGCACGCCCATGTAGGCGATAACGACGGCCTCCTCAACCTCGCCGCCGGAGTCACCACCGTCCGCGATCTCGCTAACGACACCGACTCTCTACTGGCCCGCCGCCAGCGCATCATCGACGGCAAAGAAATCGGCACCCGCATCGTTCTCGCCGGAATCATCGACAGCCCCGACGCCTACCACGGACCCACCAAAGTCCTCGTCTCCACCGAAGCCGAAGCCCGCGCCGCCGTCGACAACTACAAAAAACTCGGCTACGTGCAGATCAAAATCTACAGCTCGGTCAAGCCCGAGTTAGTTCCCGCCATCATCGATGAAGCCCACAAAAACGGCCTTCGCGTTAGCGGACACATTCCCGCCAACATGATC
>DATEBK010000077.1:0-3258 GCA_035287825.1 Terriglobales bacterium
GCTTCTAAGTCACTGACTGTCGAAGCAGGTCAAGTTAGTGGCGATGGACAAGGGCTGCTGAAGTGGCACCAAAAAGATTCCAATAATAAGGAGTTCCGAATGGCTGACAAAGAAATCGTAAAGGATCTGCTTGAAGAAGAAATAAAAGATCTGTATTCGGCTGAAAAGCAGCTCACCAAGGCCATTCCGAAAATGGCGAAGGGGTCGAACGATCCCACGCTGCAGGATGCGTTCAAAGGGCACCTCAAAGAAACCGAGGCGCAGGTCCAGCGGCTCGAACAAATTGCCGAAATCCTGGGAATCAAGGCGAGCGGGAAGAAGTGCGTCGGCATGGAAGGGTGCATTAAAGAAGGCGCGGAGGCATTGAGCGAGGAAGGAAACGAAACCGTCCTGGACCTGGGCATCATCGGCGCCGGCAGTCGTGTCGAGCACTACGAGATGGCCGGTTACCTGACTGCCATCAGCTTGGCGGAACAGATCGGCGAGAAAGAGATTGTGAGCCTGCTTAAGAAATCGTTGTCCGAGGAACAGGGTGCGGAAGACAAGCTAAGGAAGATTGCCAGGAACTTGTTGAGCGGCGTTCCACGGAAAGTCGCAGCCTAATCTTCCCTCGGGAACTTCGCCCGAATTAAATTCACCAGCAATTCTGCCGTATCGCGGCCACGTTACTACAGGCTTCGCTGGATACTGTTCACCACGATAGAGAGTAAGGTCAGTTTCGGAGAACAGCATCAAGGTCCGCCGCCTGCGGGCGAAAAGCCAGCGGCTTCCCGGGTCACATAGTACCTCAGGTGCGGCGAGGCTCGTCTTCGTCGCACACTTTAATCAAGTTTCGGCCAGACACCGCATATGCGGCAATAAGGAGACAGTTATGAATAAGGAACAAATTGCAGGGAAGACAGATCAAGTCGTTGGCAAGGTCGAGCAAAGCATAGGCCAAGCGGTCGGCAATCAAAAACTAGCCAACAAAGGGGTTGTCGAGCAAGCTAAAGGAGCAGCCAAGGAAACTCTGGGCAATGCCAAGGACGCGGCTCAGCAGGTGATCGACTCGCATAAAGAAGCCGCTTCCCAAACAGCCGAGCGGGCTCGGACCAACGTTCGTGAGTCGATTGATAACGCCAAAGACAAGGCGAAGCAGAAGATCGACGATTTCAAAGACCGTCATTCCGCGTAAAGTCCCGGGGGGCCAGACTCTGATCCAGAGCTGGCCCATTCGGGCAGTACGCGTCGGTCACCTGATAACAGAAGTTATTGCCTACCATTTTTTCTGACTCGGGCCGTCACCACAGATCGCACTTTTGTCCCCTTGCCGCACCATCGGGGTGTCCGGCTTACATCTGAATGCCTGCTGAAACTGCGGCATGTTAGAGAGCGGGCCGTTTACCCGATATTTGGAGTTCGGATACGCGTTGGATTGGATCATCAGACGCTGGGCCTCGATGCGGGTTTCGTCACCTCGCCACTGGCGACATGAGGTAAAGAACTGCTGCTCCGGAGTGAAGCCATTCATTCCTAGTTTCCAGGCACACGCCATGGCTTACGGCGGATCTATGGAAACCATCGTTAAACAACCGCTAGCAGGATTCCTCTAATTACTGCCGACGTGGCGCCGAGCGGCGTCGACGCTGAACTCTTGACCGGCAACGGGCGCGAGAAACGGGATGACGTAGCCCTTGACTTCGACCTTGCCTGCTTTCTTGGCCTCAACCACGAGGTCGTATTTGAACTCGCCGCGGCTGAAAGCCTCGTCGCTCAAATGGAAGACCAGGACTTCGTTCCTGGAGCTGCGCAACGAAATCTGCTCTGGCGCAAGGTTCTGGACGACGATCAGAATTTCTCCCTCTTGTTTCTTCTCTTTGATCTCTCGCTTTTCTTGTGGCTCTCTCTTTTCGTCTTCCTCGGCTTCGAGTTTTTCGCGCGCCTCGCGATCTCCCTGTGACGGCTGGAATCCGGGAATTAACTTCTGCGCCCGCTGAAGATTAGTGGCCGGAAAGTTGCCGGTCTGCCACGCTGGATCAGGTATGTCTCCGGGACCATCCAACGTCGGAAAAGTGATCAGGGTCTCGCCGGCTTGCAACTCGCGTCCATTGTTCTTGATGAAAAACTCGCCCACCACCACGGGCAGGGCGGCCACTTTCAGTCCTTCCGCGATAAACAATGGCCGTGTGCCCGGCGCGGTGGGCTCTGGAATGGCGACGTAGGCAGTGTCGACTGTTTCGGCCACGATTGTCGCCGGCCGATCTTCGAAGGCAGCGAAGGTCTGACCGCTGTCGCCACTGAAGGGGCCGCTCACCACGCAGAGTTCACCCTTCAGGCAGAGCGCTGGCGCCTGAAACGAGTTCGGCCGGAGTGACTTCTTTTCTGAGAGCTGGGGAAAATTCAGCGTCTGCGAAACGGAATGCGCGGGATTTCCGGCTTGGCGAAAGGTGATGTTCAATCCGGAGCCGAGCCGTGGAACCATCAATGTAATTGGTCCGTCGGCATGCCGCGCTTCTTCGCCTTCGGTCTCGAACAACCATCCTGCCAATTGCGAAGCTTCCCCGGTGGACTCAAATGGCACGGCAATGCGCGTGACCGCGAGACCCGGCATTTCACTATATTGATCCGGATTCTCGACCACGGTTCCGGATACCCGCTCACCGGGACGGAGTTGCGCGGGCAAGACGAGTCCAACTTCTCTCGGTGCGGAAGTAATCGGCGGACGGATCGGAATCATGGGTTGCATGCGCCCAATTTTCCGCTCCCGCCGGGCAGTTGCCCTGGCTGCCTCGAGATTCTTCATCACCTCGTCATAGGTGAATGTTTTCAGCTCGTTGGTTCCACCGCGCTCTTCCTCGCCGGAGGGGCAGTCGATGGCTCGGTAGTCCTGCGCGGCAACATTCCATTCGGAGCAACGGTACACTCCAGTCCACGGATCGTGCGTCAGTTTGTGGCCGCCAGTCTGTTTGCCGGACTCGTCGAAAGCCTGAATGAATTCGCCGGTGAAGTTTGCGCTCTCGTCATAGGTATTGCGTGCGACTCTGCGAAGCTGGCCGCTGGGCCAATACGTAGTGTTAGTCTGCTGAGCGACGTAAAAACCCGGTAGATATTCGAAGTCGACCTTCTGCTGGAGTTTGCCATCGGCACCGATGGTACGCATCTCCGTCGCTTTGCCGGCGGCGTTGTAGTCGGTTTGAATGCTTCCGTTCAGTCCGTTTTTTTCCACGACAGTGTGCTGCGCCATCGCGGTGGCTGCGCCGCACACCAGCAGCGTAAACA
>DATEBK010000078.1:0-4769 GCA_035287825.1 Terriglobales bacterium
CCATCGTGCATGGTGACCTCAAAGGTCGTTCCCGGATCGTAGTCAACATTGATTTCTTCAAAAACGGGCACGAAGCCAACTTCGTTCAACTCCTCTTCATGCTCCTGCACATATTTATAAGATTTGGTCGAGCCTTCGTGGTCGTTGAAGGTCACGCATGGAGAAACCACATCGAGCATCACCGTCCCGTTGTGCGCGATGGCCGCCTTCAGCATATTGTGCAGTTGTTTCTTGTCGCCGGAGAACGACCGGCCCACGAGCGTAGCTCCCAACTGAATCGCCAGCGCACAAGTATCTACCGGAGGCAGATCGTTGGCGATACCGCTCTTCAGCGTCGATCCCAGATCGGCGGTGGCAGAAAACTGACCTTTTGTCAGGCCGTAACAGCCGTTGTCTTCAATGATGTAAATCATGGGAACGTTGCGCCGCATCATGTGGATGAATTGTCCGACGCCAATCGAAACCGTATCGCCGTCGCCGGATACGCCAAGCGCGAGCAAATTTCTGTTCGCCAGAATCGCGCCGGTTGCCACCGACGGCATGCGTCCGTGCACAGAGTTGAAGCTGTGCGACCGGTTCATAAAATATGCCGGGCTCTTCGACGAACAACCAATCCCGCTGAGCTTGGCCACGCGTTCGGGCGCGACGCCCATCTCATACATGGCGTCGATGATGCGTTCGGAAATCGCGTTATGCCCGCATCCGGCGCACAGCGTAGTCCTGCCGCCGCGATAGTCGATGACCTGCAACCCAATGCGATTCGTTTTTGGGGCTGGCGCGGAAGTTGACGCCGGCGTGTCGGTCGTGGTGCCCATGTTACTTGCCCTCCATCGTAATAAGTTCGTCAGTCACCGAGCGCGCATCGAGCGGCAGCCCGTGAATGTGGCAGATCGACCGCAAGCGCGGCGTCAATTCCGGTTTGATGTCGAGTTTGAGCAGCGAGGCCATCTGGCCGTCGCGGTTTTGCTCGACTACATATGTACGCTCGTGCCGCTCAATAAAATCGTGCACCTCGCGCGTGAACGGATACGACCGTACCCGGAGATAATCCGTTTCTACGCCATGCTCATTCGCCAGTTGATCCCGCGCCTCGATGATTGCCCAGTGAGAGGTTCCATAAGCCAGGATGCCAATCTTGGCATTGCCGCTTCCTGTCAGCTCGGGGCGTGGAACAAACGACCGCGCGGTCTGAAACTTCTTGTTAAGGCGCTCCATGTTGCGTTCAAAATCGTCGGGACGCTCGCTATATTGCGATTTCTCGTTGTGTCCGCTGCCGCGCGCGAAGTATGCGGCGGCGGGATGATCGGTGCCGGGCAGCGAACGATAGCCGATGCCATCTCCATCGACATCTTTGTAGCGCGCAAACCCGCCAGCCTTGGCAATATCTTCTTTCGTCAAAACTTTGCCGCGGTTAATAGGCTTGTCGGGATAAGGAAACGGGTCCGACATCCAATTATTCATTCCCAAATCGAGGTCTGACATGACGAAGACTGGCGTCTGAAAATGCTCGGCCAGATCGAACGCCTCCTGCGCAAGCGTGAAACACTCGGCGGCAGAACAAGGGAACAGCATGATGTGCTTGGTATCGCCGTGGCTGAGAAACGCGACTGAGAGCAGATCACCTTGCGACGTACGAGTCGGCAATCCGGTGGACGGGCCGACGCGCTGAATGTCCCAGATAACTGCTGGAACTTCGACGTAATACGCGAGCCCCGCGAACTCGGCCATCAGCGAGATACCCGGTCCGGCGGTTGCGGTCATCGACCGCGCGCCCGCCCATGCCGCACCCACTACCATGCCGATGGCGGCCAACTCGTCTTCGGCCTGCACAATGGCGAAGGTCGCTTTACCGTCGGGGCCGACGCGATGTTCCTTCATGTACTCGATCATGGTTTCGACGAGCGATGACGACGGCGTAATTGGATACCACGTCACTACCGTGCAGCCCGCGAACATGCAGCCCAAGGCTGCTGCCGAGTTGCCATCGACGATGATCTTCCCTGCTGTCTTGTTCATCCGCTCGATATAAAACGGATCGCGTTTCTGCAAATTCGCTGCAGCATAATCGTGACCGGCTTTGGCCGCGGCCAGATTCAGGTTTGCCGCTTTTACTTTGGTCGAAAAATGCCTGCGGATCGCTTTTTCAATCTCGGCATAATCGATGTGCAGCAATTGCGCGGCGACGCCGACGTAGATCATGTTCTTGACGAGTTTGCGCAGCTTGGCGTCAGCGCCCACCGTTGCCGTCAACTTGTCGTAGGGGACAGCGTAGAAAATCAAATCGTTGCGCAATTTGTCGAGCGCCAGCGGTTCGTCGTAGAGCACGGCCGCACCCGGGGCCAGCGTCTTGACGTCGTCCTGCGCCGTCTCCGCGTTCATTGCGATGAGCAAGTCGATTTCTTTTTTTCGGGCAATGTAGCCGTTCTTGTTGGCGCGGATCGTGTACCAGGTGGGCAATCCAGCGATGTTCGAAGGAAACAGGTTCTTGCCGGAAATGGGCACGCCCATCTGAAAAATACTGCGCAACAAAACTGTGTTGGAACTCTGCGACCCCGATCCGTTGACGGTCGCAACCTGAATACTCATGTCATTGACAACACGCCTCTGGCCCAGTTGGCCCTGAGCTTCGTGAGGCACGACATCGATAGTAGCCATCCCACTGCCTTTCTGGTCTAAGCCTTCTCAATCAAACGGTCAAAGGGCACCCTCTGAAGAGTAACGTCTCGCAGAGCGCGCGGCACTGAAGACCTTTTATTATACGCGGGAGAAACCGGCGGTTGTCAGGCGTTATCGCCATTTCTCCAGGTTACAAATGAGGTCCGCAAGAGGGTTGCGGTCAGCGCCGCCGGCCAGCACTTGTCCGTTTTCGTTGATAATGGAATTATGAGCGCGTCCGCTGGGGGAAACGACACTGCACAAAACTGCACGGTGGCTCTTCTGGGCTTCGGAACCGTCGGCAGTTCGGTGGCGAGAATACTGTGCGAGCGTTCGAGCCCTCAGTTGCGCCTGACCCACGTTCTGAATCGTAACGTGGCGCGTAAGAAAGTGGACTGGCTTCCGTCGTCAGTGCAGTGGACGGAAAACATCGACGACATTTTATCTTCCTCCACCGATATCGTGGTCGAGGTGATAGGCGGCCTTCAGCCGACGGAAGAGTGGATCCGGCGCGCGCTCCAGTCGGGCAAGTCCGTGGTCACGGCTAACAAGCAACTCATCGCTCGGAGCGGCGGTGAATTGCTCGCCCTGGCGCGGCAGATGAAGCAGCAAATTCAATTTGGAGCATCGGTAGCCGGAGGCGTGCCAGTAATTTCTGGATTGCAAGAGGGATTGGCGGGCGACGAGCTGTTCAGGATCAGCGGCATTCTCAACGGGACCTGCAATTACATTCTCAGCCAGATCGAATTGCACGGCATTCCTTTCGCGACGGCTCTGCGTGAAGCGCAAAAGCTTGGGTTCGCCGAAGCGGATCCGACAGAGGACATTGACGGACTCGACGCCCGCGCGAAACTCGCGATCCTGGCGCGTGTAGGGCTGCACTGCCAGGTCAATCCTGAGAGCATCGTGGCGTGCTCAATCTCAGCCATCGATTCGATTGATTTCGATTACGCGCGGCAACTGGGTTGCACGATCCGCCAGATTTCGCGGGCCGAGTTAAAAAAGACGTCGAATGGAAATGAATTGTTTGCCGCCGTGCAACCGGCACTCGTCGAGCTGGCATCGCCGCTGGCGCGGGTAGAGGGCAGCCAGAATCTGGTCGTAGCCACAGGAACTTATGGCGGCGAAACCGTCTTTGGCGGTCACGGCGCGGGCGGACATCCGACTGCCGTGGCCGTGGTTTCCGACATTCTCGCCATCGCAAACTTCAAGCAGAGAACTCAATTCGAAATGCGTGGCGGGGCACCGGCCCTCGAGAAAACGTGCACCGTTACTGACGATTTTGCTACTCGACACTATATGCGCTTTTCGGTCAAGGACCGTCCTGGCATTATCGCGAGCCTGGCCACGATTCTTTCGCACTCCGGCATCAACATCGATTCGGTCCTGCAGAAACCGGATTGTCCGAAATCGCATCTTCCCTTCCTGATCACTCTGGAAGAATGCAAAGCATCGCTGGTGGGGAAGGCGCTGCGGCAAATCAACACTCTCGATTTCATGGTGCAACCGTGCCTGCATCTGCCGATTCTGTAGCTGACTGCAGAAGACCCCTGATCCGTCAGGGTTTTTGGCGAGGGCGATTTCACAGCTCGGCAAGATGCAGGCCGGGTTCCGCCTTTCGAACAAATAAAAGCACGGGAACCCGGCCTATTATTGATCAACATTACTCGAACTACCGAGCGATCAATCTCATCTCGACAACCTGACTTAAGGATGCGAGGTACTGTGTAATGATGCCTCGGAGTCACTTATCTTCACATCCAGACCGGTTGGGAGGCCGAGTATGTTGTTCGGAGCCAGCTTGACCTCAATCATACGGACCTCTATCTTCGTCGCGGCAGGCAAAACACGGTAGAGGTAAAGCGTCCCAATACCGCTGAGCTCTACCTCGGTGTTCTGAGCGACGTTGTCGGTAATTTCAGGGTGTCCACTCACCGATATATTCACGAACGACCCGGTACCGTTGAAATTGAAGGTCGTGCCATCGGTGGTCGAGCCGGATGCCTGTCCCTGGATCGTGTCAGCGGTAATGAGACCACCTAGCAGGTTCACGCTCTGCACCGTCGAACTGGTTTGGGACATTGCCTCCGAAGGCTTCACGGTTCCTTCCGCTG
>DATEBK010000079.1:0-14915 GCA_035287825.1 Terriglobales bacterium
CGCCGTATCCCCGGACCCGCACAGCGTCGCCAATTTGCAAATCCTTAGCCTGCAGAGGAATCGCGCTCTTCAAGTCTTTCGCTCCCGGCGCTACGCTCAGAATCTTTGTCGCAGGGCTCAGCTTCGCAGTGATGTCACCGCTAGATCCGGCGACCGTGATCGAATCGGCCTGCATGCTCTTGATTGTTCCCAGGGCCTTGGCGATTTGCTGCCCGGCCGAACTGCTGGCCGGTTTATCCTGTGCGCAAACCAGAAGCGCCGCAAACACCAAAGCGGTCCCGGTCGTGATTAGGAACGCTGCGCGGAGGCGCACTTGCGCGCCCGGTGGCCGTAAACATTGCATCTTCTAACTTTAGCATCGTCGATTGCGCGTCGTGGGGCCTTTACGAAGTTTTACCTGCATTGACCCGTCGTTTACAGCGTGCTGGCAACTGCAACTCCGCGAAGCGCATCCAGTTATCAGGATTCAAATAATGCTTGCCTGGATGCCCATGTCAGCTGCTAAGTCCAATCCGGAAACGCAAGACCGGCCGGTTCCAGCAAGCCTTCTTTACCGCTTCAGCGTCGCCTTTCCCACTTGGGCGGGCGCGATTATGGCCGTGTATTCTATTTTGTTGCGCGGATCTGGCCTCTTTAAAATCCGTCCGCGCTAAGCAAAAGTAAAAACTACGCACGCACATACGCAAAAACTACGGAGGGTGCACGGTGAAGCAACCGTACGAACTTCGGTCGAATCATCGAATGATTCCCGAACATCTTTGCTGGCCGACCTGCGCGCTGGTCGCTCTATTTGGCGTGATTGCCTTTGGAATCGGTCCATCGCTGCAGGCCCAGAGTGTTCCCGCCAAGCAAGATGCCGCTGCCAAGTCCGACACCCCCGCAGTTGTCGCGGCCGACGTCAAAGTCGTTACTTTGCAGGTCATCGTTCGGGATAAACATGGCAAGATCGTTCACGACCTTACCAAAGACGATTTCACATTGCAGGAAGACAACCGTCCGCAGACCATCAAATACTTTGCCCAGGAAGCGAACCTCCCGCTCACTCTGGGTCTGCTCGTCGATACCAGCCGTAGCCAGGCCACCGTCCTCGACGCGGAGCGCAATGCGAGCCGTAGCTTTCTCGACCAGGTGATGACGCAAGCGAAGGACAAAGGTTTTCTCATCCACTTCGACAAGGAAGTAGAGCTCCTTCAGGACTTGACCCCGGATCGCCCGAAGCTCCAAGCGTCGCTCGATCTCCTTACATCTCCCGGAGACCGCGACCGGTCAAACGATCCTAACGATCCCTCGAATTCGCCTTCCGCGGCAGACTCGTCCCGCAGCGGGAAGCAACTTTATGATGCCGTTTTTCTTGCCTCGAACGAACTCCTGAAGAAGCAGCAAGGTCGCAAGATCGTGATCTTGTTATCCGATGGCGTCGACCACGGCAGCAAGACCTTTCTCGACGGTGCCATTGAGGCCGCTCAACGTTCCGACACGGTTGTGTATTCCATTTATTTCGCCGAGCCTCGCCACGAAGAAGGCCAGCACCAGGCGGGCGGTCCGGGCCGCAGCGGTGGAGGTTGGCCTGGCGGTGGCGGCGGTTGGCCCCCTGGCGGTGGGTACCCCGGCGGCGGTGGTGGCCGAGGTGGTCGCGGAAGTCAGCGACCTCAGGACAGTTCGCATGGCGAAGGAAAGAAAAATCTTCAGCGGATTTCGAAGGAAACCGGTGGGCGTTTTTTCGAAGTCTCTAAGAAAGAAACGGTCAGCGATATTTACGGCAGCATCGTCGAAGAGCTGAAAACCCAATACAGCATGGGCTACACGCCCGATAAAGACAGCACATCGACCGGCTATCACCGCATTACGCTGGCAGTGAAACGCAAAGACACGACTGCGCAGACCAGAGATGGATACTATGCAGACCAGCAATAACTCCATTCGCGGGAATGAATGTTATTTCGCCGCGAGTTCGTCTCGCAGGGCCTTCCCCAACACCGCCTGCCTGTCCGCATTCAACTTGGCGCCGCCCGAAGTCAGATACAGAACGTCGATTGCCATCTGGCCTTCGGTTTCAATCAGTGCAATTTCTATGTTGCACTCATGTTTCGAAACCACCGAGCACATGCGATAAAGCAGACCAGGACGATCCTGCGTCAGAACCTGCAACAGCGTACTGTGCGCCGAGCAGCTATCGTCGAATTCAATCTGCGTCGCGATCTTGACCTTCGTGCCATCGGCTTTGTCCGATTTCATTCGGTCCCGCAGCATTCGCGCCAGGTCGGTGTCTCCTTTGATAATCGATGCGACGCTCTTCTTCAGGCGCTCCCACTCTTGAAGGTTCATCTCCAGCGTTCTAAAGCGATCGGTAAAGTAGAAAGTGTCCACCACGATGCCCGCTGCATTCGAAAACGCATTTGCCTTCACGATGTTCATTCCCCACGCGGCAAGCGCTCCCGAGATCGATGCAAACAGGAAGGGCCGGTCGGCGGTGATGAGCGTGAGCTCATACCAGTGACGGACCTGCTTCAAATCCAATTGGACGCCGTCCAGCGCGATCCGCGCCGCCATCTCCGCGTGAGCCATGATGTCGGTCACGCCGTGAATTCGCAAATACCGCTGCGGCAATCCTTCCAGAAAAATGTTGATCTTTTTCCCAGCCACTCGAGCCAGGGAATGCACATGGTCGCGGCTGGAACTGTCGTCGCCTGTGTGCAGGCGCTCGTCTGCGCTGCGGCTCAGGTAATTCGCGCAAGCGATATAGAGCTGCCAAAGGTTATCTGCTTTCCATGGCGTCATGGCCTCCGGGTTCACCGCCTTGATGTCGGCGTAGGTCATCAGGCACTGCATTTTCAGCCGTTCGGGCACGCCAACTTTTTCCGCGAACAATTTCACATTCGCGGGATCAAACACGTCGCGCCGCATCGCCGCCGACATGTCGAGATGGCTTGCCACCAGATAACGCACCGTCTCGCGGTCCACCGGATCAAGATCCAGTCGCTGCGTGGCGCTATCGGTGAGTTGTACGCTGAGCTCAATATGATTGTCGCTGGCCACAGCTTTGCCGGAATCATGCAGCAACAGCGCCAGGTAGAGCAGTTCTGGCTGTTCTAGTTCGCTCAGCAAGCCGGTGAAGCGCTGGTCCCATTCCGACCTCGATTCTTTCAAGCGGTGCAGATTTTCAATGGCCAAAAACGAGTGTTCATCAACCGTGTAGCGATGATAGAAATCGCGCACCACCAACGCCTCGATCCCTTTGAGTTCGGGCAGCAACAGCGTCAGCAAGCGGAGCGCGTTCATAGCGCGCAAGGCGTCTGCGGCATGTGACTGTACCAGCGTTTCTTGCAGGTAAAGCCACAATTCCGCGCCGCGCGGAGGTGTAGCTGCAAGCGCGGGCAGCGCCTGTTCGACTTTATATTCGGTCGTCGTGCTCAGTTTCAGGTCATGCTCCGCCATGAAATGAAAAAGCCGCAACAGCATTTCCGGATCGCGCAACCCTCCAGGCTGCTGAAGAAAGATCAGTCCATCGACGACGGAAAAATCCGCGCTTGTGACTCGCGACCGCCAGCCTTGAAACTGGCGATATAACGACGACCACGCCGCCTGGATTTCCTCCAGCAACTGATTGCAGACGCGGTGCACGCTGCGCACGTGCCCAAAATAGACGCGCATCCAGTCCGCTGCGTTCGTGATTTCCGTATCATTGTTCCTGGTGCCGATCTGTCTCGCCGCCGCTTCGTCCTGCGCCTCCCAGGTGAGCGTGTTGTCGTGGCGGCCATGGCGAAAGTGCAGAAAGCAGCGGACCGACATTTGAAAATCCAGCGCCGTTTCCAACGCCCGCCGCGAAGATAGCGGCAACAGCGACCGCGTGTCGGGCCAAACCTTCAGCTTCTCCATCGCGGAAATCAGCGCCAGCCAGTTGGCCACGTTGTAGTCGCGCAACCCGCCGGGACTATCTTTCACGTTCGGTTCCAGGTGAAAAACAGTATTGCCAAATTTGTGGTGACGCGTGCGTGTGATCTCCGCGAGATTCTGGATCAGTTCCTGGCAATCCCTGGCCACCAGCTTCGGAACCGCGTTTTCGCGCAGTCGCGCGAAGAGTTCGCGATCGCCGGCGAGATAACGGCAATCGAGCAGCGAAATGGCGAATTCGACGTTGTTCGGATCGAGCCTCTCGCATTCCGCGAGGCTTCGCGTAACCGGACTAAGCTTCAGCCGCAGGTCCCACAACTCCTGCGAAAAACTGCGAATGCGATCCTTGAACTCACTCTCAGCGTCACCGCCTCGATGCAGAAACAGCAGATCGATATCGGAATAGGGAAAAAGGCAGCCGCTGCCGAAGCCGCCAGTCGCCACCAACGCAAGATTTCGGGGAAGATCGAGATCCAGGTTCTTGCCGTCGGCTGCGGGCGCGCCGACCATGATCTCGTTCCAGAGCCGTTGAACAATGGAATCGACCAGCACCGCACGCCGAACGACCGCCACGCGTCCTTCGCCGGTGACGGCAAATTCCTGCTCGATGGCAGCAGACTCGCGGGCATAAAGCTCCCGAATCTCGCTGCGGACACTGGCCACGGCAGTCATCTCGCTGACATCCTCCGAAACCTGGTGTCTGGGATGCCGATCGTTAACTCGAAAATCGGTGCTTAGAAAATCGTTGCCTCGAAATCGTGCTTCGAAACCTGGAACGCCTAAAGTACGCTGTCTCCGCGTTCGTCGTTCCGAATTCGAATCGCCTCATCAATGCGCGAAAGAAAAATCTTTCCGTCGCCAATCTTGCCTGTCCGTGCCGCCGTGGTAATGGCCAGCACCACCTTCTCGACCATTTCGTCGGCCAGCACGATCTCGAGCTTTACCTTGGGGATCAAGTCCACCGTGTACTCGCGCCCGCGATAAAACTCGGTATGTCCTTTTTGCCGGCCATGTCCTCGAGCTTCAAATACGGTCATGCCTTCGACGCCAACTTCATGCAGCGCGTCTTTCACGGCATCGAGCTTGGAAACTTGAATAATCGCTTCGACTTTTGTCATGGTCGTCCGTTCTCTGAGCCTGATCCATCCAGCGCATCATAACAATAGCCTCTGGGCCGCAGATTGCGGAAATTGAATCTATTTATCTTCGCGATTGGAAATCCTTATGTATGGCCTAAGAACGCGTGGCCTAAAAACGCGTGGCCTGAAGAACGCGTGGCAAGAACGTGCGGCCCGAAGAATGTGCCGCCTGAAGAAGCCACCCTCCAATTGACGGCAGAGGGGTTTCTGCGGTTGGATGGAAGCTGCGTGGCCCGCTCTCTCTCCATCGTCGACCCTGACTCCGGACGCTTTACCCGGCTCGACGCCGCCTGGCTCGCCATCTGGCTGATCTTTCTCGCCGGGCTGGCCGTGCTCCCTCCGCAATTCGAATGGCACAAGCAGTTGATCCTTCTCGCTATCGGCATTGTGCAATTGCTCGAGCCGAAGTTGATCTCCTACTTTCCTCAGCGCGGAGTCACTTACGTCATCCTGCTCAAGATTTTGCTGGCGACCCTGCTCATCGATCACACCGGCGAAGTCGGCATCAACAGCAGTTACTGGCCCATTTATTTCGTGCCGGTCGTCACCACGGCCCTCTACTGTGGCACCTGGCTGACCCTGGTCTGGACGTTCGTTGCCTCTGCCGCCTACTGTTCCTATCTCTTCATCGACCCTGCGATGCAGGATTACGAGATCACCCCTGAGTCGTTCGGCTTGCTTGGCCTTCGGATCCTCTTCTTCTTTCTTGCCGCCATGGTCGTCAACCGCTTCGCGCAGCAGAGCCAGCACCAAACCCAGTTATACCGTGAACTCGCCGAACGACTTGCCGAAACCAATCGCCGCCTGGAACAAGCGCAGGCCGAAGCGCGGCGCTCCGAGCGGCTTGCCGCTCTTGGCCAGCTCTCAGCTGGATTAGCGCATGAGATTCGCAATCCCCTGGGAGTCATCAAAGGCTCCGCCGAAATGCTGACCCAGAAATTGCAGGCTTCCGACGAGCTCGCGCGCGAGCTTGCCGGCTACATTTCCACCGAGGTCAACCGGCTGAGTGCACTGGTCACCGAGTTCCTCGACTTCGCCCGTCCTCTCCACGCGCAGCCCCATCCGTCAGACCTGGTCGCACTGCTCGATCGCGTGTTAAGAGTTGTCGCATCCCGTTTTGCGGACAAAGCAGATGCCGTGCCCATTAAGATCGACCGCCATTACGCAGCCGGATTGCCCCTCGTCCCCCTCGACAAAAGCCTGTGCGAGCAAGCCTTCCTCAACCTGGTGCAGAATGCTTATGAAGCCATGCAAGAGGATGCTGACGAAGGCACGCTTCGCGTCGAAGTGCGATTCGCTACGAAGGATGATCGCGATGGCGTCGAACTGATCCTTGCAGATACCGGGCCTGGCGTTCCCGAAGAACTGCGCGAGGAGATTTTCAACCCGTTTGTGACTACCAAGAAAACCGGCGTGGGACTCGGGCTCTCCATTGTTTCTAAAATTGTGGACGGCCACCATGGATCAATCCATGTGGAGAATGCGCCGCAGGGCGGGGCAGTGTTCACGCTCTTTTTCCCTCTGGAAGAAGCTCTCGACGCCTCGTCAGGCACCGAGGTGCGCTCGCTATGGACCGGTGAGAGCGCACGTCCGCCAACGGGTTGATCCCGAACACGATAATCAATACACGACCATCAATGTAAGAAAATCAATGCCTACAATCCTCATCATCGAAGACGAAGCCAAGATGCGGCGGCTGCTCGAACTGAACCTCGGCGAAGACGGCTTCAAGACGCTCTCGGCGGGTGACGCGGAAACTGGATTGAAGCTGCTGGCTTCCGAACCAGTCCACCTGGTTCTCACCGACCTTAAGCTTCCGGGCATGAATGGGTTGGAATTTCTACAAACCGCCAAGCAGCAAAATCCCGCGTTGCCCATCGTTGTCATGACCGCGTTTGGCTCGGTTGAGACCGCGGTTGAGGCGATGAAAGCTGGCGCCAGCGATTACGTCCTCAAGCCGTTTTCGCTTGCAGAAATGCGGATGGTGGTGCATAAGGAGCTCGACAACTCGCGCTTGCGTGAAGAGAACCGCTCCTTGCGAGAAGCTCTGGGACAGAAATACAGCCATCCGAACATCGTCGCCGTCAGCCGGAAAATGCAGGAAGTTCTCGCTACCGTCGAACGCGTCGCGCCCACCAACTCTACCGTTTTGCTCGGTGGGGAAAGCGGCGTGGGCAAAGATCTCATCGCCCGTGCTATTCACGAAAAGTCGCGTCGCGCTACCGGACCGTTCATCAAGATCAACAGCACTGCTATTCCAGAAAATCTTCTGGAGAGCGAACTTTTCGGCTACGAAAAGGGAGCGTTCACCGGGGCCGTCACCAGTAAGCCGGGCAAGTACGAACTCGCGGACAAAGGTACGCTGTTTCTCGATGAAATTGGCGACGTGCCGGTCGCCACGCAGGTCAAACTGCTTCGCGTCCTGCAGGAGCGGGAATTCGAGCGGCTCGGCGGCACGCGCACCATCAAGGTCGACGTTCGGCTGCTCGCGGCGACAAACCGTGACCTGCGCGCCGCGCTCGAAGATGGAACCTTCCGCGAAGACCTTTATTACCGGCTCAACGTCGTGCCGATTGATATTCCACCGCTGCGCGAACGCAAAGAAGATATTCCCGGCCTGGCGGATTTATTTCTGACGCGCTTTAACAAAGATTCCGGAAGGCCGGCGATCACTGGCATTTCGCCGGCCGCCATGCAGATGCTCTCCGGTCATTATTGGCCGGGCAACGTCCGCGAGCTGCAAAATGTGATGGAACGCGCCTGCGCCCTCGCTGTGGGTACTCAGTTGGAAGTCAGCGACATTCAACTCGATTCACCGCGCAATCGGGGAGGCGCCGCCGGTGACCGCTTTCTCCCTGACGGAATGACGATTGATCAATGGGAAGATGAGATGATCCGCGAGGCCCTCAAGCGTGCTGGTGGAAACAAGTCGCAAGCTGCACGACTTCTGGGACTCTCGCGCAACGCGCTACGCTATCGCCTGTCGAAAATCGGAATTGACGACACCGATTGACACCAGCGATTGATGACAACGAAGAAAGCTGATCGTGCCCGTGGAGCGATCCGATCCATTGAGAAATCAAGCGAGAACTGTAAGATAGATTGCCGTCAAAATAAAATGAGGTGTGCCTGTGATTGAACGACTGAAAGAAACTGCGGGAGCTGCATTCGGTTTCAAAGTGACCGGAAAACTGTCGGACGAAGAACTCAAAGCGTTCGAGCCGCAAATGGAGTTCTTTATCGCGCAACATAAGAAACATCCGATTGGCATCCTGGCTGATCTGACGGATATGCGCGGAGCGGAATGGAAGGCGCGCTGGGACGACCTGCGGTTTCTGCAAAAGCACACCAGCCAGATCGCTCGCATGTCCGTGGTTGGAGCCAGCCGCTGGGAGGAGGTCGCGGACATCCTTACCGCCGGAGCTGCCGTCCTGCAATCGGAGACACGATACTTCGAACCCTCCGAAATTCAGCACGCCTGGCAATGGGCGCGAACGGCGAAATATGCCGAGGATGCGCCCATCCGCATCATCTCGCCGCCCACCGGAATCTGGAAAGACTATCGTCCTGAGTTCACGGATTTGTAATCAGCCTCGTAATCAAAAAGAACACGCACACGCTGGAATTAAATTGCCGCCCCCTGGCTGAAAACCACCACCCTGGTGGAACCGGGCCACCGGCAGAGCTTATTACGCTGTGAATCGACTGCCTGGCGTCTCCCTTAACTGTCTGAAAATACGGTCATTGTCTTGATCTTCTGGTGCGGATCAGATTGGCACGTTGCCTGCACTGTTCAAGGCAAAGTTCTTTTGTGGAGGTTCTTAATGAAGTTCAAACTAATAGCCGCAATTTTAGGATTCATGATGGCGATTCCAGGCGCCGTCATCGCGCAGGCTCCCGACAATCAGTCGCAGGATCCGAACGCCAAACCCTCGCCGAACATTCAGGCGCCGTCTTCGAACAATCAAGATCCTGCGAATCAAAGTCCCGCAAATCAAGGTCCCGCGGACCAAGGTCCGGCGGACCAAGACCAGCGTGAACAGGACACAATGAATCCGAATCCGGATCAGGGTTCGCCAAATCAGGCTTCACCAAATCAAGTTTCACCAAATCAGGGCGCGATGGATTCATCCCAGGTAGGAGGCCCTAACGATCCCGGCATGAGCAATTCCACAGCCCCGGCTCCGGATGAGAAAAACGGTGTGGCCCGCGTCAGCCTGATTCATGGCGACGTTTCGACGCAACGTGGCGATTCGGGTGCCTGGTCGGCGGCGGCGCTCAATGCCCCGCTGGTGGCGGGCGACCGGGTTTCTACCGGCGACAAGGCTCGCACCGAAGTTCAGCTCGATTATGCCAACTTGCTTCGTCTGGCGGAGCATTCTCAGGCGAATATTGTGCAGCTCACGCGTTCGCAAATCCAGATTCAACTCGGCCATGGCATGGCGAACTACACCGTGCTGCGAAACAGCGATGCCGACGCGGAAATCGATACCCCGAACGTGGCCATTAAAAGCGAGCGGCGCGAATCGAGTTTCCGCATTCTGGTGACCGCTGACGATCACACCGAAGTCTTGGTCCGCAAAGGCGAAATCGAAGTCACGACTCCGCAGGGTGGAACGCGTGTAGGGCAGAACCAGTACATCACCATTCAGGGTACAGGCGCGGACGAGCAATACAAGATTGGCGAAGCTCCGGCTCGCGATGATTGGGATCAGTGGAATACCGATCGCGACAACATGATTCGCAATTCTGTTTCGCGGCGTCAGACCAACGACTATTACGTCGGATCGGAAGATCTCGACGGGCACGGCACTTGGACCGAAGTTCCGGATTACGGTCCAGTGTGGCGGCCTGCGGTGGCGCCGGGTTGGGCTCCGTATCGCGACGGGCGCTGGGTGTACGAACCTTACTGGGGATGGACCTGGGTTTCGTACGATTCGTGGGGCTGGGCTCCGTATCACTATGGCCGCTGGATGTATCTCAATGGCGGTTGGGGATGGTGGCCTGGGCCGGTTTACGGATACCCGTTCTATCGTCCGATTTGGGCGCCGGCGTATGTTTCATTCTTTGGCTTCGGGCCGGGATTTGGGTTCGGTTTTGGATTTGGCTTCGGTTTCGGCGGGTCGATCGGCTGGCTGCCACTCGGACCAGGCGACCATTTCCATCCCTGGTATGGCCGTTACGGCGGCCGGTTCGGTGCGGTTGGGCTCAACGACTATAACCGTGGCGGGTTTGCTGCGCTGCACTCCGGTTCGCGTTTCTCGAACGTGAACCTGGCAATGCACGATGCGAACTTCCGTGGCGGCACTACGGTCTCCGGCAGGGATTTCGGCTCCGGCCACATGAACGCTTCGGCGATGACGCACTCGCAGTTCCAGAATGCACGATTCAGCACCGGCAGACTGCCCGTGAGTCCGGGTCGCGAAAGCTTCTCGGCTAGCGGACGCGCGGCGGCTGCATCGACGACGCGAAACGTCGCCCAGAATCAGCACTTCTTTTCGACCCACGGCACGACGACGACGGCGAACCGATCTTCCGAGAACCGGTCGTCCGAGAACCGATCGTCGGAAAACCGATCGTCTGAAAATCGAGCTGCAACGAGCGGATCACAGCGCTTCGGTCAAACTGGTCAAACCGAGGAACGAAACATTGCAAGAAGCTCTGAAGCACGCAGCTCCAACGAGGGCATGTCGAGAGCGGCGAACTCGAATTCGGGTCGCGAAGGTGGGGGCAGCAGCGGTGGCTGGCAGAAATTTTCGCCCATGCCGGCGCGGTCATCCTCCGACTCAGCCAGAACAGCGGAATCGGCCCGAGCAGGTGAATCTTCCAGTCGTGGATCGTCCAGTCGTGGAGAAGAGCGCGCATCGAATGGCTCTTCGTACGGACGCGGTTCCTCGTACGGTTCGTCGTCCGACTCCGCACGGTCCGGATACTCGCGTAGCGCTGCTCCTCAGAGCCGCGGCTATAGCTCAGGCGGCTACGGCGGATCGTCTCGGCCGCCGCTCAACATGAGGCAGCCGATTGTTCAGCCACGCTCGTATGGTGGTGGCGCTTACGGTGGACGCTCTGCTCCCAGTTATGGTGGTCGCTCGGCTCCCAGCTATGGCGGACACTCAGCTCCAGGTTTCGGCGGCAGCCATTCCGCGCCAAGCAGCCATGGCGGCGGATCATCCCACGGCAGTTCGTCACACGGCGGAGGATCGCACGGCGGCGGCGGTGGCAGACATGGGCGGTAACATTGTGCTGGATTCTGTTCCGGCGCAGTGAAGCAGCATAGCAACACTCTCCCAGCAGTGAGACGCGCAAGCGTCCCACTGCTTTTTTCTTGCCCATCAGCCTGGTGTCTATCAACCGAGAACATGCCGAGCACAGTCAGCACTCTCAGTACCTGCAAGTCGCTGCCTCATCGCGGAAGGGAACGTTTCTCTGTGGCTCGTTCGGGTGGAACCGCCGCTCGCATACTGTCTGCGCCAGCTCGCCCGGCAATCAGGCCGAATCCTTTTCTGTGGGCTTCGTCGCCAAGTTCACGCAATTGAGCGCGCCCGCGTTCCGCATTACCAGTCTTGATCTCGATTTCTCCTAGTTCCAGGCGCGCTTCAAGCTGACAACGTACGCAATCCACGGCCATGGCCTTTTCCAATGCTGATCGAATGATCCGCCTTGCGTCGTCAAAATGATGCTGTGCAGCTCGAAGTTGGGCGTTGGCCAGCGCGACATCGAAGCGGACCGTTGGATCGTAACTCTTGACCGAAAGAACAGTCGTTTGTTCTAGCACCTTGGCAGCTTCGGCAGTTTTACCCAGTTGAAGGTTCTCGCGTGCCAGCACGATCTCCGCTTCGATTTCACCGTCGATTACTCGATGTGATCGAAAATCATCGATCGCGGATTGAACTGTATCCTGGTCCACTGTTCCCGCCTCCGCCAATGAAACTTCCGCGAGTTCTACCTGATCCCAGGCAGTGTCAGTCTTGGCGCCCGTCTGACGATCCAGCGAAAGCGCTTCAGAAAGGGTCTGCTTCGCGCTCACGAAGTTTCCTTCCCTTAAGTATGCCGTGCCTAAAGACCGCTCTGCGGCGGTGTAATCCGTTGACGCTCCCGTCTGTTTGAGGCGGGTAACTGCTTCTTGGTACATCCCTAATGCCGTTGTCAGGTCTCCCTGTGTTTCAGTAATCGAGCCTAGGTTTTGCAGGGCAGTCCCGAGAATGGAATTGTTCGCCTCGCCACGAAGATGCTGCGCGTAAGGCTCCAGCATGTCTTTTGCCTCGCGAAACTTCCCACGGTGCTGAAGCAACTCGGCAAGGTTGCAGGTCACCACGTCGCGTTGGTTCATCCGGTTCAATTTAGTAAAGATGGCGACTGCCTCGCGGAAAAGATTTTCTGCTTTTGGCAGGTCGCCTTCGATCTCATACATCGAGCCGAGGTTTGAGAGTGCAGATGCCAGACGCGATTGATCGCCCTGTTTACGGAACACGGTCAGCGCTCGTTCAATGCTGTGCTTGGCGCCGTTAATATCGCCCTGTGTCGCCAGGACACCACCAATGTTCATCGAGGCGAGGGCTGATCTGCCCAAGTCACCTGATTCGGCAAACATTCGCTGGGCTTTGGTGTCGGCGTCCACTGCGCTGCTAAGATTTCCAAGAGAAAACGAAGCAGATCCGCCAACCAGCTTCGCACGCGCCAGCAAGAGGTTTGCCCCATTTATTTCCGCTTTCCTGGCCGCACTATCGGCTAGCGTCTGCTCTCGCTGGTACTCTCCGAGGTTGTTGGCGATTCTGGCTTCCGTGAGGTCGATGCGGGGATCATCCCGCTCCGGAGCGGGCGATCTTCGCAAAGCGGCAAGAGTCACGGCTGCGTCAGTGCTCTTCCCCATCGCGTCTTGTGCCGCGGCGAGGTTCAAACCGTAGTCAAGATTGTCGGGATACGATCGCTGCAGGCGGGAATAGATTTCAATTGCCTGCGTCCAGTCTCCGTTCATTTCGTGGTAACGTGCCTCAGTTTGCAGGCGCGCTTGTTGCGGTAGATTCTGCGCCAAGTCCATTGCTTTTCGCGCCGCGATTGCGGCCTTCGCGTCGTACCCGAGATCGGACCAGGCGGTCGCCAGGGCCGAATATGCAGGCGAATATTCAGGCTGCAAACGAATGACTTTTTCCAGGAGATCACCGGCCGCTACATCGTCGTAGAGCCGCAGTTTAGCGAGTCCGTCGGAGTAGAGCCGGGCCGCTTCTGGATTCGAGGGCAGCGCGAGTCTGACCTCTTCCGCCTCGACTGAGGTCAGCGTTCCAACCCCCATTTTGGCCCGCAGTTGTTCGCCCGCCCGAGACGCCAGGTCGAACAGGCTCGATTGCGAGCCGACGACGGCTACGCTGGCGACCGTATCCCCCGTTACTGCGTCCTGCACACGAGCATCGAGGCGAAGCCGTCCATTGCCTCCTTCTCCGATAGCGAGGTACGAGCCCGCAACGACATACTCGCAACCCAGGTCCTTATGAATCTTGGTCAGGCTGTGGCCAGCGTAGCTATCTTCATCGGCAAGACCCAGTTCATGTTTCGCCCGCGTAACATCCTCAGCGTCCACCGTGCGCAGCTGGTTGCCCGCAGCCAATTCCGTTGCCAGCATCTCGGTAAATGCGGTCGACAGCCAACCATCGCGCCCATTTCCCGAGGCGTTGGTGAAACCCATCACGGCAACCGATCGCCGGGTGAGGCTCGAGGGAATCGCTGGCGACACTGGAGCTTGCGCCGTTTGTATGTGCGGACTTCGGCGGCTATAACGATACCCGGAGTATGCGACCAACAGAGCTAGAACCAGCACCGCTGCAGCCCAGTATGGCCAGTCGCGATGCTTTCTCGGCGGCACGGTTGAAAACTCGGCGGTGGCGATATCGCCCGATGAGATCTCGGAGGACTCAAACGTCGCTGGACTTGGCGGCTCTTCATCGGAGACCGGACCCAGCGACTCCACGCTGGCTATGAAGCGATAACCGACTCTGGGCAGGGTTTCGATGTAACGGGGTTCGAGAGAATTATCCTGCAATGCGCTTCGCAGCCGTTGCACAGCACTATTGAGGCTCGCTTCAAAATTGACAAAGACGTCGCCCGGCCACAACTTTCGTCTCAGATCCTCGCGCGAAACAACTTCGCCTGGTTTTTCGAGGAGCATGGCCAGAATCTGAAATGACTGACGCGGAATCTTGAGCCGCAAGCCTCCCTTAAGAAGTTCGTGGGTTTGCGAGTTGAATTCATAGAGCCCGAAACTCACATGCAAACGCGCAGCTGACTTTGAGTCGCTGACGCCCGAGGAACTCTCGTTCAGGCGCTCGCTTTCCGAATTACCCGGCTCAACTGGTGACATATCCGAAGGGCGAATGGAAGACGTTCAACGTCCATTCTGGCAAACCACAGTGGGAACAGTGTATCGGTAAAGTCAACCCGCCAATAGCAATTGTTCGCGCTGCCGTAAACAGTGGTCATGCATTTACTCATCAGTCGTTTAGGCGGTGAGGTGAATGCGAGCGATGTGCCGGTTTGTGAAGTCGGGCTGGGGCGGCTTTGATCGAGGTCGGGGTAGCTTGGGTTGATGAAGAAAGGGATGGAGAAAGGTGAGAGGGGGGATCTCCCACCTTTCGAATTACTTGGCGTAACTCATTTCAGAAGCCCGAATATTTGTAGGCTACCGCTCCTTCAACCCCGTGGCCACCTTGAAGATCGTGCCGTTCTGAATATCTCCCGGTTCCACGGTTCCACCGATAGGTGTCAGGCCATAGAAGTTGCCATCGCTTCCTTCGATCAGGCTCTCGGGATCACAACCAACCGTATCGCAATTGAGTTCCTCGCTGAAGATGGTCTTTCCCTTTGGGCTAACTGCGAATACAGCGCCGGGATAGT
>DATEBK010000080.1:0-6546 GCA_035287825.1 Terriglobales bacterium
GCTCGAATATTGATGGGAGCTTCCACTTTGAGCGAACGCAGCGCGGTTCTTCCACCGACGTAAGAGAAAGCCGATCAGCGTATTTCTCGAACAAACCTGCTCTGAGGCCCGCTCGTGAACCTACGTATATCAGATTCCTACCTTTTTCCCCGACCCCTACAAAACGGACGTGAGCGTGCTGCTCAAGGAATAACAGGTCGCCCCTCGGTTGTTGGTTCTTAACGTCGAGAACTTTTTCGACCTCAAGCCAGCCGTAAATGATGTGTCGTCCATGCACGTCCTTTCGGGAAAACTTTAGTTCGCCATTCTCTACCGTGGTCTCACGAAACCAACCGAAAAAAAGAAACAAGTCGCCACGCCCAACCTCACGCCCATGCTTGTGGAGATGCCCTGCAGCTGATCCGGTCTGGCCGAACGCTGGCCGCCAACCATTCTGACGATCTTCCAAAGACTCAAAACGAAGATCGGGATCGAGATGAGCGACCTCATCGGCGATCTCTCGCCTAGGATTAAGTTGGGTGCATATTTCCTGTAACGTCTGCTTTCCAAACAAAATCTTCGAATAGCTTATCCCATGCTTGTAGGGGATTGGAATTGGGCACAAGCAGCCACATGGCAGGATCGGGCTCGCCATGCCGCCATTCTCGCTATCGCTGCCCTTTCTGCTGATGATGATTTTCAGGGTGTCACAACCTTATATTTAGATCACGGCTTATAGTTCAGCGCCCCCAGCCCTAAAAACTTTGCCGCGTCGCCCAATTCTTCTTCAATCCGCAGCAATTGGTTGTACTTGGCGATTCGGTCGGTGCGTGAAGCTGAGCCGGTTTTAATCTGGCCTGCGCCGGTCGCTACGGCTAGGTCGGCAATGAAGGTATCTTCGCTTTCGCCGGAGCGGTGGGAGATTACGGACGTATATCCGTTGCGGCGGGCGAGATCGATGGCGTCGAGGGTCTCGCTGACGGTGCCGATCTGGTTGAGTTTGATCAGGATTGAATTGGCGATTCCTTTCTCGATGCCCTTGGCGAAGATTTCGATGTTGGTAACAAAGATGTCATCGCCCACGAGCTGAATCTTGCCGCCGAGTTCTTTGGTCAGCAGCGCCCAGCCGTCCCAATCGTTTTCTGAGAGACCGTCTTCGAGCGACACGATGGGATAGTCATTCACCCACTTCGCCCAATAGCGAACCATGTCTTCCGAACTCTTAGCTGATTTGTCGGATTTCTTGAAGACATATTTTCCATCCTGAAAGAACTCGCTGGCAGCGGGATCGAGCGCGATGGCGATCTCCTCTCCTGGTTTGTAGCCTGCCTGCTGAATCGCTTCGAGGACAACTTCAATCGCCTCGACGTTCGACTTCACCGATGGAGCAAAGCCACCCTCGTCGCCGACGGCCGTGTTGTAGCCACGTTTTTTAAGCACGCCTTTGAGGGTGTGAAAGACTTCAACTCCCCAACGGAGGGCTTCGGAGAACGATGGCGCTCCGACTGGCATCACCATGAACTCCTGAAAGTCGACGTTATTATCGGCGTGGGCGCCACCATTGAGGATGTTCATCATCGGCACCGGCAATGTGTTCGCCAAGCCGCCGAGGTATCGATAGAGAGGCAAGTGGTAGCTTTCGGCCGCGGCCCGTGCCAGGGCCATTGAGACTGCGAGGATCGCGTTAGCCCCCAGCCGTCCTTTGTTTTCCGTGCCGTCGAGTTCGATCATCTTCTGGTCGGCGCCACGCTGATCGAAAGCGTCCCAGTTGGCAAGCGCTTCCCCGATCTCGCCATTTACATTTTCCACCGCTTTGAGCACGCCTTTCCCCAGGAAGCGGGTCTGGTCTCCGTCGCGCAGTTCGACCGCCTCATGCTCGCCCGTTGAAGCTCCACTGGGAACGATCGCATTGCCGCGAGATCCATCGTCCAGAAAAACATCCGCTTCCACGGTAGGATTGCCACGTGAATCGAGCACTTGCCGGGCGTGAATTTCCGAAATATTCGACATAGGTATGCCTGCTTTCTTAATTTAGTAATTCTGATTCTGAGACTGTGGTCAAAAACGCTTTCTCTAAGATTGCTGTGAACGACTAAACGGTGAGATAGCCGGTGCCGATATATGTTTCGCCATGCCACCTCGTTTGAACCAGCGATTATATCGGAGCCGCAAGCGCACGGTCAGCGGTCTTGAACTGGTCTAGCCGACTGTCGCCGCGGGCCCGGAACCCCATCCGTTATTGATCGCAATTTCAAGCTCGCTTACAGTCAGCTCAGTATGAAGAACCGCACGGAGACACTCGAACTGCGGTCGCTCGCTCCGTACTTTTCGCTTGGAGCGGCCAACCGGGAGGGCACACTCACTCTCGACGGGCTGCTGGCGGAGGGAGCGCTGGTTCTTGAGTTTCTGCGGGGTACGTGGTGACCCAACTGCGTGAAGCGCATGACTCAGTTCGAGTCTCGATTACCGGAGATTGCAGCAGCGGGTGCGCAACTCGTTTTTATCGCCGCAGAAAAACGGGATGGCTTGTGGAAGCCGGGAAAGTTTCTGGCGAAGCATCCGATTGCGAGTCCATTTTTGCTGGATGAAGAAAGAGCCGCGACCCGGGACTACGGGCTGCATCACGCATTCGGCGTGGACGCGATCAACATCGCGCATCCCGCCACATTTATTATCGATCGCGACCGATGGATCGGTTACATCTATCGCGGCGACGACCAAAACGACCGCGCGCCGCTCGACGAGGTCATCGGGGCTTTGCAAAGAATCAGCAAGTGATTTCACGGGAAAGAAGTCGAGACACAAGAATTCAGGAGGCCAGACGCATCATGAAAAGAATACTTGCACTGACGTCGTTCATCCTGATCACCAGTTTCGCGTGGGGGCAAGCCGCTCTACCCACGGGCACGGCCGTCAAGATGAAGCTTGAAACCACGCTCGCAACCTATAGTTCGAAAGCCGGAGATCCATTTTCGGCACGAGTCACTGAGGCGGTTGTACTCGACGGCAAAACAGTGATTCCGATCGGAGCGACTGTAGAAGGCCGGGTCACGAAAGCGAACGAGCCTCGCCGCATTGCCGGCAAGCCCACGATCGCTATCTTTCCCGAGAACCTCATCCTTCCCAATGGAGACCGGTTCATGCTGAACGCGACGCTGGTCGACACCAGCGAGCGCCACGGGACCGATGTCAACCAGGAAGGCCAATTTAAAGGCAAGGGCTACGACGGCAAAGATCTCACCGAGATCGGCATGGGCACGGGAGGCGGCATGTTGATCGGGGGTCTGGCCGATGGCGGCAAAGGTCTTCTGATCGGCGGAGCGATCGGCGCCACCATTACCGTCTCACACTGGCTGGGCAAGCACCGGTCAGCAGCACTTCCCGCGGGCACGGAGCTGGTGATGGAATTAAGTCGTCCGATGACGATGACTGCAGCCAGCAGCGGACAGTAGTGGCTATGGCGACATCGATGTGGGAGTGTCGGCTGACAGCGAGCTCCCATATCTTTCTGGCTTAGCTCCGGAAAACCATTTGCTGCAATCCGGCTCTTGAAACCTGGCGCCTATCCACCCGCGGCGATCAGATCCTCTTCCGGCAGCAACTCCAGGTCGATCCATCCTTCCACCGGCAATGCGTCGACGGGCAAACGATTCTGCCATACACTGAAACGGAGTCGCAGCTTCGCGACCGGAGCGTCTGTCGCGGAACCACTCAGCCATTTCAGCGGCAGGCGAAACTCAAAATTGCGCGCCAGCGCCATCCGGGCCAGTTCGTTGGCGTGCTTTGAATCCGCCAATGGTTTGTCCTTGCCCTGCTTTACGTTCCACGACTGGATGCGGCCTCCATTTACTTCTGCACCCAAGCGGAGTTCACGCTGAGGAGTTGCAGCATCGGCGGCCCACGACTCCAGATTCACGACGACTTCGAAGCCGTAATCTGGAACCTTGCCTGCAAAATCCAGTCGGCCGTAAACATACTCCTCGTCGATACCGGCAAAAACTTCATCGATCAGAAACTGCTTGCCGTGCATTGAGCCTGAGCGCTGGTCGGCGGTGTAACATGCGGCGCCCATCCACTCGAAGTAACGCACCATGTCGCCGGCGATCCGGGGATGGATGTAGGCCCGTTGCGCTGTGAACGCAGGCCGCCCGCCACCACCGGCAATCGGCTGGGACAGGTAATCCGGCGGGATGCCTCCCAGCGCCTGATAAACATTGGAGAGATGCTTGCGGTAGAGTTCGTCGAAGTCGCGATCGTTCGCGGAGTGATGTTCCGGCCCGTACCACCAGTTCCAGTCGCTGCCCTCGGCAATCAGGATTTCTTCAAACGCTAGTGCGCGCTGTTTTTCGGGTGCGCCGGCCGAGGACTGCGCGTAAAACTGGCGGGCGTGATACAGGTAGTCCCACGCACGATTATCCTCCGGCGCTCCAATCCACACGTTGAAGTTCGCGTTGATCCACGACCCCGGCACCAGCGACTGCAGCGGAGCTGGATTCTTGTGGCGTTCAATCGCCTCCGACACAGTCACGGCTTCAATCCCTGGATCCTTCTGCAATCCGTCATAGAAACGGCGGAGGAACTCCCTTCCCGACTGCGGATAGTATTCCCAGGCATTCTCGCCATCCAAAATAATGGGAACGACCGCATCTACACCATTCGCCAGCACAGGCTGCGCCGAATCTTTAATTTTCTGGATGAGATTATTGGCCGCGTCTTGCGGAGGCATGCCGGAATAGACGAACCCAATCAGGTCGGAGAGAGAGTGGTCGCGGAACAGTATATTCATCCGGGTCTCATCTTTCTCGTACTGATAAATCGTGTACAGCTTATGCGCCAGGTCGGAATTCAGGCGGCCATAGCCATCGCGAGAGAAATTTACGCCGAGGGTCCGGCCTAACACACCCTCGTCGGTGGCCATCCAGCGCACGCCGAGCTTGCAGCCGATCGCCAGCACTTCTTCGGAAACGCTGCCCTCCGACGGCCAAACTCCTTGGGGACGCACGCCAAACACGCGTTCGTGGAGATCGAGCCCGCGCTGCAGCTGCTCGCGCGCGTCCTCGGGATGACGATAGCGGTTCTGCGGCAATGGCAACCCCGGCGTCGAAACGGCTCCCATCTGCGTATCGCACACCAGCGGCAGAATGGGATGATAAAAAGGAGAAGTCGAAATCTCGATCAGGCCTTTCTTGGCCGCGTCGGCGTGGGCCGGCAGAACCTGGCCGAGTAATTCCCTTTCGCGGGCGATCAGCATTCGCTGGTCTTCGAGCGTGTAATTAGCGCCCTTGCGAATCAGTTCTGCAATATCTTTTTCTTCGAGAAAATACTCGTCGAACCATCCGATTTGCGAGAGCACCTGCAGGTCGGTGAAATCCTGGGCGTTGAAATATTTCTCCGCTCGCTCAGGGGATTCGCCAGCACTGCGAAATTTTTCCCACAGCTCGCGATAACGGGGATAGCGCCCGATTACATTCACTGGATGCGCCTGAAATAAATATTGCAGCGCAAAGCGCCGCTCCTGCTCGGTCAGGTCCTTTGCCGATTTCGCAGCAACTTGCAAAAAAGGATCCTGTGCCTCACCCGAAACATAATCCTGAATCTGGGTGACCAGGGACGGCACCAAGTTGAAAGTCTGATGCACCTGCGGGAACTCGTCCAGCAACTTGACCATGCCGTAGTAGTCTTTTAAGGCGTGAAGGCGCGTCCAGGGCAGGCGATAGCGTCCCGTTACCAGGTCTTTGTAGAACGGCTGGTGCTGGTGCCATAGGACGACAACTCGCAATTGAGCCATGGGCGCGACTTCTTCTTATAGATCGGCGATTTGTCAGTTTAATGCATTCCGGCGACGTCACTGCCCGGAAACCGCTGAACCAAGCGTGATAATAGAGATACGTGGCAGTCATGGACCCGAAGGTCATAGGTTGAAGGTCATGCATTGAAGTCATGGACGCAAAAATTAAATTTATCTTCTTTGATGTAGGCAACACGCTCTTGTTCCCGAATCGCGAGCGCATTCACGCGCCTCTAGCTGCGCGCGGCTTCGTGCCCGTTGCCGATCACCTGCGCGAACTGGAATGCCGCACCAAGAATCAGTTTGACGGAATGATGACGAAGAACGGAAGCACCGACCACAGCTTCTGGTGGATGTTCTACTCGCAACTGCTTTTCGAAATAGGGGTTGAAGATGATGGCCTGCGCGATGAACTGGTCGCCAGCATTCGCAACTCGGCCAACTGGGACATCATTCGTCCGGGAACAGCTGAACAACTGCGGGCAATCGGGGAGAAGTATCGGATCGCGGTCATCTCCAATGCAGACGGCAAAATCGAGGACGTGCTACGGAGATGCGGCATCGCGAGCCACTTTCGCACGATTACCGATTCAGGATTAGCAGGCTTCGAAAAGCCGCATCCGGAAATTTTTCTCCAGGCTCTCAAAAGCATGAATGCCGCACCAGAAGAGAGTCTCTACGTCGGCGACGTTTATTCTGTCGATTACCTCGGCGCCACGGGCGCGGGCATGGAAGCAATTTTGATGGACGTCCCCAGGGCCTACCGAAACAAGGGAGTG
>DATEBK010000081.1:0-10516 GCA_035287825.1 Terriglobales bacterium
CAGCGGCAACGGTTCTGCTAAGCGGACGATTCGGAACGTCGGCAGTGTAAAATCGATGTCGTTGGATTGTCTAACGGCGGATGGTCCAACCGCGGATGCTCCCGCGGGCGGCTTGCTCCGTGACGCGGACTTCCAGCCGACGGCCCCGTAGCTCAATTGGATAGAGCATCAGTCTTCGGAACTGAGGGTTGGGGGTTCGAGCCCCTCCGGGGTCGCCATAACAACACTGAATTTTCGGTCCCCCGCGCTGGCGTGATCCGCTTCTACGGCCCCGTACAACCTGGCGCACCAGCACTCCGGTTACTTGCTGTAGCTCCCATTTCGCGCTGCAATATGACTTGATGCCCGCAATTAACACGCGAGGCTCAGAGGCATCGTTGCAGAGGGGGATCGATGAAAGGCGCGTTTGGAATCCTGGCCATGGTCATCACCATGGCCATCGGTGTCTACATTTATTCTCAGCAAGTGAAGAGCTTGACTCCGGCTGCCGGACCCGAAAATGCCGTGGAAGTTCCTAACATCACGGGTGTGAAGAATGATTTGATCGGCATCGCCAATGCCGAGCGTGGATACCTGGCCTCAGAGGGGAAATATGGATCGCTCGACGATCTGACCGCGGGCAAGTACCTCACCCTCAGTGAGCGCCCTCCATACATTTATGCCGTGGAATATACCGGGACCAGTTTCCGGGCGACCGCAACTCGCACCACAAAAGGCGCTCCGGCCCAGCTCTGGATTACCGAAACCATGCAGGTACAGTCATCGGACTAAACCAGCCGCCCGGCTGCTCTCTTCTTCAAACCATTCGAAGTCAGATTATGTTTTTTTCCACTCGGTTAGCGATGTCAGTTCGTCCATGATTTCCTGCAATCTCTGCATCCGCCGTTCCTGATCAGACGCTCCGATCGCCTTCTTGCCGCCTTGCAGGTATTGGCGGTTCGCCTCGCTGATCTCCGCGATTTCTTCTCGCAGCTTTCCTACGCGTTCCTTGACAGACTGCGGCATACGAATAGGCTAGCAGAGCACTACGCATTGTGCCCAAATTCTTTCCGCCACGCGACCCAGCCGTTTGCGCCTCAGCCTGCCGGACGATATATTGTGCAGAGCAGGCATTTCTTTCCAGTCTGTATTTGGAATTCTCCAGTTGGTGTTTTGAATTCTCCAGTTGCTGTTTTGAATTCTTATGTTCACTGATTTCACCGCGACCGACCGTTGGACCGGCAAGCAAATCCACTGCCTGTATCAGGCGTTAGTCGTGGCCATTGCCACGCGCCACGCCGATGCCGTGGACGTCAAGTTTCTCGCCGATGGCCGCCCGGTTTGGGTTGCTTTGCCGCATCCCGCGTGGGTCGAATACCAAAAGCGCACGGGGAAGCTGATCACCGACTCCCTCGCGAAAGAAATCGCTGGACATTACCTGAAAACGGCACTGGAATCGGGCGTAGGACTGGGCCGGGAAATGTATTCGCTTACCGTCGACGAGACTCTGAAACACCTCGAAGGTGTGGTCGCGGGAGTCGAGACGCCCGTGGCCTCGGCTCGCTGATCGATGGCCATTTCCAGTTCGTCGCCACTCATCCCCTCCCTGCAAAATCTGTGCTTAAATCAAGGCATGTTCGCCCGGAAACTGCGCGTGGAATACTTGCACAATGGAGAGCTTCTACCTTGTCCGCTGAAATGGCTGGACAACTTCGCCATGCGCAACTTCACCAACGCTCAGGTTTTTGACGATACGCTGCCAGTATCCGATGGCTGCCTCGAAATTGGCACACATGTGCCCCTGGCCCAGCTGTGCGAGGCGATGGAAGATTGGTTCCGGCGGAAGAGTTACTTGCCAAAAGATGCACGTCTAGTGATCAAACCCTGGAGCTGATGAGGCTAGCTCATACCTCCGAGCGTAGAGGCTTTTCCCATCTTCAGCAGCCGTGCAAACAAACGGACGATCATGCCGTCAAAACGCATTCCGCTCATCTTCGCCAACTCTCCCACCGCCTGCTCGTCGGTCTTGGGAAGAGCGAAGGTGTGATCGCTGGTCATGTTGACATAGGCGTCGGCGACGGCGATGATGCGGCCGCACAATGGTATGTTCTCGCCCTTCAATCCACGGGGATAGCCGCTGCCGTCGAAGGCTTCATGATGCGATTCGACGGCCTGGGCCACGCGATTACATCGAGGAAGGCTCCTCAGTACCTCAGCTCCGACCTGTGCGTGGGTCTTGATCTCTGCGTATTCCGCTTCGGTGAGTGCGCCGGGTTTATTCAGAATCCGTTCGGAAATAAACAGCTTGCCTACGTCATGCACCTTGGCAGCGAAGCAGACTTCGTCGACTTCTTCGGCCGGCAGGTTGAGCCCGCGCGCGATCATCCCCGCGTAATAGGCGGCTTGTTCGCCATGTCCGGCGGCATTGTGCTCACGGAGTTCGGCGGCGCGCGACAAGGCCTCGACCGCCTCTTTCATCGCTTTCTGGCCTCCATCGTCCACGCCTCCGCAGAGTTTATGCAGAGTGTTCACCAACTCTTCAAGATGTTCTGGCCCGTTGTGCTCGCGCTGAAGAAATCCCTCGATATACCCCAATACCTGTTGCCGCTGCACCGCGGAATCTTCTCCGAAAGCGTCGGCTGTCGAGACCTGGTTACCGCCCGCGTGCTTAGCCACATACATGCCCGCATCGGCCACGCGGATCAGATCTTCCATGGAAAATCCATGCACCGGGAAGCTGGCCACGCCGAAGCTGCCGGTAATGTGGTGTTCCTCAAGCATGGCATCGGTGGCTAGCCACAAACGTAAGCGTTCTGCCAGCACCTGTGCTTGCTCCATACCCGTCTCGGGCATCAGGATAATGAACTCGTCTCCGCCATAGCGGGCAACCACGTTCGACTGGCGGCATTTCTGTTCGAGCAGCCGGCCCACCCGAGCCAGCACCAGGTCGCCTTCCAGATGGCCCAGTGAATCGTTGACTTCCTTGAATTTATCCAAGTCGATCAGCACCACCGAGAAGGGCCGGCCCGAGCGGGATGCGCGCTTCCACTCAGAACTCAGCGCCTCCCAGAAAAAGCGCCTCGTCTTGATGCCGGTCAAACCGTCGGTGATCGATTGCTGCTGCAGTTTCTGAAAGACAAAGGAATTGTGCAACGCCGTGGCCAGAAGATCGGCCAGCGTATTCATGATCAGAACATCCTGGGGCGCGAAGGCATTTTCGTCGCAGCTCTCCACGTTCAGCACGCCCAGAAGCGTCTCGCCATAACTAATAGGAAGGCAGAGCACAGCGCGCGATTCCTGCAGGATTCCGGCAAGCTGCCCTGAACTGGCATTTTGCACCAGTGCGCTCACGCCCGTGCGCGCCACTTTGCCCAGAACTCCACTCCCTACCGGGATGCGCCGGCCCAGGGTTTGCGAAGTCGTTCCTGCTTCCGCTTTGATCTCGATGTCCTTGGTGGCGTAGTCCATGATGCCAATTCCGATGTGATCGTAGCGGAAGTTCTTCTGGATCTCGCGCACCATGTTGGCCATCATCTGTTCCGCGTCTTCGCTGGAGATTGCCATCTTCGAAATGTTGTTCAAGAACGCCAGATGCCGGGCGCGGCGCTGTTCCTCGGTAAACAGGCGCGCGTTCTCGACCGCCACGCCGAGCTGGCCCGCCGCGGTTTGCATCACCTTAAGGTCTCTCGCCTGAAACTGCGCTTCCCGCTCCGTACTCAGCGCAGCCATCACTCCAGCGGCCTTGCCGCCAAGAAAAATAGGCACTGCGCAAAACGAACGCGCAGGACTTGGCGGCACAAAATCGACTCCCAATTTTGCCCGAACCTGTTCGAGGTCCGACTCAATCAAGAGCGGCTCTCCCGTCCTGATGATGTACTCGGTCAATCCATTGCCGGCCTTACGCGAGCGCTTGGGAAGAGTGATGCCACCCTCGATCTCCAGTTCAAACTGGATCTCATCTTCCTCCTGAAAAGCGATGTAGAAATTGCTGGTATCGAAAATCTGGCCGAGTTCCACCTGTACCGTGCGCAGGACCTCGTCCTGGTCAAGATGCGAGCTCATGGCCTGCCCAATTTCGGTGAGCAGTTCGTACTCCTTCGTACGGCGCTGTGCTTCGTGCATCACGACGTAGTTTTCGAGCGTCAGCGCAATCTGTAGAGCAAGGCCGATCAGCAGCCGCAAGTTCGAAGAACCGAACATTCGCCGTTCGGCATGAGGGAACAGCAGCACGCCGAAGTTGTGTTCCCGGGTCTGCAGGCTCACCGCCATCAGATCGACGATTCCCTCCGCCAATAGCATTTGCTTGCAGGCCTCAAACCTTCCCTCCGAAAGCGCTGGCAGGGGTTCTTCCAGTTCCGCGAGATTTCTGAAAGTGACCACGCCTCCGCGGCGGTAGGCGAGCTCGGCGATATAGTCTCCAGCCCGTGTTTTTTGCAGTTTGTCCAGAAACTCGGCGGAAAATCCTTTTTGCACCGAGGGCACAGTGCCGCGCCACTGCTCGGAAACAAAGAAAACGGCACGGCGCGAAGGCAGCGGCGCCACTAACCGGTCGACAAATGCCTGCACACTCGGTGCCAGGTCTGAAGCCGAGAGCAAGCGTCGCGGATCGACGCCCAGAGTGGAAAAGGCCAGCGCGTTCTCCTGAACCGCGTTGCGCTCGTTTTCAAACAGCACCATCACCATGGAAATGGCCAGCAGCATTTGCGGTATCGGCCCCAGAAAGCCTCCGAGCTGCCCAACCACCTCCAGGAAAGGCTGGCGCATCTGTCCTGCGCCCATCAACGCTGCCCATAGTGCCAGCGAGAATGCCAACATGCGGAACGCCACCGAGTTTCTGCGAAAAGCGTAGCGGTAGAAATGAAACGAGCAATAAAACAACATTGCCGCCAGGCCGATGTCCAGCCGCAAATAGATCGGCGGCGGGGTCGCGCTCTCGCTGAACACTCCACCCACAAAGTGCGCCCGCAGGTTGAAATAGGCCAGCAGGGTTCCCGACGTCACCAGCGCAACGTCGTACCACTTCACCTGAAACGGTTCCTTCATCAGCCGGGTGGAGAAGAAAATGCAAATTGCCATTACCACCAGCAACAGCGAACTCAAGAAAAACAAAACCGCCGAAGGACCCGAGAAATGTGCCGCCGCCTCGAGCGCGTAGTGCAGCGTGAAAGCCGCCCACGCCAGTTGCCACGCGCGAAAGTAACTATGACGGTTTTGCTCGTACAGATAGGTGAAGACAAGAAGCACCAGCAAGGCCACGGCCCCGGGAATCAGTACCAAACCGGTGGAGACGCTGTTCATGAAGTAACCCTTACCTCGTCGTAATCAATCGCTTCGGTCGTAGTCACGGTAATACGCCCCATCGCTGGATAACGATTAGAACGCTTAAGCCTTGAATGCTGGGTTAATCCTGTCACACCATACACATCGAAACAACAGGTGTCTTCCGGCAGGGTCCGCCCTGGGCACGGCGTTTCCAAGAGTATCTGCCTATAAGATGCGATGCCGCTAGAGTGATATTCCGCCGCAGTGTTACCTCGGTAACCGGAGGTAACCAGTCTCGCTCCTGCCCGGCCGCTAGAGCCATCACTCCAATCCCGCTATACTCGGAAGTTATGCTTCGCGTTCGATTCGCACCATCTCCCACTGGGTTTCTGCATGTCGGCAGTGCCCGGACTTTCATTTTTAACTGGCTCTATGCCCGTCACAACGCAGGGACCATGATCCTCCGTCTCGACGATACCGACGTCGAGCGCAACACTGACGCCTCCGTCAACTCCATCTTCGAAGGCCTGCGCTGGCTCAATCTCAATTGGGACGAGGAGTACAAACAATCCGAGCGCCTGGCCCTGCATCGCCAGATTGCCGACGCCATTTTTCAGAAGGGACTGGCGTACCGCGACTTCACCCCCGCCCATATTGGTGATAGCGAACGATCCGGCGCCACGCAAACCTGGCTCTTTAATCCAGGAATGCGCGAACTTTCCCGCTCCGAAAGCGATCGCCGGGCCGCTGCCGGAGAGTCTTTCGCACTGCGCTTCCGGGTCCCGCGCGACTCAGGCGAGCAAGTCCGCTTCATCGATGCCGTTTACGGTGAGCAAATTAAATTAGACGCCGACATCGAAGACTTCGCCCTGCTGCGCTCCGATGGCATGCCCACTTACCACCTTGCCTCATGCGCTGACGACATCGACCTGCGCATCAGCCATATCATCCGCGGGCAAGACCATCTTTCGAACACCTACAAGCACGTTCTCATTTTTGAAGGAGCCGGTGCCAAACCGCCGCAATTCGCGCATCTGCCGTTGCTCGTTGCCCCCGACGGATCGAAGCTTTCCAAGCGGCGGCATGGTCCCGTCGTCAGCGTGACAACTTACCGCGACGCGGGATTTCTGCCCGAAGCTTTCATCAATTTTCTGTGTTTGCTCGGCTGGTCGCCGAAAGACAATCGCGAGAACATGACGCTAAAAGAACTTACCGATGCATTCTCCCTCGAAGGCATCAACCGCGCCAATGCCGTCGTGAACTTTAAAGAGCCCGCCGCCACTCCGGATGAAACCTTCGACCCCAAAGCACTCTGGCTCAATGCCGAGCACATTCGCGGCCTTTCCGTCGATGACCTTAGCGCGCGCCTGCTGCCCATTGTCCGTAGCGCCGGATTTCCTGTTACAGCCGAGAAAATGCACGCCATTACTCCGTTGATTCGCGAGCGCATCAAACTTTTGCGCGATGTTCTCACCGCTGCCGATTTCTTTTTTGTCGACCAGCTTCCGCCCTACGATCCCGCCGAACTCATCCCACAGAAGGGCGATGCCGCCATGGCGCTCAAAGTTCTAAATCGTGCGCTGGAAGTCCTTGCGCAAATTGAATTCCAACACGACCCGCTGGACCAAGCTCTTCGCGCCGCCGCTCAGGAAATGGGGATCAAAGCCGGGCAGATGTTCCAACCGATTCGAGTGGCCGTCTGCGGGCGCAAGAACGCGCCGCCGCTGTTTGAGACGCTGCAAGTACTGGGACGGGAAACAACCCTTCAGCGCATCGAGCAGGCAATCAAGCTGCTTGGGTAGCATCGCCGCTAGCGGGACGCGGGGAACTGCGCCGCCTTCTGCCATGCTGCAGCGGCGTCCTGCTTCATTCCCTTCGCCTTATACATTTCGGCCAGCAGATTTTCGTTGTCGCGATCATCCGCAAGTTGCCGCTGCTTCAGCAACGAGCTGATCGCATCATCAAAAAGATTGAGCCGGGCTTCCATAACGCCCATATTGAAGTACACGTTCTCATAGCCGGGATCAAGCGTCGCCACGCGTTTGTACTCCGCCAGCGCTTCCTGGTCGTGATGTTGACGAGCAAAGGCCTCGGCCAGTCCGGCATGACCGTCGACAAAGTTGGGCCGCTGGCTCACCGACTTCCTGAATTCTGCAATCCCTTTATCAATCTTTCCCCCCTGCAGGGACTCATACCCGTTTTGTGCATGCAGCAGATACGCGCGGGGGGAATGTTGCAGCCAAATCACACCGACCGCTATCACCAGGACTCCGACCAGCATCACCGCCATCCGGCGCAAAACGTGATCCCGGGAGGGCGCGACTTTCGCCAGCAGTGCACCCAGAAGCAGCCCCATGAGCAAGCCGCCAACGTGCGCGGCATTGTCGACGAAGCCTATTACGAATCCGATCACGAGGTTATAGCCGGCGAACTTCAGCACGCTTCGCAGAAGTGCCGACACTGCTGCTTTCGGTAGCGAAAATTCTCCCAGGTAAAGCGACGCAATCAGCGCCCCGGCTATACCGAAGATTGCTCCCGAGGCGCCTGCGCTAGTGCGCGTTGGGTCCCAAATCAGGCTGGCCACACTCGCGAAAACGCCGGTAGTGAGATAAACCGTGACAAAGGTCCAATGGTCATACATCGACTCGGCCAGTTTGCCCAGCCCCCACAAACACCACATATTGAGGGCGATATGCGTGATGCCGATATGGACGAAAACGCAAGTCAGCAGTCGCCACCACTGTCCGTCGCCAATGGTGAGTGGGCCGAAATTTGCACCCCAATGCACGAGCTCGGGGCCCGTTGGCGAGACGATGGAAACTCCAGCAAACGCCATGCCGAGAAAGACGGCCACGTTGATGCCGAAAATCGCTTGGGTGACGGCCATCGAACTGGACTGCGCCCGCTTCCAGGGCGCGGGTTCAACCCGCTGGACGGGCACATCTTCGCCACGCTGCGCCGCTTCGTGTTGCACGCACCACGGGCAAAGCTTCTTGCCGAAGCTGAGACCCGAAAGCTGACGACCGCATTGGGCGCAATTTGCCATTCGTTGGCCGGACTAAGAATCGGAACCGGCCCAGGCTCTCTGAGTCGTCCCCGCTATAAACTCTAGCAAACCCGGCGAAACAGCGCTGGAGAACGCGTCGGAACGCCCGCGCCATATAAAATGATTGTGTGATGAGTCCTGCGAGTCCATCGACCGACGCCGGGAAAAAGCCGTCTCCTGAGCCGCCGTCCGCGCCCTCCAACTTTATTCGCGACGCCATGATTCGCGATCTGGAAACGAAGAAGTACGGCGATGCCATTATCCAGACCCGTTTCCCTCCCGAGCCCAATGGCTACCTGCACATTGGCCACGCGAAGGCCATCTGTCTCGACTTTGGTCTCGCCGACGAATTCGGCGGCAAAACCAACCTGCGTTTCGACGATACCAACCCGGAAAAAGAAGAAACAGAATACGTCGAATCCATCTTGAAAGATGTTCGCTGGCTGGGTTTCGAGTGGGACGGTCTCTATTACGCTTCCGACTACTTCGAGCAGCTCTACGATTGGGCGGTCAAATTAATAAAAGATGGCAACGCATATGTCGATGACCTGACCGCCGACGAGATCCGGCAATATCGCGGCACACTGACCGAGCCCGGAAAAGACAGTCCCTATCGCACTCGTCCTGTCGCGGAAAATCTTGACCTGTTCGAACGCATGCGCAAAGGCGAGTTCCCCGACGGTTCGCGAATTTTGCGCGCCAAAATCGACATGGCTTCGCCGAACCTGAATTTCCGCGATCCCATCATGTACCGCATCTTGCACGCCAAGCACCACCGCACCGGCGATAAGTGGTGCATTTATCCCATGTACGATTTCGCGCACGGGCAGTCCGATTCCATCGAGCACGTGACGCATTCGATGTGCACACTCGAGTTCGAAGACCATCGTCCGCTCTACAACTGGTTCATTCAGAAACTGGGAATTTTCCCTTCGCAGCAATATGAATTTGATCGGCTCAGCCTGACTTACACGCTGCTGAGCAAACGCCGGCTGCTGAAGCTGGTGCAGGAGAAGTTCGTCAATGGATGGGATGATCCGCGGATGCCGACGTTGTCCGGGATTCGGCGCCGCGGCTATTCGCCGGAGGCAATTCGAAATTTCTGCGCGGCCATTGGCGTATCGAAGACGAGCGGCTCTCTCGAGTTGGCCATGCTCGAGCATTTCGTCCGCGAAGACCTCAACAAACGCGTGCCGCGCGTGATGGCCGTGCTGCGCCCGCTGAAAGTCGTGATCGACAACTATCCGGAAAATCAGAGCGAAGAAGTCGACGCCGTCAACAATCCCGAAGACGAGAGCGCCGGCAAGCGCAAAGTGCCATTCTCAAAAGCGCTTTACATCGAGCAGGATGATTTCCGCGAAGATCCGCCCAAGCAGTATTACCGGCTGTCACCCGGCCGCGAAGTAAGGCTGCGCTACGGTTATTTCATTACCGCGACGAGCGTGGTCAAGAACGATGCCGGAGAAGTAGTCGAAGTGCACTGCACCTACGATCCCGCTACGCGCGGCGGCAACGCACCCGACGGACGCAAGGTGAAATCGACCATCCACTGGGTCTCAGCCGCCCACGCCATCGACGCCGAAGTGCGCATCTACGACAAGCTCTTCACCAAAGAAGATCCGAATCAGGTCGACGAAGGGCAGGAGTTTACTGCCAACCTGAATCCCAATTCGCTGGAGGTAATTACCAACGCCAAGTTGGAACCGTCGCTGGCGAATGCGCCCGTCGAAGGCCGCTATCAGTTCGAGCGCCTCGGATATTTTTGCGTGGATCCAGATTCCAAACCTGGCCGGCCCGTCTTCAACCGCACGGTCGCGCTCAAAGATACCTGGGCCAAAGTCGAGAAAAAGATCGACAAGCAATAAGCGATCAAATCCCTGACTTGAATAGGCGAGTTCGAATCGTCGAGTCTCGAATCGTCCGTAGAGACGCGGCTATGCCGCGTCTCCCGGTCGAAGCTCAGAGCACCCTGCATGCCTCGTCGAAATCCAGCCGCGGACTTCGCGGGAACAGCTTGCTGTGATCGCCATAGCCCAGATTGCAAAGGAAGTTGACCTTCCATTTTCCGTCGGGGAAGAATTCCGCATTCACTTTCGCCGCGTCAAAGCCCGACATTGGGCCACAATCCAGTCCCACGGCTCGAGCCGCCAGCATGAAGTAGGCCCCTTGCAGTGAACTGTTGCGGAATGCCGTCTCCTCAATCAATGCCGGTTTCCCCACGAAAAACGA
>DATEBK010000082.1:0-8270 GCA_035287825.1 Terriglobales bacterium
ACTTCCGTCCGCTGCGGTCGAATAACCGACCGGATGCTGCATAAAAGCGTCTGTCGCTATGATGAAATATCCCGACAACCACGAGCCCGCAAAAACCGCGACCGCCGACAACCAGTGCGCCTTCCGACTCAGCCGCTTTTCTCCGTAGAGAAACAATCCTAGAAACGCCGATTCCAGAAAAAAGGCAAACATGCCCTCCATCGCCAGCGTCTGTCCGATCACTCCACCCGCGAACCGCGAGAACGGAGCCCAGTTAGTGCCGAACTGGAATTCCATGGGAATGCCAGTCACTACACCCATAACAAAAGTGATTCCAAAAATTCTTGCCCAAAACCGCGCCGCCTCGTCATACACAGAATCGCGGCTCCGCAGCGCGATCGTCTTCAGAACCGCAATCAGCAGCGCCAGACCCATCGTCAATTGCGGAAACAAATAGTGAAACGTCGCGGTGAAAGCGAAATGAAGGCGGTGAATGAACAGTGCGCTTTCCATAAATAAGGTCTCAGGTGTCTGTCATGTCGCGATCCCAGGCTTGTTCGGATGCGGTTTTAAAGATTGCTAAAATCTACCTTGGTTTGTGGCGTGCCCATTCCGCGCGCCGTATCTCGCGCCGCCGCACCGCATCTTCGTATCGACGTTTCTCATCTTCCGTCTCTGGAATAACCGGTGGAACCGCCAGCCGATTTCCCTTTTCGTCGATCGCGACAAACGTGAGATAAGCCGAACTTACGTGACGACGTTCCTCTGAATGATAGTTCTCCACCCACACCTTCACTCCGACTTCCATCGAGGTATGAAAGACCCGGTTCACCGACGACCGCAGAATGACCAGATCGCCCACTCGCACCGGGACCAGGAAATCCATGTGATCGATCGACGCTGTCACTACACGCTCCCGCGAGTGGCGATGCGCAGCCATCGCGCCCGCCAGATCGATCCAGTGCATCAACCGTCCGCCCACCAGAGCATTCAGTGGATTGGCATCGTTGGGCATGACGATTTCCGCCATTTCGGAAATCGATTCGCGCACCGGACGCGCGCGCGTCAGCCTCGTTTTATCGTCATCGTTCATTCTTCGTATCCGCTCATCGTGGGTCGATTCCTGGTCCGCCCTTCACCAACCGCAGTGCGCCCCGCGCGGGCCTATGCGGCTGCGGCTTTCTGCCGCGTCCGGTAGCTTTGGAGAAAACTGGTTGCCAGCCGTAGAACTCGCGGGTCTCGATGTAGGTTCAGCCAAACCTCGTTCGTCAGATCGAAAACCAACGTCCCTTGTTCAATCGGCGCGTGCGCCAACTCACTGACAAAACAGATAGCCACCTGTCCCGGACTGATCTTGACCACTGAAAATCGAATCGCATCGCAATCCCGCTCCGTCGGAAGATGCGGACAACCCGTCGCATACCCTAGATTGCAAAATTCCCGCACCTGCGTCTCCGATGGAGTCTGATCTCTCCCTGATGCGCAGCAATTCCCGTTCCATCCCGCCCCCAGCGGCAGGCGAGAAGGATGGGGCCACGACCCATCGTTCACCATCTCCAGCGGCACGAAAAAAGGACAAGCCAAGTTGGTCTCTCGGAAAGCAGACATTGTAACCCCTGAGACGACAAGAACGCTGTGATATGAATGTAAGATCAGAAGTCGGCTCTTAGCTTTTGCCTCTTCGCTGAGGCCTGACAACCTGAGCTGCTCTATGGATCGCATTGCTATGTTGCGCGAAGTTCTGGCCGCGAATCCCGAGGATTCGTTTGCCCGCTACGGATTGGCCATGGAATATTCCAAGGCCGGACAAATCGAACCCGCGCTTCAGGAATTCACCACGCTGATTGCGAAGAATCCCGATTACACGCCGGCCTACTTCATGGCTGCGCAGGCACTCGCCAGCGCCAGCCGCATCGATGAAGCCAAGCGGTGGCTAGTCGATGGCATCTCCTCGGCGCGCCGCACCGGCAACAACCATGCTCAATCGGAGATGACTGCCATGCTGGAAGAGCTGGGATGAAGAACAGATTTTGTTACACTCTCGTGTTCTAAGGGGACCCTATGCGCCGACTTGCTTTCTTTCTTGGTTTTCTTCTCACTGTTCTTCTCACTCTTCCCGCTTTCTCTCAAGCCAAACATCCTTTCACCTTCGAAGACATGATGAAGCTGAAGCGTATCAGCGACCCTCAGCCTTCTCCCGACGGCAAGTGGGTGCTCTTCGCTGCCGTTGATGTGGACCTCGCGGCGAACAAGAAAACGTCGCACATCTGGATCGTCCCTCTAGCGGGCGGACAAGAGCGTATGGTCATTCCCGATCAGGACGGCGACCGTCCACGCTGGTCGCCTGATGGAAAGCGTTTTGCATTCATCTCGAATAAAGAAGATGGCTCGCAGGTTTGGATCGCCGATTTCGATGGCGCTGCTGGCTCTTCTACTGGCGCGCATAAACTGACCTCGATTGCTACCGAAGCTGGCGGCGAACTTTGGTCTCCTGATGGCAAGAACATTCTGTTCACCTCCGATGTGTATCCGGACTGCGACCGTGCGCCTGCCGGAGAAGCCTCCTGCAATGCCGACAAGCTGAAGGAAGTGGCGCAATCGAAGGTCAAGGCTCTGGTTTTTGATCGCCTTCTCTATCGTCACTGGAACGCGTATAAAGCGGGCAAGCGCAGTCACATCTTCGTGACTGAAGCTCCTCCCGAAGTTCCTCCGACTGCAGTCGCGGGGATTCTCACGAAGCGCTATGTCGACCTCACCCCCGGCGACTACGACGCTCCCGTCTTCTCGCTCGGCGGACAAGACGACTATGCCTTCTCACCCGACGGTCAGGAGATTTGCTACACCTCGAACCACGACAAGGTCGAAGCCACGTCCACCAACAACGATCTTTGGATCGTCCCGGTGAATTGGCCGGCGAATGCCACGCCTTCCGATGTGCTGACGAAGACGAAGAACATTACCGCCGACAATCCCGCCAGCGACTCCACGCCGCTCTATTCTCCCGACGGCAAGTACATCGCCTACCGCGCCCAACAGCGTCCCGGATACGAGAGCGACCGCTTCCGCCTGATGCTGTATGACCGCAAGACGGAAACGAAAAAAGACTTAACCAAGAATTTTGATTCCTGGGTAGGTACGATCGCGTGGGATCCCGCCTCGAAAGCCATATACTTTGGGTCCGAACACGAGGGCGAGTCGCCTATCTACAAAATCGCCGCCGATGGTACAGGCAAGATCAGCAAGATCACATCGGGCTACGACGGCGACATCTCGGTGATCGATGGCGGACGCACGCTTCTATTCTCCCGCATGACAGTTGGCAGCCCCAGCCAAATCTACAGCTCCAGCACATCGCTGAATCTTAACAAGAATTGTGTGGCCGACACCTTTAGTCCCCCCGGCTATGCGGCGCCAGTCGAGACGCCCGACTGCGCGTTGCCGAAGCCATCTCCACTTACTCATCTCAACGACGAGGTCTTGTCCCAAGTCGCCATGGCGCCGCTCGAACATTTCTGGTTTCCTGGCGCGAACGGAGACAGGGTCCAGGGTTTTCTCGTCAAGCCCCCCGATTTCGATTCCCGCAAGAAGTATCCCCTGAAGTTCATCATCCATGGCGGACCCGAAGTTCCCATGGGCGATGAATGGTCCTACCGCTGGAATGCCGAACTCTTCGCGGCCAATGGCTATGTCGTCATCATGATCAACTTCCACGGCTCGCCAGGTTACGGACAGAAGTTTATCGACGCCATCAACGGCGACTGGGGCGGCGCTCCGTTTGAAGATTTGATGAAGGGGCTCGACTACGCGGAGAAGACTTACCCATTCATCGACAAAGACCGAGAGTGCGCCCTCGGTGCCAGCTACGGCGGATACATGGCCAACTGGGTGCTCGGCCACACCGACCGTTTCAAGTGCATCGTTTCGCACGACGGCATGTTCAACACCGTCTCCGCCTGGGGCACCACCGAAGAACTCTGGTTCAATAACTGGGAGTTCAAAGGCACTCCCTACACCAACCCGGAGATGTATGAGAAGTGGTCTCCACGCAATTCGGCGAAGAATTTCAAGACACCCACCCTCGTCATCCACGGACAACTCGATTACCGGCTCGACGTGAGCGAAGGCCTCCAGCTTTTTGACACGCTGCAGGTGATGGGCGTGCCCTCGAAGATGCTCTACTTCCCCGACGAAGGCCACTGGGTCCTGAAGCCCCAGAACTCGCAGCTCTGGTACAAGACGGTCAACAACTGGGTCGACCAGTGGACGAAGAAGTAAGAACCAGGATCGCCTCCAAGACTAAGCTCGACGAAACTTGGTTCGACAAACTTCGTTTGACGGAATCCGGTTTGACGAAACTCAGCTCGACGAGATTTTAGTTCGAATTGACAGACCCGCGCGACGCCGGCGCCGGCGGCTTGGAGTGAGCGCGATCCGGCAGCGTTGGAATAATTGTCGGCACACTTTCCATCTGCAGCTGCACATTAGCAGCGCCCGCGGTCACCGTGATGAACACTGCGCACGGCCCGACATTTTGGGTCGAGGGCACGATCGAGGCCATCCCATTCTGTGCGCTCACAATCTGCGCTGTTGACGACCCCAGAAGAACCGGCACTCCCCCCGGCTCCGGGTTCAGTTGCGTCAGCGTGGTCCCGAAGGTAACGCTCGTTCCCAGCACCGGATTGTCAGCCGCGGATCCATCCGTCACGCGCATCACCAGCGATTGAAAAGCTTGCCCCACCGGCACCACCTGCGTCGAACCACTCACAGTTTCCAGCGTCCACCCAGAAACAGGCGTGGCAAACAACGCGAAACTCTGGCAAGGCGAATTGTTTGGAGACACGCATGCGCTTACCTGCACGTTCGAGCTTAGATTCGTGACATTAGCGGTGACCGTCGCAAATCCCTGACCGTTCGTAGTCGCGCTCCCGGCCGAAAGAGTTGCCGTCCCTCGCGTGATCACGAAATTGACAGTCACGTTCCCCAGCGGAACGCCCAGGTCTAACGCCTCAACCGTGAGTGGAACGGCCAGGGTTGCGCCTTGCCCAATCCAGTAGTTCGGTGTCACCGCGGAAAGGTCGAGCGTAGTCGACGTCCCCACTACCGTGGCTTGCTGCACTTGAGGCGGCTGGTATGACAGTGGAGCGAGCGCAATCGTCACCGTGCTCGCCCCGGTCACAGTGGGCGTCACCCATGTTGATGATTCTCCCGCCTGGTCGCTCAGCACAGAGCAGGAAGACGCCCCACCGCAGACCGAGAATTGCAGGCCGTCGTTCGCGCTCCACGCAATCGTCGCGCCGCTCACGGGCGTGATCCCGTCGGCGGCAACCGCGCGCACTCGCAGAGCATTCGCCGCTTGCGATCCTACCGGGGTTGACGGTTCGGCCCCCTGCAGCATGAGCAGCAGGTCGCTGGTCGCGGCGCCATAGGTGAGCGCGCCGATCATTTGCGAAAACGCACCATTCACAGGATTCGTGACTTGAATGCTGGCAAGTCCATCTTGCCCGCCGAACGGCATCTCCACCTGCATCTCGGTCGCAGACGCAGTCAGGATGCTGCCGTTGCTGCCGCCCGCGTTCACTTGCAGGCCAGGACCGAAGCCGATGCCCCGGAGCGTTGTGACGCCGCCCGCAAGACTGAGGCGAGCCGGCGTCAGCGAATCGGAATAAAGCAGGCTAGCCTGGTAAAAGTAGTCGGGACGCCCATCGCCGCGGAAGTCGGCGACTGCAACCCGATACGGCTCCGTGCTGTTGAACTGCACATCCAGCCGACTGAGGGCAAAAGTCGGCGAGTTGAATGCCGAAGGCGTCGACGCCGGCGCGGGATCTCCGCTCTGGTCGCTCAATTCCCAAACTCCAATCACCGGCAACAGTTTGTTCTCGGAGGCCTGACCCGCCTCGTTCAGAGCTGTCGCTGCGATCGAGGCGGTGCGGTTGGCCTGCGCTGTAAATTGGAAAAAGTCGGTGCTGCCGTAACCGGAAATCCACGAACCCCACGTGCCCCCCAACGGAAGCGGCGCAGGATTCGCATACGTCGAGCCGCTGCCAGGATGCGTTTGCGCAACTTCATCCTGCACCATCAGGATGTTCTGCTCCGTATCCGATCCATTGGATACCGTGACCACAACCGGCACAAAATTCCCCGATGGCGTCACCTGATACGGACCATACGGCTCAACTCCCAGCGACCAGTTGGGATCGAGGCCCTCCACGCTGATCTGGTACTGCGCCGTGCTTTGACCGGTGGGAATCGTCAATTCGCCAAGGTCGAACGCTCCTTCGACCGAAATGTTGTCAGATCCCCACTGAGCGTAGGGAAGTCCATTCGGCGCTATATATCCATCGATAATGTTGCCGGCGTTGCCGCAGAACAAAAATCCGGAAACCGAAGTCGCAACATACTGCCGCGAGGCTTGCCCCGAAACCATCAGCCGTGCCACTACATTCACGCCCTGCATCGCCTGCGCCGCATTTCCCGATGCGCTCGTGAAATAAACATTGCCGTAGATCCTGCCCGCCGGCTGCCCAGCGCCACTCCCGGGATACAACCGCGTAAGCGAGTCGGCATCATCCATCTTCGGAACAGCCGCATCGGGATAACACACGCTGATAGGCACGCATGAAATCGGATCGATAAAGTGCATCACCGGAAATCCCTGATAATCGCCTTGGATTGGAGGCGGATTGCCGGTCAGGACATTCACATCGGCCTGCGACCACCCTAAACCCAGAGTCCGCCCCAGAACGCGCACCAGGCGATATTGAACGTCGGGCAGTTGCGCGCTCGTGGCCGCGCAAACTCCGTTGATCACCACCAGGGAATGCACAATATTCCCGCTCGCGGCAAAATTATCAGGACCGCCATAAACCGCGTCGACAAAACATTCATCAGCCTCGCCAGCCCCTTCGCCGAGTATGGCATCCGTCACCGTTCCGTCGTAGTCGTAAACAATCCCCACCGGAGTGCCCGTCGCTGACGCGGTAATATCGGCAGGGGCTGTGACCACGCCAAAACCGTTGGTCTCGATATTGCTGCCGTTGACATCCTCGGCCAGTTGCCCGCCCCACAAAATATTGAGCGTCGTACCCGAAATGCTGGTCCAGGCACCGAAAGCGGACGCCACAAAAGCATTGCCCTGCGTATTGGAGAGAATGGGGCTCAGGTTCCCTTGATCGGTGAAGTACGTTACCGAGCCGTTCGCCCAAATCAGGGGTTGGCCTTCGACTCCGGAGTTGTAGCCCGAGCCCGCCACAAATGCCGGGCCTCCCGCCCGGCAAATAACCACACCGCAACCCAGAAGAATCGCTACGACCAGAATTCGTCGGGAAATGTTCGATCGGATCATGGTCGCCCCTGCTCATTTCTGGCGCTGCGGATGGCTCGCTTTAATTGCGCGACGCTGACCAGAGAGATACTGATGGGCGAAACTTTAACGGGTGACAAAATGCCAGGCGCGTCCGTGGCCGTCACTTGAGACTTCGCCCCAGCACTTCGCCGAGCAATCGCCGTCGCGGGCTCGAACACCGCACGCGACACGCTCTCGCCAGTCTGATCGAGGGCTACCTGACCTCTGGAACCGCCCACCGGGCTGGTGAGTCCCAATCGGCTGGGCGGATATAAGAAGAGCAAAATGTGCTCGCCCTGCGTCATTGGACGCTGCATATTCCATGCTCCCGCCCACTCCACAATAGTCACAGTTCGACCCGGCTCAACTCCGGCTATCGCTTCATCTACGCGAAAAGTCAACTGGATGGTCGGAATCGGCCCCGGAACCGCGCCAGTTGCTGGCGTCGTGTCACCCTGCGTTGCCGTCGAAAGTAAAGTCCCGGCGAAGATCATGCCGGCGCGGCGCGAGATCTGTTTCCATTGCGGACCGAGAACCTGGGCGGTCACGACTTCGTCCGCTTGCTGTGCAGCCGCGGGAAATGGAAATAAGGATACGTTCGACAAACCGACGAGTACGATCACCAGCGCCCTTCCAGACACACGCATAGCCAGTCTCTTTCTGGAGGGAACTGGACCGGCAGGTCCTGGGAGTGGAACGAGATTAGCGTGTCTCGGAACGGTTGGATGTGCGCCCCGTCACTGTGGATTTGTGATGTATCGACGGGTCAGCTGCGTTTAAGGTTGTGTTTGTACAACGCCCTCTGGAAACAAGCCCTCAAACGCGCCTGTTACCGATGCTTATTCTGGCGGTTCGCCTTCTGCGTCTGCTTCCGTTGCGCTTTCGCCGCTTTCCGCATAGCTTTGGCCTGTTTCTTGTTCGCCTTGTTCAACATCTTCTGGTGCTTCTT
>DATEBK010000083.1:0-3100 GCA_035287825.1 Terriglobales bacterium
TTTCACTAGCCGGTACCCGGCTGAGCGATTCGGCACGATGTCGGCTTCGCTGATGATGCGTGTTGTGTTCATGCCAAGCGGGCGAAAGATGCGCTCTTGCAGAAAGTCTCCGTAGAATTCCCCCGTGACTTTGTGAATCACGATGCCCAGCGTCAGGTAGCCGAGATTGCTGTAGCTCCATCGCGTTCCCGGCGTGTAGGCGAGAGGTATGGCCTCGACGATCTTGAGCACTTGCGCCTCGGTGTAATCTTTGCGCATGTCGAAATTCTTGGGATAGTCGGTGAATCCAGCACTGTGGCTGAGCAGTTCGCGAATTGTGACCTGCGTCCAGGCGGCAGGCGCACCGGGGAAGAATTTCGTTAGCGGGTCTTCCAGGCCGATCTTGCCTTCCTCCACCAGCATCATGACGGCAGTCGCGGTGAACTGCTTGCCCATGGATCCAGATTGAAAGATTGTCTCGGGCTTAACCGGAACCTGCAGTTCTACGTTCGCCAGGCCGTATCCCTGAGCGCGGACTACCCGGCCGCTGCGTGAGACCAGCAATGCCAGGCCTGGAATCTTTTGCCGCGCCATCTCCGCTTGGACATACTTGTCGATGGCGTCGGGCTGATCTGCTGCTATGGCTATAACCGTGGATCCAATAATCATTGCAGCGAAGGCAGTCCAACGGCAAAAACAGGGGTTGATTCGCATAATTTTCGGAGTTTTCGACTGAGCAGAATACTACTTTCCCAAGGAGAAACGAAAAGGCCGCCCGTGGGCGGCCTTTTATTGTTTGGCGAAAGCGATCTAGTTGCTGATTCCCGCCTGCGACACTTGCGGGATGGCGGCTGCCGCCGTCGCGGCTGCGGCCTCGTTCAGGATGCGATGGTGAATGGTGAACAGGGCCAGTTCGAGCCGGTCTGACACACCGATTTTGTCGTAGACGTTGCGCAGGTAGTTCTTAATCACCTGCTCGGTGGTACCGAGCTGCGTGGCGATTTCTTTATTCTTGTAGCCTTGAACGATGAGCGCCACGATGCGGAGTTCCTTGGCCGTCAAGCGGTCGCGGACGCGCAGTCCGACCATATCGTTTTCGGTCAACTCGCTTGGCACCGCCATGTCTTGCACCCAGTTTTCGCCGCGGGCAATCTTGCGGACACAGTCGACGAGCGCGGGGCTGGTGACGTTGCGGTAGACGACGCCGTGAGCGCCAGCCGCCATGTAGCGTTGCGCGCTTTCGCCAGTATCGGCAAGCACAACGACGCGGGTCTTGTTCTTGTTGGCGGCGGAGAGGACAGAATTGAAGTCGGAGTGAAATCCTCCGGCGATGATCAGCACCGCGGCGCGAAACTTGTCGAGCGCCATGAACATCTGCTCGGCAGTTTGTGCCTGTGCCACAATCCGCATCTCGTCTTCTACGGCCAGCACCTTGGCGATGCCGGCCCGGAAAATCGCCTGATTATCGGCCAAAATAAGCTTCAGCATGGATCGCTCCCGGTTAACTGTTGCGAACGAATTCGTAAGAATCGATGACACAAGCAACGCCCCGGCTATCTCCCGGTTCGGTGCTGGCCTGGGGCTCGTCGGTCCGCACCACGCGGCCGCGACACTGAATGACAACATTATCCTTGCCGCCTGTAACCTCGGGCGGCAGGGTGATCTCAAACTCTACGGGCGAGCCGACTTCGAGAGCAGCATCGGCGCGAATATACACGCCCGCGGCGCTGAGATCGCCAGTCATGCCGCTATGGGTGTCGTTCGCGCTATCTTCCCTGTGAATCTTGATCGGCAAATGCAACGGAAACCTTTTTCCGGTACGCGCTTCTGACACAACGCCTCCTCAGCTGTCGTTCTGCACTTCTATAGGAAGCAGAAAAAGAGGCCAGAAAACAACGATGCTCCCAGCCCAAGCATGACGAGCAGCTAACGGGGTTATATCACGGAAAATAGTGCAAAAGAAGATCAGATTACCTTGGTAATCCCAGTAGGAACTAGATACCCCCCATTTGGGAGCGAGCATCCTGTACGGCCGAACCGGCCATTTGGCGAAAAAATCCAAGTCGAATGGGCTGCAGTGACAAAAAAAGGGCGGGACCGAAGTCCCGCCCTTGTGGTGCAGTTGGTTGATTAGTTAGTCTTTGCCAGTTCCGCTCAGCGTTACCTGCTGCGGACTGCCGGCAGCATTGTCGGTGAACGTGACCGCACCGGTCAGTGCCCCCTCGGTAAGCGGGCTGAACGTGACCGCGATTTCGCAAGTTGCGCCCGGAGCTACCGTGCTGCCGTTTGCGCAAGGAGTTACTTTCTTGGTCGCCTTAACCGTCGCCAGCGCGAAGTCGCCGCTGATGGCAATCGAGGTGATATTCAGCGTCGCGGTTCCGCTGTTGGTGACAACAACCTTCTTTGCTGAGGTGGTCGTGCCCACGACCTTCTTACCCCATGACAAAGACGCCGGCGCGAAGCTGATTCCAGCTCCGCCGCTTCCCGATCCCAGCAGAGCATTGATCAGGCCGTTCGTGTTGGGGCTGCCCCAGCCGGTGGCCAAATCGTAACCAGTCTCAGCCGGGAAGCCCTCGTTGCCGACGGTGATATCGTGGAAGTCGGTGTCATAGCCTGCACCGAGACCCAGCGGATAGATTGCGGGATCGATGAAGCCGGGCGCCGCATTTCCGTTGGCGGCTGCTTGTTGATTGGCAAGAGCCAGGTAACCGGCCCACATGGGAGCGGCAAAGCTGGTTCCACCGTATTCATTCGCAGTGCAACCGTCCTGGTCGGCGCAGACGTAGAACGTGAAGTTCGAGTTTGCGGAGACGTCTGGGATGTTGCGGTACGTGGTGCTCCCCTCATTCTTCGAGGTGATTACGCCGGGGAGTTGCTGCCAGGAGGGGATGTCAACGTTCGTACCATAACCCCCGCCACCGTCAGACCAAACGGTTTCCGACTTCCAGGGACCGCCCGCACTTTGGGTCTCCAAGTCCGTACCGCCGACCGAAATGACGTACTGGGAATTCGACGGCCATGCCGAATTGCCATGGTATGCGCCGCTGTCGCCAGCGGCCTGGAAGAAGCTCTGACCCTGCGATGCCATCTTCTCGAAGTAGGGATCATCGGTGGTGGGATC
>DATEBK010000084.1:0-6671 GCA_035287825.1 Terriglobales bacterium
GACCACGCGGGGAACATCGAAATGTTTCCTAACACGCTAATGCTGGTGCAAAGAGTCGAATACGAATGGGCTGGAAGCCGGCAAGACACAGTCGCCTTTAACAAGCAGCATCCGGTAAAGCTCGTCGACAGCGATTACGACATCTTCGGCGATGGGAGCCTCGTGCTGCTCTCCACGCCAGGACACACGCCCGGCCACCAATCTTTGCTCGTGAGGCTCCCTAAAACTGGAGCGGTGATTCTAAGCGGCGATGTTGTGCATTTTCAGACAAGCTTCGAACATCGCTACGTCCCTGACAATAACTGGAACAAGCAGGCCTCGCTGCTGTCTATGGACAAGATAGCTGCAGTCATGGCGAAAGAACATGCGCAGCTCTGGATCAACCACGATCAGCCCCAAAGCGACGCCCAAAAGAAGTTGCCGGCGTATTACGAGTGATAGCCAACTAGCAACCTGTCAGAAAGGACTGATCGGCTCGGTGCTCACTGTTCGAAGTTCACGTATCTGTTCGTGGCAGCCAAAGGGCTGTCAAAACTTTCAAGCTTTTCGGAGGAAAATTATGTCAAGCAACATAGCAGGAATCGCCGTCGAAGCGACTCCCACCTTGAATCCTCTTGATTTCATCCCAGACGAAATACCATTCGATGTGCCTTACGGGCTCCCTGTATCACTGGAACAAGCCCAGGCGGTTATTCAGGCCGCTGTAGCAGAGGCCAAGAAGCGGAATTGGAAAATGAATATCGCAGTCGCCGATTCCGGTGGCAACATAGTTGCCTTCCAACGAATGGATGGTGCCATGCTCGCCTCAATTCAAATTGCTCAACACAAGGCGCGAGCGGCCGTGACCTTCCGACGGCCAACGAAGGTCTTTGAGGACGGTATCAACCTTATGCATCTCAATTATCTGCTCGCGTTCGATGGAATCATTGCGTCTCGAGGCGGTATTCCGCTGATCGACCAGGGCGATATCATCGGCGCAATCGGTTGTTCCGGAGGAACGGATTCCCAGGACGAAGTGGTGAGCAAGGCAGGAGCGGCAGTGATCAACAAGCTGCCGACGGAGATCAAATGATACAGACGATAACGGGAGCGCGATCGGCCATTTGGGAAAGGAAAAGCTGAGTGACCGAGTCGATTCTACGATCGATAGACTCACCCGAGCGGCAAGCCGAGGCGTTTCCTCTCCTAACTCCCAGCCAGATCGACCGCATCCGGCCGTATGGCACGGTGAGAACAGTTCGGGCCGGAGAGATCCTGTTCGAAGCCGGGGATCGTTTGCCTTTGTTTGTTTTGCTTTCCGGAAAGCTCGATATCGTAATAACCAGGCTCTCTGGCGAGCACGTATTTGCGACTCATCGTCCGGGCGGTTTTTCCGGAGACATGGTCTTAATCTCCGGGACCGGCTCTATGGCGCGTGGACGGGTGGCCGAATCAGGAGAATTTCTTGAAGTTAGCCCTGGTGCTTTGCGTTCGCTCATCGCGAAAGATGCCGAACTCAGCGATATTTTCATGCGCGCTTTTATCCAGCGACGCCTCGCGCTCATTGCGGGCGGCTTGGGTAACGTCATTATTCTGGGATCGCGTCACTCGGCTAATACGCTGCGGTTGCGCGAGTTTCTGACCCGCAACGGACACCCCCACGCATATATCGACCTTGACAGTGACACAACCGCTCAGGAGTTGCTTGATCGTTTTAATGTGAAGATCGACGAAATACCGATTGTGATTTGCAGCGGAAAGGCCGTGCAGCGCAATCCCACGACGCAACAGTTGGCTCAATGCCTGGGGCTCTCGGGCAAAGTCGATGAATCGCACATTCTCGATGTCGTCATTGTGGGCGCTGGTCCGGCCGGGTTGGCGGCGGCGGTTTACGCAGCCTCAGAAGGATTAGAAACTGTCGTGATCGAGGCTGACTTTCCAGGCGGACAGGCGGGCTCGAGCTCAAAGATTGAGAACTACCTTGGCTTCCCAACCGGCGTCTCCGGTCTGGAACTCACGCGCCGTGGCGTTGTTCAGGCGGAAAAATTCGGCGCACAGATGATGGTGGGACAGCGAGTGGCCAAGTTCGAATGCGATCAGAGGCCATATCGGCTCTCGTTGGAGAATGGCGAGATTCTGCAGGCTCGAAGCATCATCATTGCCACAGGGGCACAATACAAAACGCCGAACGTCGCCAACCTAAAGAAGTTCGAAGGAAATGGAATCTATTACGCGGCCACATTCATGGAATCGCAGCTCTGCGGGGGTGATGAGGTCGTCGTCATCGGCGGAGGAAACTCGGCCGGCCAGGCAGCCATCTTCCTGGCCGAAACTGCCCGGAAGGTCTATATGCTGGTTCGCGGAAAAACGCTTTCGGAGACGATGTCGCGCTATCTGACTCAGAGGATCACAAAGCATCCGGTGATCGAGCTGCATCTGCAGACTGAACTGGTGTCATTAGAGGGCGAATCGCACCTCGAACGGGTCACCTGGCTCGACCAGTTGTCAGGGGAGCGGACGACGCGCGATATCCGGCACGTTTTCGTGATGGCGGGTGCATCACCTCGTAGCGACTGGCTGCGTGGCTGTGTCGTCCTTGATCAGCAGGGCTTCATTCTTACAGGACGGGACCTGGATCCAGTTCTGGCAAGCGCTCCACAAAAATGGCCTCTTGGCCGGTCGCCGCAGATGCTTGAGACAAGCTTGCCGGCAGTTTTTGCAGTTGGAGACATCCGCTCCGGAAACGTGAAGCGGGTCGCGTCCGCCGTTGGCGAGGGTGCGATCTCGATCCATCTGGTGCATGGCGCACTGGCGGAAATATAGGGTCGACGAGTAAGAGCGAAAGCATTCTCGCTTGTGGCCCTGCAAGGAGGGGAACTGTTCTGTGGTTTCGGGCCAAGATGTCCCGCAAGCGCAAAGTTCTTATTTCACGGGCTCCTTCTGAAGCGTGAGTCTTGCTCTAAGCCATCGGCGGGTGGCCGCCGGAACGCCCGTAGCGTAGGTACAGATGCTCAGCCCTTTGCTTGACGCTGAGCAGTTGAAACCAAGGAGCACAGTCCGGCATGAACTCCATTCCTTCCACAAGACCGGGCCGAACTGTGTCCCCCTTACGGCCGGCGATTTGCGGCGACAGCGTCAGAAACATTTCATCTACAGCTTCCGCCGCCAGGAATTGTCCGAAGAGTGTAGGCCCGCCTTCATGAAGGAGCCTCCGTACCCCAAGCTCCGCATAGAGCAATCGCAGCATCGCCATCGGAGCCATTGTTCCAGACTTCGCATCCAGAGTATGAATCTGAACAGAGGGCAATTTCGTTGCGCCTGCGGCCGCGAGTACATCGCTCCCGGCGGAGGTTGTGATCACTGCTGTGCGCACTCCGGGCGTTCGAAAAATTGCTCTCTCCAGCTCCAATCTGCCACTCCCGCTAACCACGACAAGAAGCGGGTATTCGGGTTTGCGAAGCACGTTTACCCGGTATTCTCTGAACAAAAGTTTCGCATTGGGGTAGGTGTATTCAGGAATCCAAAGAGCCTCGGGGCTCGTGTCGTGGACTGTACGAGCGCCGACGATAATTGCATCAGCAGAAGCTCGCAACAGTCCCATGATGAAACCATCCGCAGGGTCAGAACCACTTACGGCCGAGCCGCCAGCACGGCCCTTGATCTCGTAGCTCACCACCCCGTCAAGAGTGGAAACGAAATTCGCAATGACGAAGGTCGGTTCGCGGGTGATTCGCGGAAACGCAGATCCCCATCGTAAAGCTCTCGCAAACCCGGCGGCAGCGGAGGTCCAAAGTGATCCTGGTTGCGATCAGTGAGGGTCTGTACGAGTGCCATCTGCCTTCCCTAAGCTGCGAACAATAAACCAGAGTGGCCTCTGTGATGAGGCAACCGTTGCAGGCGCGAGGAAAGATTGCATCGACTCCCTGAACGACCCCAGCCGGATTACGCTGCGCGCGTTGCTCCGGTCGCGGCCTTGTAGCTGTCGATTTGCTCGGCGCCTGAAGTCTTTAACAGGTCGCGCGCTTTCGCTACTTCCGCGGCGGTTCCGTGTGCGACAAGAACGAACTTGCCGGCTTTGATCGACGTCTCGTATTTTACGACGCTGTTTTTGGGAATGCCGAGGCTGAAGAGCCCCGCACCGAGGGCACTGACCCCTCCCACGACGATTGCTCCCTCTAGGGCCGCGATGATCCAGTCGACAACGGAGCCGGCAGCAACAACGGGCCCGATGCCTGGGACGATTAAAAACGCCGCACCGACGAGCATACCCCAGAGCCCGCCCCAAAATGCGCCCCATTTGCCCCAGTATTTCATCCTGTCGCCTGTGTTATAGAAGCCGACGACATCCTCTTCCGTCTGGTAGTCGCGGCCGACGACAGCTAGCTTCTTGATGTCAAACCCACCACCCTTCAATTGCTTGATGGCGTCTTCTGCTGCAGAGTGTTGGCTGTAAACTGCAACGACCGAGTTTTGGTCCTGTCTTGGCGTGTCATTCATTGGTCGTCTCCTTATTCTGGATTCGCATTGGTTTAGGTTTGTGTGGCTTGCCCTCATTTGGAGCCTTGTGGGGTCGCTCTACCAACTTCAAATTCGTGAGTCTTAGACTGTTTCGAAATGGAAGCGTCGTGGCGCAGTTCAGCGCTTCTGGTATGGATGGAAGATGTAGTCCTTCGCCTTCACCGGCGTGTGGCACGCGTATCCGCAGTCCGAGAGGCTTTTGGGATCGGGGGTGAACTTGTCCGACGCCGCGTCGTAGTTGAACACCGCGTATCCCCACCCGCCGCTTTTCGAAAATCTCTTGCTATCCTTTTCCATCACGAAAGCCTGGGAAAAGACGTCGGGCACATCCACGGCGAAAGGGGCCTCCGTGCTCTTCTTCGGCTTCCACTGTAGCTTCACGATCATGGAGCCATCGGGAAAAGGCTGGCCGTTCCCCGGAACGCCGGCCTTGTACGCCTTGATCATCGTCGGATTAGCGACGATCACCTTGAGGATTTCGTCGGGAAGCGCTGCTTCGGTCCGAGCGGAAGACGCCGCAGACCAGTCCTCGTATCCCCGGAAGTCAGAGAACGCTATTCCGCCCGGCGATACTAGCGAATACTTGTCGTTGTTAGCGTCTTTGTTTTGGCCCAGCGCGTGAAGGACCGCGCCGCCGAGAATGGCGAGCGCTGCCATGGCTGTCGCAACGACGGTAAGGCCGCCGATGCGTTTCGCGGCGATGCGTGTTTCTATCCTCTGTTCTTGTTGTTCTTGCGGCACAGATTTCGTCACAAGTTCAGACATGGTGTGCTCTCCTCACAAATAAAGTTTGCTAAGCCCGATCAACGTGCACCTCGGGCGATTGCAATTAGGCCAGAGGTCAGGGCAGCAAAACAATCAGACCAAGGTATTGCCGATACCATCGTCCAATTGCGCGGCCCGTTTTGTTCTGGCTGAATGGTCAAGGAGGAAGATCCCATGGCGACTATGAACGCACCTACCAAACTCACACAGATGAACGCACCCGCGAAACCCACACAGATTCGCCTGACCCGACGGTCGCCCGCCTATTGGCGTGTCACGATCGACAACCCGCCCATCAACGTCATGGGACCGGAAATGGTCAACCAGTTCCAGGAAGTCATCAACGCTCTTGAGGTCGACGAGCAAGTCAGGGTCGTGGTCTTCGACAGCGCGGTGGACGACTACTTCCTGAATCACTCGGATTTCACGGCCAAGATTGAAGACCTGACCTCGCTGCCGGAGGGAACCACAGGCTTGCCGCCGTGGCCGGACTTTCTTGTGCGTCTGACCCGCTTGCCGGTTGCGTCCATCGCCCTCATCCGTGGCCGTGCGACCGGCAACGGCAGCGAGATCACGCTGGCCTGCGACATGAGTTTTGCTAGCCGCGAGAAGACCATCATCTCGCAATGGGAGGTGGGTGTTGGAATGGTCGCCGGAGGCGGCCCCATGGCTCGGCTTCCCCGACTCATCGGCCGAAACCGCGCCCTGGAGGTGCTCTTAAGCTCGGAAGACGTTAGAGCCGACCAGGCCGAGGCCTACGGCTACATCAATCGCGCCCTTCCCGACGCCGAGCTGGATGAGTTCGTTGAAGCGCTCGCGAACCGGATCGCCAAGTTCGACAAATGGGCGATCGCCCAGACCAAGCGCCTCGTCAACACCAGCCTGCCGCCGGACGTCGAGCTCGGTGCTGGGTGGGATGCGTGCATCGCTTCGCTCGGGCGACCTGCCGCCCAGGAAGGGATCAAGGCGCTGATGGCCCGCGGCTTCCACAAGCCGGGGGATATCGAAAATCGGCTCGGATATTATCTGGGCCAAATTGCGCGCTAGGGAGCGGGACTCCGAACACCCAATTTGTTTTGAGCACTGTATCGAAAGGAGCCATCAATGAACGCCGTACAAATCGAACAGAAGAGCTTTGAGATGCCCCCGAAGGAGGGGATCAGCGTCGCGTGTTTCCTCACCGTCGCCGACCTCGAGCGATCGGCTCGCTACTACGAAAAGGTCTTCGGCGCTCGCATCCTGACCATGGGCGACGGCAACGCGCCTCCGTACCTTCAGCTGGCGAACATCTGGATGATTCTGAACGTTGGCGGCGGGCCGACCCCGGATAAGCCGACGGTTACGCTCAGCGTCCCCGACCCGAATCACATCAACAGCTTTATGAATTTCCGCGTTGCGGATATTCAAGC
>DATEBK010000085.1:0-7634 GCA_035287825.1 Terriglobales bacterium
CTGTCCATGCCCTATCACGACATTCGCCGTCCCGCCGAGATCGACCGCGCCGACTATGCCGTCTCCGCCAACATCGGACGCACGCTCGATTCGGTCCGCCAGGGCGTGATCGATGTGCGCTGTAGTCTCGATTGGCTTGAAGCGCAGGGTTACAACCGTCTTGGCATCGTCGGCACCAGCCTGGGATCGTGCTACGCCTTCATTGCCACCGCGCACGATCCGCGCATTCAGGTCGCCGCCTTCAATCACGCCTCGACTTACTTCGCCGACGTGGTCTGGCACGGCCAATCCACTCGCCACATCCGCGAAGGACTCGAAACGGAAATTGACCTCGACAACTTGCGGCAGGTGTGGCGCGCCGTCAGCCCGATGGTGTACTTCGACAAATTTTCGCGCTGGCCGCGCCGTTCGCTCATCATCTACGCAAAATACGACATGACTTTCCTGCCCGAATTTTCCCGGCAGGTCGTCGAAGAATTCGAGAAACACAACCTCGATCACAAAGTTGTCGTGCTCCCCTGCGGACACTACACCATGGGCGAAACACCCTACAAATACATGGATGGCTGGCAGTTGGTAAGTTTTCTAAGAACGGCGTTTGAGTAGCCGCCGGCCAGCCGCAGAAAACGAGCCCGCGAAAAGAAGCGCAGCAGCAAGCCCGTCGGGAACTCGTTTCTTATTTATGGACCGTAATCTGGCCGGAAATCCGGTCGTATTCGGACTTCACAATGATATGCCGCGTCAGTAGATCGTCGACGCGGTCGTAAGGACGCCCTGCGATCACCCGGTCGGCCGCGGTCGCACTCATGCCGGGAAGCGCCATCAACTGGTCTCTTGACGCGCTATTTACGTCGACCGCCTTGCTGTTGTCCCAGCCTTCCTTTACACCTTCCACCACCGCTTTGGCATCGTTCTTCGCTTCCGCCGTCGCCTCGGCGGTTTTCTCGCGAATCTGCTGCGGACTCTGTTGTTGCTGTGTGCAACCTGCAAGCGTCACCAACAGCAACCATGCCGCACCCTGCCAAGATTTAAAAAGACTCATCGCGACCTCTTCTTTTTCGTACGAATTCCTTGGATGACATCTCGGAGTATCTGGTTGGCGGACAGAAAAGTCCACCTCAAAGTAAAATAGATTTCGGTCCTCATCCGAGTTAACGAATATGAAAAATTCCGCAATATCAACATCCATGTCCCGTCCGCTCAGCGAAGTTGATCCTGAAATTTCGAATGCCATCGACAACGAAGCCCGCCGCCAGCACGAAGGCCTGGAACTGATTGCCTCCGAAAATTTTGTCAGCGAAGCCGTGCTTGAGGCTGCCGGATCAGTCTTCACCAACAAATATGCGGAGGGCTACCCCGGCAAGCGTTATTACGGCGGCTGCGAGTTCACCGACGTGGTCGAGAATCTGGCCCGCGAACGAGCCAAGAAACTTTTTGGCGCAGAGAACGCCAACGTGCAGCCGCACTCCGGATCGCAGGCCAATCAGGCAGCCTACGCATCCATCCTCCAGCCCGGCGACACGATTCTCGGTTTAAATCTCGCCCACGGCGGTCACCTCACCCACGGACATCATCTGAACTTCTCGGGCAAGACTTACAAAGTAATTCCGTATGGTGTAACTAAAGAATCCGAAACCATCGACTACGACGAACTCGAACGCATCGCGACCGCGGAGCGACCGAAGCTGATTATCGGCGGTGGCAGTGCCTATCCGCGCATCATCGATTTTGCTCGCATGCGCCAGATCGCCGACAAAGTTGGCGCGCTCTATCTCGTCGATATGGCCCACTTCTCCGGACTGGTTGCCGGCGGCGCGCATCCCAGCCCCGTGCCGCACGCGCATATCGTAACTTCCACCACGCACAAAACGCTGCGCGGCCCGCGCTCCGGCATGATCCTGAGCAAGCAGGAATTCGCCGCAGCCATCGACAAAGTCGTTTTCCCCGGAATGCAAGGCGGCCCGCTCGTCCACATCATCGCCGCCAAGGCAGTTTGCTTTCTTGAAGCATCGCAGCCCAGCTTCCGCGACTACGCGCAGCAAGTCGTCGCCAACGCCAAGGTCATGGCCGAGACGCTCGCCGCTGACGGCTATCGCATCGTTTCCGGCGGGACCGATACCCACCTCATGCTGGTCGACGTCTTCGCCAAAGGAATGTTAGGGAGCGAAGCGGAAAAAGCTCTCGGCGAGGCCGGAATCACCGTCAACAAGAACGCGATTCCATTCGATGTGAATCCACCCATGAAGCCGAGTGGCATTCGCATTGGCACTCCGGCAGTGACCACGCGCGGAATGAAAGAAGCGGAGATGAGGCAGATTTCGCACTGGATCGCGGAAGCGCTCGATCATCGCGCCGACAATGCCGTGCTGGCGAAAATCCGTAAGCAGGTGCTGGGGCTGGCCGAGGAATTTCCGCTCTATGCCGAGCGCCGCGCGCAGGCATCCGCAGAAGTAAGAGGATGAAGCAAGAGGATAGCGCCTTTTTGCTTACCTATCCCTCGCGCTGCAGCAACACCACAGCGTTCGCAATTGCCGCATTCTCCGTCCCCATGCCTTCCGGCGTCTTGGCTTTGATCCCGACGCAATCCGGCGACACCCCGCACAACCCGGCAACGCGTTTGCGAATGGCGTCCGCATGCGGCCCAATCTTTGGAGCGGAGAGAATCAGCGTGGAATCGAGATTTACCAGTTCGTAGCCCGCAGCTTTGACGCGTCGCAACGCCTCGCCCAGAAATACTGCCGAGTCGGCGTTCTTCCATTGCGGGTCAGAAGGTGGAAACAGCGAACCAATATCAGGACCGGCAATCGCGCCCAGCAGCGCATCCGTGATGGCATGCAGCAGAACGTCGCCATCGGAGTGCCCGCCCAGCCCGCTGTCATGCGTCAGCGTCACTCCTCCGATCTTGAGCGGAATGCCAGCCTTAAATTCGTGCGAGTCCCAACCGTAGCCGATGCGTATTCCGGGTTTCATATTCGAGCTGTCATATTCCAGGTTTCACATTCCACGTTCACATTGCAGGTTTCAAGGGATGATCTCGTTCAGCAGCCGCCAACTTCTCGCTACTCGCTAAAAGCCAAGCCTGAAGCTAGGAGCCGCCCTTCAAATAAAACTCCGCCAGTTCCATGTCCGCCGGCGTCGTGATCTTGAGATTCCTCGGCGATCCCATCACCACCACCACAGGCAATCCGGCGCGTTCTACCAGCGAGGCCTCGTCGGTACCGACAAAACCATCGGCCGCCGCGTCATCGAAAGCTTTCTTCAGAATGTCGTAGCGAAATCCCTGCGGCGTTTGCGCCATAACCAGACTCGCCCGCGGAATCGTGGCCTTGATGAGCGCTCCATCCGCTGTGCGCTCCACCTGCTTCACCGTGTCCACCGCGGGCCAGCCGGCAATGGCCGATCCATGCCGTTGCGCTGCATCGATCACATTCGCAATAATTTCCTGCGTAACAAATGGACGAACCGCATCATGCACCAGAATGATGTCGTCCGGCTCAGCCGAGGCGAGCGCGAGCGCATTCGCCACCGAGTTCTGGCGATGCTCGCCGCCTTCGACCAACCGCAGGCGCTTCGTCAGAATTTCCGGGTAGGGTTTCTCGAAATGCGTCCGAAAGTCGGCCATCTCATCTTTGCGCAGCGCGATAATAATTTCGTCGACCGCGGGGGCAGCCGCAAACTTACGCAGCGTGTGAATCAGAATGGGCACGCCGTCCAGTTGCTGGAATTGCTTGCTGGGCGCTTTCTTCTTGGACTTTGCCGCCGCTGGCGAAGCCATGCGCGTGCCTAATCCAGCCGCCGGAATGATGACAACTACCTTCATGGGGGCGACTAGTATAGTACAGGTTTTTAGGGAGTTCAGTGACCGTGCGCGCGGCCACGGCGAAATTGAACGTGAGCGCCTTGCAGACCGTTCCGGGAAGATGGTTCGGCTCCCCAAAAAGGCAGCTTAAAAAAAGGCGAAGCCGAATCTCGCCGGCTTCGCCCGATTGCAATATTCCGTCGCTTATTTCGCAGTGGACGCTATTACGGCAGACTGGTCAGCGATCCCTGCTGTTGAATTGGGCCCAGGAAGATACTGTAATCATCTTCGTTCAGCCAGAATAGTTGCCCGCCACTCGCCTGATAAATGACCACATCGAAATCGATGGGGTCTTGTGCAACCGTCAAAATGAGTGGGTTCTCAGTTTCATTTTCAGTCATTAGAGTGTAGCGGCCCGTGGTCGATTCGTTCGAATCCGGCAAGGGATTTCCCGTCAATGTAGCTGTACTCTCGATGGCCGTACCGTCCTCTTCGAACACAAATCCATCCGGTGCGCTGATAAGTCCCGAACCGTTGAACGTTCCGGCAGTCATCGTCGCCTGGCCCGCCACATCGAACTCGCAGAAGTCACAGAAGTACTCCTGCGCTCCATAGGCGTAACTGCCCGTGAAGTTGGCAGTTGTGGTGTCAGTTTGCGGAACCATGATTCCAGTTCCGGGGATGGCATCATCGAGATCGACAATGAGAGCGCCACCGCCGCCGGTTGAATTGTTGGGATCGCTGAGATTCAGCGATGGATCGGTCACGTATACGCCCAGATTGGCGATGTTGAAATCCTCGTCTTCGGACAAAATCTGGAGATTCCCGTATCCGTTGTAAGTGGATTCATTGACCGCATTTGAGATGGAGTAAGTTCCCGAGATTGAAACGCCGCTTTGCACGTACCCCTGTTCATCTTCATCGGCGATTCCCGACTGATAAACGCCACCGGCTGGCGAGGTAATCTGCCCAGCCGCCGCATACAGGTTTCCGTGCGAGTTCGATTGCAGAGCGAAAACGGAGCTTGTGACCGATGTGTTGCTGTAGGTCGTGGAGCCCTGTCCAAATGCAGAGCCGAGGCCTGCATCGGTAGTATCCACATCGATAAGCCGAGCCACTTCCGCACCCACCACGTAGTAAACGATCGAGGTCGGCACACCTTCGCCCAGGCCGGTGATGTATCCGCGGCCATAAGAGTCGGGCGCTGAGATGGCAACTCCTTGGGGAAACAGGTTGCCAGTCGAGACTCCGTTTTCAGCATCGTTCTCGTCATACACGCCGCTGAAAGTCGACCCGTTGCTTCCCGTGGTGAACACTCCACCAAATGCGACCGGTTCATAGTCCGGATCCATTCCGTTCATCGCGAAGGCGTAACTGCCGTTAAGCTGGTTCGGCAGAGTCTGCAGATCGAGGCTTCCGCTCGACGTTGCTGTGCCATCGTACTGAACGATCAGGGCATGTTTCTGGTTCACAAACTGGACGCCGAAGGTTTCAACGCCATTGACGCCAATGTTGGGATTGTTCGTGGTAATGGTAAGCGTGCCCTGGCCATTCGTAAGCACAAGCGCGGCTTTCGTGGCCTGAATCGTGTCAGGAGTGGGAGTGGCGCCCGCATCGCCCGGCGAAGTGTTTCCCGCGCCGTCGTTGAAGTCCTGTTCACCGCCCACAACGTTGCCCTGGTTATCGATCGCTACTGAACCGGCAATCGCGTAGTAATAAGGGCCGCTACCTTGCGGATTGCTCATTTCCAACCCGCTTACTGAGTACGAATAGACCGGGGTGGTCGGAGTTGAACCGCAACCCGCCAGGAAGGCCATGGCCAGGCAAACGAAAACAAGAATACCAATTTGTGCTTTGTGGTTCACAGTCCACCTCCGGCGGTCTTGCGGCTCAAACGCTCGCGCGCTTCGGGGGACAACGGAACCCCGCGTTGATTGCGGATGGCATAGCTTTCGCCATTGACCTTCACAATGCGGGTCAGAAAGACTGGTTTGTTCTTGATCGACTTCAGCACGCCGGTTACTTCGACCTGCTGACCAGCAACGACCGAGACGGCCCTTTTACCTTGCAGGCCGAAGCTTCCTAAACTTGCGTCGATCGATCCCCCGCCGGTTGACAGCAGCAAGTGGGACCCCATCAGCATTCCCCGGTTGGGCTTGGCAAGAACGCCTGAAACTGTTGCATTGAAGGTGACTTCTTTACTTATGTCGTAACTGAGTGATCCCGCCGGTTTCGCGACCGTCTCCGCCCGTAGCGGTGACAGGATCAAAGCAAAATAGACTAGGGCGCAAATGGACAGCGCCGTAAATGACCGTTTCATCAAGAATCTCCTGACTTGAGGTGCGAGAGTTCTCCGAATGGAGATGACCCGTAGTGCAGAGATTATTAGGGGCAGTGCCCTTAACCAACACGAATCAGCAGCCGGAGGTTACGGTGGTGTTACCGAAGACCAAAGAAATTGCAAGGCCCGAGAATCGTAGGAAGTAAATTCCCGGAACTAATCGCAGGAAGCGAATCCTGGAAAGTGAATTTGAATTGCAGTAACTAAGTCCGCCTAGTCTGCGGCCCGTTCTCCAACCGCAGAAATTGTTTTCTTAGCCGGATCCGAAACCGGCGCAGTGGTCCCGCTCACCGGCCCACCGGAAACTGGTGTCGGCGATGCTCCCTTGGAGTCGTGGCGACTGCTCGTGCGTTCATCCCACTTGCCAAAGATCATCTTGCCTGCGGTGGTTTGCAACACCGACGTCACCGAGATATCGATCGTCTTGCCGATCATCTTCCGCGCATTGTCAATCACAACCATCGTGCCGTCATCGAGATAGGCGACGCCCTGGTTATATTCTTTCCCCTCTTTCAAAATGAAGACCCGCATGATCTCGCCCGGCAGAACAATCGGCTTGAGCGAGTTCGCCAGTTCGTTGATGTTGAGCACGGCCACGCCCTGTAACTGGGCGACTTTATTCAGATTGAAATCGTTGGTAAGAATCTTGCCCTCATACAGCTTGGCTAGTTCGATGAGCTTCAGATCAACTTCCCGAACGCTGGGAAAGTCGTCTTCAACGATCTGGATCTGCACTGAAGCGGTTTTCTGCAAGCGCTGCAGAATATCGAGCCCGCGGCGTCCGCGATTGCGTTTGAGCGAGTCGGCCGAATCGGCCACCAGTTGCAATTCCCGCAGAACGAATTGAGGAATCACAATCAGGCCGTCGAGAAAGCCAGTCTCGGCTATGTCGGCGATACGGCCGTCGATAATGACGCTGGTATCGAGGATCTTATAGCTCTTCTTGCCCGTCCGCTCGCCGCCAAAGACGCCGCCGAGGGCCGCCAGATTCAGCAGGTCTCCCTTGTTCGCGCCCACCGCCAATCCCACATAAGCCATGATCACCATGACCATGATCTGCAGAAAACTTTGCGTCGGGCTCGCCGGAATGCTGTTGCGAATGACCAGCGCGAAAAGATAAGCGCCAAAGATGCCGAGTACGCTGCCAATAGCGGCCCCGATCAGGCGCTTCAAACTCACGGCGCGAAGCCGCCACTCGAACACAATGATGGCCGAGCCGATCAGCAGACCGACCGCTGCAGCAAAACTTGCAGGCAGGTTAAACGGACGAATGAGAAAGCAGATAACGCCGACAATAAAGATCAGCAGAATGCGTATGAGAACGACGTCCACGAGCAATACCTCTCTCGGGGAAGGCTGCCGCGTTAAGCGTTTCCCACCCCTGCCGGCCGTGAGGGCAAGATAGTATAAAGCCCGGTGCCAGCCTCTATTTCGCGGAACGGTATGAGATAAATGTGCTCCGCGCCCGGCCCTAGCCGAGTTACAGCAATAAGT
>DATEBK010000086.1:0-2411 GCA_035287825.1 Terriglobales bacterium
CCGTTTTGCAGAATTTTAGATTTTAGCAGGGAGCGAAGGTGCAGGACGGCGTTAAATTCACAGAGGGGCAGTGGGCCGGTTCGAAGGTCTTAACCACTAAGGACACAAAGCCACACGAAGAAAAACCCGTCCGTAAGGGCATTCGTGCTAACTCGCGGTCAAACTGACCATTGCCCACAGACGGGCTGTTGCGGACGATTCTTATGGTGCGCTAAAGCCTTACCCGCGCTTTTCAAACCAGAATAAATTCCATGTACACATCGGCTCGCGCGTATGCCGAAGGGATAATTCGGTCGGGATCGATGTGCTTGAATCCCAGGGATTGATATAGCCGAATCGCGGGCGTGAGCGCGTGGTTGGTTTCGAGATAGAGCCTTTGCGCGCCGGCGCTTCGCGCCTCGTCGATGACTGCTTGAAGCAGCCTACGGCCGATGCCGGCTCCCTGGTACGACGGTTCGACGGCCATCTTGGCCACTTCGAATTCTTTTTCGTTCAGACGAATCAGTCCGCAGCAGCCGACACACCGTTCTCCGGCGGTCGCGAAGAAGATTCTGCCGCCCGAGTCCAGGATCGCTCGCTGCGGATCGGCTAAGACGAGTTCCTCCTTGTCCTCGATGCGGAAGTAGCGGGTGATCCACTCTTCATTGAGCCTGCGGAATGCAGCCGCGTCCCCCGCCTGAAACTGGCGAATGCCGATTTCGGAAACCGCCGCGGATGGTTCTTTGGCAAGAGTCATGTGCATAAAGCCCTCCTCCATCGCTTATCAGCGACTATTCGACGATAGAATCTAGACTGCAAATATGTCCAATATCTTAATTGTCTTCACTGAGACGTTATCGATATGAAACAAGAAATTGAGGTCAGGCATTTACGTTACTTTCTGGCGGTCGCCGAAACCCTGCATTTCAGCAAGGCAGCGACGCAGTTAGGGATGGCGCAACCGCCGCTGAGCCAGCAGATCAGGAGCCTCGAGCGGATGCTGGGGTACGCGCTGTTCGAACGCACCACACGCGGAGTCCGGCTGACGAAAGTGGGGCAGTATTTCAGAGAGTGTGCGCGCAACACCGTCACGAAGATGCAGGATGACGTGGAAATGGCGCGCCGATTGGGAAGCGGCCAGGAAGGCGTGCTGACGGTGGGATTCAGCGGCTCCGTCATGCTCACCACACTGCCCCAGGCAATCGAACGCTATCGCCGCCTGTACCCGCGAGTCGAGTTGCGTCTGCGAGAACTGTACACCGCTGAGCAGTTGCCTTCTCTGCTGGATGGAACGCTGGATCTGGGTTTTCTTAGGGACGGGGAACCGCGGGATGGACTGTTGATGGAATCGATCCTGCGAGAACGCTTCATTGTGGTGCTTCCGGTTCGTCACAGGCTGGCGGGGAAGATCACAATTCATCCCAGAGATCTCCGCGACGAGCCGTTTGTACTGTTCGCGCGGCGGATGGGGCCGCTTGCGTTTGACCGCACTCTGGCCTGCTGCGAGGCAGAAGGGTTCCGGCCAAATGTTGTGCAGGAAGCTCCACAGTGGCCCACTCTCGTGCGGTTGGTGGCCGCTCGGTCTGGTATCTCGCTGGCTCCGGCATGTGTCGCGGGGTTTGCGATGCCGGGAGTTGTTTACAGGAAATTGCGTTCGCGCCTTTGGTCGTCCATCGACATTGGGTTGAAACCGAAGATCGATAATCCCGCGGTCGAAGCTTTTCTGAGCATCGTGCGCAGGCAATTCTCGACGAACAGAGCCGGGTCGGCGCAACTGTGACGATGGAATCGTTTGACCGTGCGAGATTTCCTCTATATTGTATAGGTAATGCCTGGCTGCGATTACCTCGGCGAATTTGAACACCTCATTCTGCTCGCGCTTCTGCGGCTGGATGATCGGGCTTATGGAGTGACGGTGCGGCAGGAGATTGAATTTCGCACGAAGCGTGAGGTCTCCATCGGTGCCGTGTATGCCACGCTGGATCGTCTGGAGACGAAAGGTTACGTCAAGTCGCGTCTCGGCGAACCTACTGCCGAGCGGGGCGGACGATCGAAGCGGTTCTTCCAGGTCACGGCGAAGGGAGTGACGGCGGTGAGCCGCACCCACCGCGCTGTTCGGAGTATGACCGAGGGGCTCGATCTGGTCAGGAGCTACGCATGATGTCTCAAGAGTTTTCCGTGCAGCCGCCACGCATTGCCACCTGGCTGATCGGTCTATTCACTTCCGACAACGAGGCGGAGGCGATTCCAGGGGACCTGCTTGAGGAGTTCTCCCACCTCGCATCGAAATCGGCAGTCGCAATGGCGCGACGCTGGTACTGGCGACAGACTGCGAAAACCATCACCCATCTTGCGGGTGGCGCGTTCCGTAGCGCGCCGTGGTTCATGGCTGCGGTCGTAGTTGGAGGATTCTTGCTGCACGGGTTTCTACA
>DATEBK010000087.1:0-3890 GCA_035287825.1 Terriglobales bacterium
GATTTCGATTGATGATTCCGGCTTATCATTCTGGCCTGTCACTCGGCAGCTACTTTCTTCAACGCCCCAAACCACACGTACAAACAAAGCCCAACAAACAGCACCGCGGAAACAATCTGCGACACTGCGTCGTTCCCATAAAAAGGAGTCTTGATCAAGTCCTCGCGGTATCCTGGAATCAGCCGCAGAGCCGCACCCAGAACGCCGCCCAAAGCTCCGCCCGCCATCAGTCCCGAAGCGATAATGACCCCGCGTTCCCGGATTGTTTTCCCCGCAACACCGCCAGTCTTCTCCGAGCGCTTGTTGAGAAAGTGCGAGAGAAAGCCACCCACCAGCGCCGGAGTATTCAGTTCGAGCGGCAAGTACATTCCCAAAGCAAAAATCAGCGAAGGCTGCCCCAGCATTTCCATAATCAAAGCAATCATGGCGCCCACGCCGAACAGCAGATAGGCAATCGGCTGGTGGCTCATAAAGCCTTCCACCAGCGCCTTCATAATCGACGCTTGCGGAGAAGCCAACACCGGACGCAAATCTCCCGGCAACGCTTCTCCAAACTGGAAAGTACGCGCCAGCATCACAATCGTGAGTCCTACCGCGATAGCAGCAGCGATTACGCCGAGAAACTTCACTTTCTCCTGCGCTGAAGGAGTCGAACCCAGCCAGTATCCCGTCTTCAGGTCGGTGATCGCCTGTCCCGATACGGACAATGCCGTACATACCATTCCGGCAATGGCCATTACAAAGAACATGCCCGTCGTCCCCGAAACTCCAAATCGCAGCAGCACCGCGCTCGAGATAATAATGGTGAGCATCGTCATCCCAGACACCGGATTGCGCGCCGTCGTCGCAATGGCATTCGCCGCCACCGACGTAAAGAAAAAAGAAAAGACCAGCGTAAGCGCCACGCCAATCGCCACCGTCATCCACGATGCCGCCAGGTTCCCCAGCAGAATCGCCACTCCAATCGCTCCAACGACAACTCCCAGAAAAATCGCCATCATCGGAATATCGCGGTCCGTCCGTTCCTCGACCGGCGCATCGCTCTTGCGAAATACGCGCAGCGCAATCGCAAACGCCCCCGCCACAATCCGCAGCGACTTGATGATGCCAAAGATCCCCGCCGTCGCAATCGCCCCCACCCCAACAAACCGCACATAGCTCCGGTAAATCTGCACGGCTGTCATGTGCGAAATCGGAATCGTCGCCGGATAAACTGCGCTGTCAATGTGATTCCCGATAAACCAGATCAGCGGCACCAGCACCAGATTTGAAAGAACGCCGCCAGCACACAGAATCAGGCAACTGCGCAGCCCGATCACATATCCCAATCCCAGAATGAAGCCGATGGCATCGAAACTGAAAGCCATTCGTGCCCGGTCAGAGAAGTTTCGAAACACCGGCACAAAACGAAAGTCGATGAACTCCTTCCAAACCTGAAACGTGGTTACGAACAGATCGTAAACGCCGGCAATCGCCGTCGCCTGCAGCAGCACCATCGCCTGCGATCCGCCTTTTTCGCCAGTCACCAGCACTTCTGCAATCGCAGTCGCCTCGGGATAGGGAAGCAATCCATGCATGTCCCGCACAAAATAGCGCCGCAATGGAATCAGAAAAAGAACGCCCAGGCATCCGCCCGCCAGGCAAATAAAAATCGTCTGCACCGGGTGCGGATCAAGCTTCAGAATGTAAAGCGCCGGAACTGTAAACACCGCGCCCGCCACCACTGATCCGGCCACGCCGCCGATCCCGGTCATGATCACGTTTTCCAGCAGGCTCGATCGCCTCCGATAGAGCCGCGCCAGTCCAATCGCCAGAATCGAAATCGGAATCGCCGATTCCATCACCTGTCCGACTTTCAATCCCGAATAAGCGGAAGCGACCGTAAAAACAATGCACAGAAAAACTCCCCATCCAATCGATCGCGCTGTAAGCTCCGGCATCCTTGCGCCAGCCGGAACCAGCGGCGGGTAAGATTCTCCCGGCTTCAGCGGTTGATAGGCATTCTCGGGAAGAGATTTGGTTTCCACTTCAGCCATCGATAGATACGCCTCCTGCATGCGGCCCGACGCGAGCCGCGATACCCCACTCGCCATCCCGTTGGTCCAAAGGGACCCGGTCCAAAGTGACAAAGACACAGAGCGACAAAGACACAGTGCGACAAAGACACAAAGCAACAAAGACACAAAGAGGGTCGCTCGGGCACTAGAGAGTGAAACACAGCCTATGGAGACACGGCAAGGAGAACGCCGCCACACCAACCACGCTGATTCATATCCCCATGATGGTTTTCATAAAATGATGGTTTTCATAAAATGATGGTTTTCATAAACGCATGATCGCCCGCCAACTCCATTGGCGGCAGTGCAACGACTATGCGATACTGGCCCAAGCCAGACAAGAAACAGTGCGTTCATTTCTGCAATCGCAACAAACCTTCCCAAGCCGGGATGGCGGAACTGGCAGACGCAGCGGACTCAAAATCCGCCGACCTTCGGGTCTTGGGGGTTCGACTCCCCCTCCCGGCACCACGCTCAACCCAAAGTCTGCCCAACTCGTCACGCAAAGGTGCAAGCAGGGGCACCATTTGCTCTCTGACCGTTTGTGGTGCAACTCTGCCCAGACTCTGCCCAAACTCATCGAGCGAGATTGGATTTTCAGTCTTCTCGCGTCCCTCCTTTTGACTCGCTTCCAACTTGCGCGCCACCTCCACGCGCCACCTCCTGAAGATCAGACTGGGCAACGATGTTGTAACATTCAAAGACCGAGCGCGTCTTGCGACCAGATCGGCATCTCCGGCTTTACTCGATCCACACCCCATATTGCAATTCATCGCAGCGTCAACACATCTGCACGACAGTCTCTTCGCACCACAAAAAAAGGGGCGGGACCGAAGTCCCGCCCCACGGTTTCAGATTGCTGTTTAGTTTTTGGCAGCTTTGCCAGTTCCCGTCAGGTTCGAAACCTGCGGGCTGACAGCGCTATCGTTTACCTGCAACGTGCCGGTTTGTGTTCCTACCTCGGTCGGCGAGAAAGTCACCGAGATCGTGCAAGAAGACTTCGCGGCCAGGCTCGACCCGCAAGTTGTAGCGGAGACGCCGAAATTACCAGTCGTCGACGCCGAGATGCCGGTCAGCGCTACACTTTGCAGGTTTTTCAGGGTGAATGTTTTCGCCGCGCTGGTGTCCCCAACAGTCGTCTTGGGGAAATTGGCGCTGGCGGGTGTCAATGTGGCCTGCGCAGTGCCAGTTCCGGAGAGCGGTACGCTCTGAGGACTGTTCGGCGCATTGTCGCTAATGGTGATGGCCCCGGTTAGCGCTCCAGCTTGAACCGGAGTGAACGTAACCGAGATCTTGCAAGTCGCGTTGATACCGAGGGTCGCGCCGCAAGTATTCGCGCTGATGGCAAAGTCGCCGCTCGGAATGATACCGGTGATGTCGAGAATCGCGGTACCGGTATTCCTCATGGTGATGGTCTTTGCGGCAGAGGTTTCTCCCACGACCTCCTTGGGAAACGCGATCGACGCGGGCGTCAGCGTAACCGCAGGCGCCTCAACACGAGTGACCTTGAGCGTAATAAATGTTTGACTGCTCAGAGTCCCTGACGTTCCGCCAACAGTGATGGTGTAAGTGCCAGGCGTTGTACTGGAACCCACAGTGAGGGTCAGAGTGCTGGTTGAAGTGGTGGGATTCGTACTGAAGCCTGCGGTCACTCCCGTTGGCATGCCAGAGGCAGACAAGGTAACGCTGCCACTGAAGCCGTCGTAGGGAACCACCGTGATCGTGCTCGTACCATTGCTTCCTTGTGCCACGCTCAACGAGTTCGGGTTTGCCGTGAGGCTGAACGACGCCACTTGCTGCCCGGTCAGATCGTTGATCAGGCCCGATCCATTC
>DATEBK010000088.1:0-5849 GCA_035287825.1 Terriglobales bacterium
ACGTCCCCAACTATCCCGACCCGCAGGCCAGACAGGTGATGAACGAAGGGCTGGTGATTACGGTCGAGCCGATCATTTCGAGCGGCACGGGTAGCGTGTTTACCGACAAAGATGGTTGGACGGTGCGCACCAGTGACCGCGCGCTTTCGGCGCATTTCGAGCACACGCTTGTCGTGACGTCTGGCGCGCCCATTCTGCTGACCGCGGTCTAGACGCGCTGCGTAGGCGGTCAAACGAGTTCTGCGCCTGTTTCGGCTCACGATTCCGTTCAAGGCGCGTCCATTGTCATGGGGGAAGCGCGACCGATGGAGATGATGGCATGGCTGCACTATGGCCTGGCTGCACCAAGGAGAGAGGGTCAGGCAGCAAGAGAGTGCACAAAGTATTAGGGTACTGTGGTTTGCCCGTTGTTGGTCGGTCGCAGGTTGACCTGGATGCGGCTTCGGGCTAAAGTTTCTGTAGCCAGGGTTGAGTTTCGCCCCCCGCCTGGTATATAGCATAGGTTTTTGCATCAAAACCGTACCATGTCCTCCAGCGTTCCCAAACTCGCGATCCTGCTGTGTGCTCTCGCCAGTCTGGCTTGGGCTGCGCCGCCGGTGTTTTCAGGGCAGAACCGGATCGGTCAGATGACTGGGGACCAGTGGGAGCCATCTGTTGCGGCCGATGGCGCGGGCCGGATTTACGTTCTCTATCCCCAGTACGGGCGGGTGCCCGATTGCGAGGATTGCAGCGTGCCCAGCATGCTGCTAACTGCCAGCGACGATGATGGCAAGACCTGGCAGACGCCGCGGGTGATGCTCGAAACCGGTTCGGGGCAATTCGACGCACAGATTGCAGTCGACCCCGCCGATCGCCGTACCGTGTACGCGGCGTGGCTGCAAAACGGCAAACAGGCAGTGATTCTGGCGAAGTCGATCGATGCTGGCGCCACCTGGTCTTTTGCGGTTGCAGCCCGCAGCCAGGAAGAACTCGACAAGCCTGCCCTCGCGGTGCGCGGACAGAACGTTCTCGTGGCTTTTAATCATGAAGAAGAAGTCTGGGTCGCAGCGTCGCAAGATGGCGGGCGCAGTTTCGCACCGGTCCGTGTGAATGCGGAAAGCCGTCCCGGATGGTCGCTGCTCGGCTCGGCCGCGGTCGATCCCTCAGGCAACGCGTATCTAGGATGGGCCTCCTACTCCAAGGCGGGAGGAGCGCGCGGCTCGGTCAACCTGTATGTGGCCAGATCCGCGGATGCGGGCAAGTCGTGGACTCCGAGTCTTCTGGACGTTTCTGCGGCAGCGCCCGGCTGCAAAGATGAAGAGTGTGGCGAAGGTTATCTGGGAGCGCAGGTTGCGCTTACGACCGACGCCGCTGGAACTCTTTACGCGCTCTGGAGTGCGGGCCGCGCGCCGCTCGGATCACAGCGCATTTATTTCTCCTCCTCAACCAACGGCGGAGAAAGCTGGCTTCCGCGGGCCAATATTTCTACTGCTGGATCCGGCGTAGAACATGCCTTCCCGGCGATTGTGGCCGCCAACGGCGGCGACGTACGCATCGCGTGGATGGATAAACGTAACTCGCCATACTGGAATACCTACTATCGCAGCTCGAGCAACGGCGGCGCGACATGGGGAGACGAAGTCCGTATCTCTGGCTACGCGTCCGGCTATAGCTATATCGGCAAGCAGGGGTTCCGCTTTCCATTTGGCGACTATTTTGGACTGGCGATCGATCGCCACGGAGATACGCACATTGTATGGGGCGAAGGGATGAATTATCAGTCTCCGGGATCGATCTGGCACGCTAGCGGGCGATAGAGACGGTTTCGGGGTAGGGGCGTCAGGTTCCAACGCTTAACCGCCAGAGAATTTACTCAGTCAATAACCCTCCAGTTAACTCGGTGATCCGTTCGATCCTCCGTTCGCGGCAATATTCGGTCAACTCCTCTACCAGTTTTTCGGTAGCTACCGGATCGAAGTAACTCGCCGTTCCCACCTGCACGGCAGTGGCCCCAGCGAGCATAAATTCGACTACATCGGTTGGAGTGGCGATTCCGCCCATACCGATCACCGGAATCTTCACGGCGCGGGCCGCATCGTGAACCATGCGCAGAGCGATTGGTTTGATGGCTGGGCCGGAGAGTCCGGCGGTGACGTTGGCAATACGCGGACGGCGCGTTTCCGGATCGATGGCCATTGCCAGAAACGTATTCACGAGAGAGATAGCATCGGCTCCGGCTTCTTGCGCAACATAGGCCATTTGCGCGATCGAAGTCACGTTGGGCGAAAGTTTGACGATGATCGGTCTTGTGGCCACACGCTTGGCCGTCCGCACTACCTCATCGAGCAGCATGGGGTCGCTGCCGAACTGAATGCCTCCATGCGCTGTGTTGGGGCAAGATACGTTGATTTCGTACGCGGCGATGCCTTCGCCCTGGTTGAGGATCTCAATCGTTTGATCGTAATCGGCGCGCGTGTAACCGAAGACGTTGGCAAACACGACCACATTTTTCTTCTCGCGGAGCGCCGGGAGCTTTTCGGTGAGAAACGCAGGTGCCCCGATGTTCTGCAGGCCGATGGCATTCAACATTCCGGCGGCGGTTTCGTAGAGGCGGGGCGGAGGATTTCCCGTCATCGGTTCCTTCGAGAGACCTTTGACGACCAGTCCGCCGAGACGGTCGAGATGCACGATGTCTTCAAACTCGATGCCATAGCCGAAGGTGCCGGACGCGGCGATGATCGGATTCTTCAGTTCGAGGCCGCAGAGGTTGACGCGCAGGTCAGGATTGGAGACCGGCGTCATTGTGGCGCTCCGCTGGGTGGGGCTAGCGCGGTCGGTGTTGGGGGCGGTATTCCCGGGTGATGCGCAGGCGCGAGCGCCTCAGTCAGCACTCTTCCTGTCGCGGCTGCGGGCGCGTTGACGCCCAGCAACGATGCCAGGGTCACGGCGAGGTCGATAGGCTCGGCGTGGGTCCGATAAATTCCGGGCTGAAACGCCAGGCCGTAGAAAGCTAGTGGCACGTGGGTATCGTACGAAAAAGGAGTGGCGTGATCGGTGCCCTTCGTCGTCCCTACCTGGAATGGGCGCGGAATACCCATCACGTACCATCCGCCTTCGGGCGAGTAGCTATGCGCGTAGCGGCGACCGAGTTCAGTATCCGGAATCGAGGTTCCCTGTCCTAACCTGTATTTTGTGAAGTATCCTGCGAATCCGACCTGTTTGAGGGCCTCGCCCGCGTCGATCTCAGCGCTGATTTCGTTTCCGCCAGCGGCCGCGAATGCTTCTTCATTCAGCCATGCCATCGGGTAATCGAGATCGCGCAGGTAATCGGCTTTCTTGGAATATTTTCTCGAGAGCAGGGAATCGATCTGTTCGCGTAACGCTTTTGAATCGAGGTTGGCCGCGGGCAAGCGCAGAGTTTTAGCGAATTCCGGAAGTGGCGCAATGCCATGATCGGCGGAGAGCGCCATCCAGACATTGGCCATCCCGATCTGATGACCGAGGAAGTCGACGAACTCGGCCAAACTCCGGTCGAGTTCAAGCGCCATGCTTTTCATCTCTGGAGAATCGGGACCAACCTGATGTCCGAGAATATCGTTGGCAGAGAGGCTGATGACGAGAAGATCGGTGGTAGGGCCGGCACCTAGTTTCTCATGCAGAACCAGTTCCTTGGCGAACTCCATCTGGTAATCGTTCGCGAACGGAGTCGAGCCAATCACCTCGTAGAAGCTGGCAGGTGCACCGTCTTTGCCGGTGCGCGGCTTGGTTGAGCCGAGGAGGGTTCCATCCCTGTCCTTCCACTCCCGGTTCCAATATTTGTCAGCGCGATGGCCGCCGTTGAAATTGCGCACCCAGTCGGGAAGATCGGGCCGGTAATAAGCAGACGTGATCCATGCGCCGCTCTTGGGATCAATCCAGTAAGCGGAATCACCTGAAAATCCGGCGGGCAGGACTGCGGCTCGATCCTTTAGCGAAATTGCGAAGACCCGGGATTTGCCGCCGGTCGCCAGTTTCAACTCATCGCCCAGGGTATCGCTCATCAGATTATGCGGGGATGCTCCGGGCGCGGAACTCTCGATACCAACAAGCTTCGTGGCGTCGTCTTCGACTGACGTGACGCGTTTCTTTTTCTGCGGATCCCACCATTCGTTGGCGACGATACCATGGCCGCTGGTGTAGCTGCCGGTGAACAAGGTGGCGTGTCCGGGAGCGGTCCGAGTATTGGCGTAATCGTAGTTACAGTCGGTGAAATAAGCACCACGATCAAGAAACACGCGGAAGCCTCCTTCGCCAAACTGGTCATGATAGCGCTCCAGATAGTCGCCGCGGAACTGGTCGATGACGATGACAACGACGAGCTTGGGGTGGGCGTCGTAGGCAGAGCCGAAAGCAGCCGGAGATGTCCACAAGAAGACGGGGGCGAGCAGCGCCAGCGCCAGGCCGCGAAAGGCCAGTGGCACATACAGGGAACGGGGAAGTTTCATTGCGAGCTAGTTTACCTCACCGTGTTGTCAACCTCATGTTGTCGACCTCGATGGAGCGAGAGAAATCTCATCCTCTGCAAAGCTGCAGAACCCTCACTCTGTTCGGGACGACAATTCATATATAGAGCGTGCGACTGCACGGAACCGCATTTTTCAGCTAAAGTTAAAGGACGATGCTCGATCTGAATTTTGTTCGCGACAATCTTCCGCTCGTGGAAGAAAAACTGCGCCAGCGCGGAATGAATCCGGCTGAGGTGTTGAAAGATTTTCGTGCCATCGATGGCGAACGCCGCCAGGCTATTACCGCGGCGGAGACTTTGCAAGCGCGCCGTAACCGGGCTTCCGAGGAAATCGCAAAACTGAAGAAGAGCGGGCAGGACGCTTCGGCCCAGATCAGCGAAACGAAAGAACTCCGCGAGCAGATTGCCGAATCTGAAAAAAAGGCGGCGGAGCAGGAGGCGCGGCTGCACGAAATCCTGACTTCGCTGCCGAATCTTCCCAACAACAGTATTCCTGTAGGCAAGAGCGAAGCGGACAACGTGGAAGCGAGGCGATGGGGAGCGCCTCCGCAGTTTGATTTTAAGCCCAAACCGCACTGGGAACTCGGCGAACAATTGGGAGTCCTAGATCTGGAGCGCGCCGCAAAATTGTCGGGCGCTCGCTTCGCCGTATATTGGGCGCTGGGGGCGCGGCTGGAACGGGCGCTTGCCAATTTCATGCTCGATCTGCATACGCGCGAGCACGGATATACAGAGGTACTTCCGCCATATCTGGTGAATTCAGAGTCGATGTATGGGACGGGGCAGCTCCCGAAGTTTGCGCAGGATTTGTTTCGTGTGCCGCACGGTGAGAAGGATCTTTGGCTGATTCCAACGGCCGAGGTTCCAGTAACAAATCTCTATCGGGACGAAGTTCTGGATGCCGCGAAGTTGCCGGTCTCGCTGACCGCATACACTCCGTGTTTTCGCAGTGAGGCCGGCTCGTATGGCAAGGACGTGCGCGGAATCATTCGGCAGCATCAATTTCAAAAAGTGGAACTGGTGAAGTTCGCGCGCCCTGAAACTTCTTACGATGAACTGGAAAAGCTGACTCACAACGCCGAGACCGTGTTGCAGAAGCTCGGTCTGCACTATCGCGTGGTCACACTCTGCACTGCCGATATTGGGTTTTCCGCGGCTAAGACTTACGACATTGAAGTATGGCTGCCGGGGCAGAACCTGTTTCGTGAGATTTCTTCGTGCTCGAACTTCGAGAGCTTTCAGGCGCGGCGGGCGAATATTCGCTATCGTCCCGAGGGCAAGAGCAAGACGGAGTTTCTGCATACGTTGAACGGCAGCGCCCTGGCGGTTGGACGGACTTGGGTTGCGATTGTTGAGAATTATCAGC
>DATEBK010000089.1:0-4513 GCA_035287825.1 Terriglobales bacterium
AAAGTCAACGTCGCTTCAAACGACGAAGTTTCTGCCAACAAGGCCTTGCAGATTATCAGAGATCTGACCGCTTCGGCCGAAGTTGGCAAAACCTATCTCGGGAGAGTCAGCCGTTTGGCCGATTTCGGCGCGTTTGTCGAAATTCTGCCTGGACTCGACGGCTTGCTCCACATCAGCGAAGTTGCCGAGCACAGAATCAAAGATGTTCGCGATGAACTCAAAGAAGGCGATCAGGTGCTGGTGAAGGTGCTGGCAGTTGAAGGCAACCGCATCAAGCTGTCGCGGAAGGCGATTTTAAAAGAGCAACGCGCAAAAATGGGCGGAGCTCCTTTGCCTGAAGGCGACGACGGAGGAAGTGCAGCGCCCGCACCAGTAGTTTCGCAGGGCGCCTCGCATGGCGCACCACAGGGCACGCCCACGGCTGTGATCGAAGGTGGCGCAGATTTCGATGCCGACGATGAGCCGAATTTCAATCGCGTGGATGGCGTCGTGTCGTCGATCGATGCTGGCGGCGCTCGACCTGAAGGCGCCGGCTCTCGTGAAGGCCGTCCCGGCGGAGGTGGCGATCGCAATCGCCGTCGCCGCGGACGCGGACGCGGCCCAGGCGGGGGACATGGTGGCCACGGCGGAGGTCACTCCGGCGGCGGTGGTGGCCGCGGAAGGCGGTAGGATTGGGATTTCAGTTTGGGTTGCTCAGTGATTCACTCAGCCATGTACGCTGAGTCGTGTAATTTGTGCGAGGGCCGCAGAAATGCGGCCTTCTTTACTTGGCAGATGCGTTCTCGACGCCTGGCGTTTCATGCCAGAGCGCCTGATCACTTTTGGGAGATTGTAAAGTTAACTGTCGTGGTCTCGTTGCTCCGTGCCTCAGCGGACTGCTCCCAGGTTTTGGGTATATCGAAAACTGGACGCTGCACCTTTTTCTCGGTCAATACGTCGAACGTATTCTGGTGACTGGTGATGCTCCAGCCCTCGTGCCAAGCCACAACCTGATAGTGCCCGGGAGGAACGTCCTTGAGTTCGAACTTGCCACTCTCGTCGGTCACGGCATAGTAAGGGTGCGAAACCACCATCATCTCGGCATTCATCCAAACATGGCCGCCGTTGCACTCGAGGTTGACCAGGCCAGGAGTTTCCATGGTCCTGGAGATCACTTGGTTGGTATAAGGGAACGGCAAATTGAAGCTGGATACCCCGCTCATGTGAACGGTGTGAAGAGTAGCGTCGGAACTCTTCATTTGGAGAACATCATTCTGCGGGACTAACAGGATGTGCGGTTCATAGCGGCATTGCTTCTGGTTCAGAGACCGCCTCGGCAGTGGCAGGTCCATCGCTTTGCCGCTGGAGATGTTTTTTAGGAAAACGATGGTGTTGGCCACGCCGCCCTGCGGTCCGACAATCAGTCGCTCCAGATCGACCTTCTTGCGTGATTCAGGGTCACAAATCTGCGGGTCTTTGGTTACAGGAAATTCTTCTTCGTGCGGCCTTGGTCCAGACCACTTGACCGTTCCGCTAATCGTTCCGCCGTTCGTTACCGTTATAACCTGGTAGTTGCTCTGGGCCCAGACTTGTCCGGTCAGAACTGAGAACAACCCCAACATTGTCCCTAATTTCAGCGATATGACCATGGCACACTCACTGCTGGTTGCTCTGTCTGCAGCAACCTGACGGCTCGGCTGTGCTGGGGACGAGACCACAGTCCGACTAATGTCAGAGTAAGGATGCCGGCGTCAATATTAAAGATCACTTAAGGTGCGCCACTCTAGTCACGGGTGTTCTCGACTGCTTCCATGTGCGCCAGCCCGGTAGGAATGAAAGGACATAGTGTAAAGCTCTCGGTCAGAAAGATAGACGCTTGAAGATAGTTTCCGGGATCCGTTGGACCGCCGCCATCACGTAACGCCAGATCTTTGGTGTGTACAGCACATCGGGCGAGCGGTGTTCGAGTGCGTTCACGATGTCGCGGCCCACCTGCTCCGGATCGGAGAAGCGCGCTGCGTTTGGCAGATGGTCGGTCATCGGCGTCTGCACTGGCCCCGGTTTGATGGTGATCACTCGAACGCCGACTGGATGCAGTCGGCTGCGGAGTCCCTGAAGAAATAACGAGAGCGCACCCTTGGCCGAGCCGTAGACGTAGTTGGAGCGGCGTCCGCGGTCCCCTGCAACCGAGGTGATCGCGGCCAGGCAGCCGGTGTGGCGGCGCTCGAGATCCGCGCCAAATAAGGTCAAAATCGCGGTCGCACTGACGAAATTGACCTGCAACTCTTCGACCAGAACGTCGATCGAACGTTCCGAATCCTTCTGCTCGTGCATGCAGCCGTAGGCCAGTAATACGGTGTCGAAGTCATAGAAATTGTGGCATGCGAATTCGAAGACCGAAGCATGTTGCTGGATCGATGCCAGGTTTGCAGAGCAGGTCAACACCTGCTTGGCGCCGCGTGCCATCAGATCATTCCGCAGTTCCGCGAGCCGTTGCGCCGATCGCGCCACCAGAAGCAACTCGCATCCGCGGCAAGCCAACTGCCGTTCGACTTCTAGCGCGATACCAGACGTAGCGCCGAGGATGACAACCTTCTTCATGCCTGCAGTCATCCTCGCGCTCCCGTCACACGCCGCCAGAATGAAGACGACATTTTCGGATCGATGTAGGGAGCAAAGCAGCGCCAATGCGGAAAAGAAGCTTCAAACATGCTGGGACTCATTCGGGCGTCTTTCGCGGGATAGAGCGCCCCTCCGCTCCGCTGGACAATTTCGTCGAGGGATTGCATCAGTTGCAAAGTGCGCTCACCGCGCATGGCGAAATCAAGCGCAATCGTCAGCCCTGGACGCGGAAAAGAAAGCATCCCTGCCGGCGGCGCGGAGCCAAATTGCTTCAGCACGCCGAGGAATGATCCCATGCCGGAGCGCGCGACACAATCCAGCAGCTCCTCGAACGCCGCGAGGTTTGTTTCCGGGACCACACACTGATACTGCAAAAACCCCTGCCTGCCGTAAAGCAGGTTCCAATGCCGGATAGAATCGAGCGGATAAAAGAACGAGTTATATGAAACTAGCGCCGGACCGGTCTTGGCGGCGTGAATCTTGTAATACGCAGTGTTGAAAGCCCTGACCGTGTGTCGGTTCAGCAGCCACTCGGGGAGCGTAAAGGGTAGCTTGAGTCCATGCTTGGAATGGACGCTCGTGCGGCGATTGTCATTCTGAACCGCCGAGTGATTACCCCGAAAAAAAATGCCCCGTAGGTTCTTTCCAGCGAAGCAGTCAAGCCAGGCGACAGTATATTCGAAGCGGTCGTTGCTCTCGCGGCTCAGATCAATGAAAGAGCTCAAAGAGCGGAAGGGCACAAGTTCGGCGTCGATCCATGGCCCAGCAACGCGTTTGAGCTGAATGTCAGCCCATGCAATTACGCCCGTCAGTCCGAGTCCGCCGATGGTGGCGCGCAGCATGTCCGGATATTCTTGCGAACTGCAGGTCACTAATCCGTCGTTCGATCGATGCAAGCCGATTTGGCGAACGTGCGTTCCGAAAGTTCCGGCGCAGTGATGGTTCTTGCCGTGAACATCGTTGGCAATAGCTCCGCCAACGGTAACGAAGCGGGTTCCCGGCGTGACGGGCAGAAACCATCCTTTCGGAAGAAACACGTCGATAATATCGGAAAGGCTCACGCCCGTTTCGCAGCGCAACATGCCACTCGACGGGTCAAAACCAAGAATACGGTTGAGCCGCCGGCAGTCGATCAGTTCGCGCCCTGCGTTGAGGCAGGAATCGCCATAACTCCGCCCCATCCCATAAGGCAGCAGGGAACCAGGCGCGGCATGCCTGAGAATCTCCGGTACCTGATCGTTCCATGCGGGCTTGTAGATGTGCCGGTGCGCAATCTTAGGATAGCGTCCCCACGAGGCAATCCGGGTGATGGACGATGAAGCAGCGGGTTGTTTGCCGGGGGCTGCGGCCGAATGAGCAGACATACAAAGTGTCTCAGACCTTACGACTGACAACTACTTCTTATGCACGGAAACTCGGGTTGTCTGATCGCTTACCAGTTAATGTGGACCATGCTTGCGGCGATCACTACCACTGCTGCCAGAGCAACTCCATAACTGACGGGGTCGCGGATAGCAAGCGTGACCGGATCTTCTTTCAACTCGCCGCGGTGCGCCAGAAGCCAGGTTCGGCTGAGCCAGTAAAGAACGATTGGGCACAGCAGAAACAGAAATTCGGGCGACGAATAGAGCAGGCGTACGTCCTGGCTGTGAACGTAGAGACTGAAAATGACGACGGCAGAAAAACTGCTCCCAACCCCAAGCGAAAGCAAAAGTTCGCGATCGCCGGTACGGTAGCCACGACCGGAATTGCCTGTCTGGATCAAGTTAGCCGCGCTGAGTAACTCAGAGTAGCGCTTGGCCATGGCCAGACTAAGAAAGACAAACATCGAAAACGCTAGGAACCACTGCGAAAGCGGTGTCGCGGAAATTAGCGCTCCTGCAAGGATGCGGAAACCGTAAAAACTGGAAAG
>DATEBK010000090.1:0-25707 GCA_035287825.1 Terriglobales bacterium
CAATCCGTCCAGGAGACGAGCGCTTACACCACAAAATACTTCGCGCCGGGATGGTGCACGACGATGGCCGAGGTACTTTGTTCGGGCTCCAGCAGGAAGGCCGAGGTCAGGCGCACGCCGATGTTCTCTTCAGGCTTAAGCAACGCGAAGAGCTTGGTCTGGTCCTCGAGATTCGGACATGCCGGGTAGCCGAACGAATAGCGTGATCCGCGATACTTCTGGTGAAAAAGATCGCGAGTGTGCGGTGAATCCTCGCCGGCGATGCCTAACTCTTCGCGCATTTTCTTATGATGAAGTTCGGCCAGAGCTTCGGCTGTCTCCACGCTCATGCCGTGGAGGTAGAGATAGCGGGTGTACTCTCCGCCCTCGAAGAGCCGTTGCGTCTCGACCGACGCCTTGGGACCGATCGTCACTAAGGAGAGGCCGAGGACATCCATTTTGCCGGACGACGGCGCGGCAAAAAAGTCGGAGATGCAAAGCCGCCGGCCTTCGCGCTGGCGGGGAAAAGTAAAGCGCAACAGCTCTTTCAGATCTTGCTTCTTAAGTTGTTGCTTATCATTTTGCAGCTCACCCGCGGCTAACAACTTGCCAGCAGGAGGTGCATAGACCACTACGTCATTGCCGTCACCCTGTGCCGGGAAATAACCGTAGACGACTTTCGGTTCAAACCATCCGGCGGCAATCACATCTTCTTCCAGCTTCTTCTTGATGGGACGATATTTCTCTTCGACCAGCCGCGCATAATCTTCCTGCGACGCGGTTTTTAATTGCCACTGGTTCTTGAAGAGCGCGGTGTCATTGATGTAAGCGAAAAGCTGGCGCAAGTCATAGTCCTTGACCACGCGCACGCCCCAAAACGGAGGGTCGGGAATATTCGGCGCATCGGTGACCACAGCGCTGCGCTCGGAAAACACGGGGCCGGTCTCTTCATCGACCGCCGTCGCTTTCGCGTATTCCTTGACCGTCCTGCCATCCTGCAAACGCGCTTCGCGCTTGCCGTCTTGCGACGCCAGGTCTTCCATCACATGCAGTCCGGCAAAGGCATCTTCGCCATAGAACACGGCATTCGAATATTCGCGCCGCAGATCGTCTTCGACGTACTTGCGGGTCAAAGCCGCGCCACCGCAGATGACAGGATAATCGAGTTTCTGCCGCTCCAGTTCCTGGATCACATACTTCATCTCGAGGGTCGACTTCACCAGCAATCCGCTGAGGCCGATGGCGTCGGCTTTGTGCTCGTGGGCCGAGTGGATGATTGCATCTCCCGGCTGCTTGATGCCCAGGTTGACGACTTTGTATCCGTTGTTCGAGAGAATGATGTCAACCAGATTTTTCCCGATGTCATGCACGTCACCCTTGACGGTGGCGAGCACGATCGTACCCTTGGTTTGGGAGCCGGTTTTTTTCTCCATCTTGGGTTCGAGATAAGCGACAGCTGCCTTCATGACGCCGGCGGAATCGAGCACGGACGGCAGCTGCATTTTGCGCGCACCAAACAAATCTCCGACGGTTTTCATGCCGTCGAGCAAGACCGTATTGATGAGATCGAGCGGCGTATAGCCTCCGCCATCGAGCGCTTCTTCGAGCAACTCATCGAGCGTGCGCTTCTGCGCGCCTTCGCCTACCGATTTTTCGCCATTGATGATGGCGTATTTCAGCTTGTCTTCAAGCGAAAGTGTGGCGACGTGGGCGGTGGTTTGCGCCTGCGCCTTTCCTTTGACTCCGGCGAAATGCTGCATATAGACCTGCAGGGGATCGCCCTTCGACCGGTCCTGATAAATCAGCTTGCGCGCGAGTTCCACTTCTTCTGACGGAATCTTGTAGAGCGGATAAATCTTGGTGTAATTGACGATGGCAACGTCGAGGCCATTTTCGACGGCTTCGTGCAGAAACACGGAATTCAAAACACGGCGCGGGTAGGCGTCCAGTCCGAAGCTGATGTTGCTGACACCGAGCACAGTCTTCACGTCCGGCAATTCCTGGCGGATGCGCTTCACGGCGGCCAAAGTTTCCATGCCCGCGTTGCGATACTCTTCCTGCCCGGTTGAGATGGGAAGGGTCAGGGTGTCAAAGAGCAAATCGACCGGCCGGATTCCGTATTTCCTGGTCGCCAGATCGAAGATGCGATGCGCGATTGCAACTTTCTTGTCGGCGGTGAGCGCCATGCCTTCTTCGTCGATGGTCAGCGCGATGACGCCCGCACCGTAGCGCTTCGCCATTGGGAGCACTTTTGAAGTTCGCTTTTCGCCGTCTTCGAGGTTGATGGAATTGATAATCGCTTTGCCGGGGATGCGCTTGAGCGCTTCTTCGACGACGTCGGCTTCGGTGCTGTCGATGAGGATGGGAGCCGGCACTCTGGTGGCGATTTTTTCCAGGATGGCGGAGATGTATCCCTTCTCGTCTTCGCCCACGATGGCGCAGCAGAGGTCGAGCATGTGCGAGCCTTCGTTGGCCAGCTTTTTCGCGAGAGTGAGAATGTCGTCGTATTTTTTCCCCTGCACGAGCTTGCGGAAATGATCGACGCGGGTGGTCGTATTCATTTCTTCGGCGACGATCAGGGGCTTGGGCTCGAGATCGAGCGGGACTGAGGTGTAGGCGCTGGAAGCTGCGCCGACGGGCTTTACATCGCGCTTAGCCGGCTCTACACCATTTACTGCATCGACGACGGCTTTCAGATGCTCGGGAGTAGTGCCGCAACATCCGCCGACAATTCGCACGCCATAATCTTTTACGAAGTGCTTGTGAAATTCGGCCAAGTCTTTCGGCGCGAGTTTATACACGGCATGGCCGCCGACGTTCTGCGGCAATCCAGCATTCGGCAAAACGGAGACTTGCTTGGTGGAGTTCAGCCCCAGATAGCGGACTGCCTCGTTCATCTCCGCCGGACCGGTGGCGCAGTTGAGTCCGATGATGTCGATGTCGTAGGGCTCAAGGGCGGTGAGCGCAGCGCCGATTTCGGTGCCGAGCAGCATGGTGCCGGACTCTTGAAGTGTTACTTGCACTTGCACGGGCAGACGCTTCCCTGCTTTGCGCATGGCTTCGAGCACGGCGACCGTGGCAATCTTTGCCTGCAGCAAGTCCTGGCAGGTCTCGATCAGCATGACATCGACGCCGCCTTCGATCAGCGCTGCGGCCTGCTCTTCATAAGAGGCGAGCATCGCGTCCCAGCCGATATGTCCGAGCGATGGCAGTTTTGTGGTGGGGCCCATCGATCCGGCGACGAAGCGCGGCCGGTCTTTGGTCGAGAACTGGTCGGCCACTTCCCTCGCCAGTTGCGCGGCCTTGAGGTTGATTTCATGAACCTTGTCGCGCAACTCGAACTCGCCGAGCACCAGCCCGGTTCCGCCGAAGGTGTTGGTTTCGACGATGTCGCAGCCGACGCGGAAAAAATCGGCATGAATGTCGCGAATGATATCGGGACGGCTCAGCACCAGAACTTCGCTGCAATTTTCCTTGCCCCAGTAATCGTCGAGGGTAGGATTGCGCGTCTGGATGTTGGTACCCATGGCGCCGTCGTAGACGAGAACGCGATCTTTAACGAGTTGGAGAAAAGTGGACATTAATAATGAGTCGTCAGTCGTTCGTCGTTGGTCGCTCGCAATTCGTCTCTGCGGAAAATCGGCCCTTTTTTGAGTTCATCGAATCGTTCATTGTTCGTAAGGGCGCGAACGACCAACGACTAGCGACCGCTTCCTATACAACAACGCCGGTCCCGCTGGGGACCGGCGTTTGGTAGAAGAATTTCAAAGTTTGCTAGCTTCCCTTCACGCCCGCATCCGTTTCCGATTGCGCAAACACCTGATTGGCTCCCATATGAGCCGGGGCCGGCGCCAGCATCTGCTCTTTGCGATAAATCAGATTGCTCGCGTTAAAGGTGGCCAATTCAAATCCGTGCCCGTGCGTAATCGCATCGGTGGGGCATGCCTCCACGCAATACCCGCAGAATATGCATCGATTATAGTCGATGTTGTAAACGTGGGCGTAGCGTTCAGCGCTCGAAATCCGCTTTTCCGCGGTGTTTTCGGCAGCTTCGATATAGATGCAATTGGCCGGACACGCGGCGGCGCAGAGGAAACAAGCGACGCATTTTTCCAGTCCGTTTTCGTCGCGCTGCAACACATGCATGCCGCGAAAGCGCTCCTGCAGCATCGCGCCCTTGGTCGGGCCGGGACCGTCGGGATAGTTCTCGACGACGGTGGGCTGAAACATCTCTTTCAGGGTGATGGTCATCCCCTGGGCGATGGCGCCGATGTTCTTGATGACGGACATGCTCCTCCATTATAGCGGATGCGGCAGGCCGCGTATCACATCTCAGGAGTTCGTGAGCTCCTTAGCATTTTTCGCGCTGAGTCTCTTGCCAACTATTCGGAGTAGCTACCAACGTCCACCGCACATTCGAGGACATGGAAATCTTCTTCCGATGATTGAGACTCTAGCTGCGCGTCTCCTCTATATAGGGCGGCGCGACCGTGGTGTTTCAAGTTATGGCCTTCCGCGCCGTTCGAGTTCTGATTCTCTTTTTCTGCATAAGCCTCTTCTGCGTAATCTTCGGAGGGTTCGATCGCGCCGCGGGACAGGAGCCGGGCGAGGCGCATCCTTCTTCTGCGGCTGGCTCTAAGTCTTCTGGCTTCAATTCTTCTACACCCAATCCTTCAAGTTCCAAATCTGCGATTCGTGGCGGTGATCGAATCTATCGCCGCGATCCTCCGGCATTGAACTGGAACCAGCGCGGACGCACGCCACCGGTTGGTCAATCGGCGGCGGCGCTGCGGATGCGGGCGTACCGGCAGAAAATGGCGCTGCGAGCACAAAGCGCGGTGAGCCGGGCACCTGGTCCTCAGTCTGGGTCAAACGTCTGGGCGCCGTTCGGCCCGGCTCCGCTGGCATCCGATGCGACGGGCGATGGGGGGCAGAATTACAACTGGGTCTCGGGGCGCGCTACTTCGGTCGTGATTGATCCGTCGGACGGCAGCGGCAACACGGTACTGCTCGGCGGCGCGTATGGCGGGCTTTGGCGATCGACGAATGCGGGAAGCCTGAGTCCCGATCCCAGTCCCGGTCCCGCTTCAGTTGTCTGGGAACCTTTGATTGACGATCAGCCGACGCTGGCGGTAGGCGCGATCGCTTTGCAGCCGGGGAACAGCAACGTCATCCTGGTTGGAACCGGCGAGACCAATAATTCGTCCGATTCGTATTACGGGCTTGGAATTCTGCTCTCAACCAATGGCGGCAGTTCGTGGTCGCAGATCACCGGCATCGGACAACCGCCAAATGTGGACCAATCTTTTCTCGGCGTCGGATTCAGCAAGATTGCTTTCAGCACATCGAATCCCAGCCTCGTGGTGGCGGCTACGGCGGGCGACAACGGCATGTGCGTCGGGCTGGAACAGGCGGCGGGAACGGGCAATGGCGCTTGCCTCGGTCCAGAAGAAGATGGCAGTTCGACGGTGCGTGGACTCTATTACTCGACGAACGCGGGCGCAAGCTGGAGTCGCGCCATCATGACCGACGGCTCGGTCCCTGCCTCCGCGACGTCTGTGATTTACAACCCGAGCCAGGGAACGAGCGGGACTTTCTACGCATTCATCCGGCGGCACGGGTTGTACTCCTCGAGCGACGGGCAGCACTTTGCGCCGGTAACGACGTTGCCGATTGCGGGCCTGACGGCGGCGAATTGTCCGACAAGGTCGAACGCCGCGAGCTGCACGATTTATCGCGGCGAGTTTGCGGTGGTCTCGGGACGCAGTGAAATGTATGTGTGGATCGTCGATGTGCAGCCCGACGAGTATGGAAATCCTCAGCCCTTCGATGAAGGCATTTGGCAATCGTTCAATGGCGGATCGGGCAACGGCGGATCGAGTTGGACGCAGATTCCGGATAACGGCATTACCAACTGCGGCGACGACGCCTTTGGACCGGGCAACAGCGGCTGCGGAGTTGAACAGGGCTGGTACAACCTGGAACTCGCCGCTGTTCCCGATCCTCCCCCGCCGAACTCGACCGGCACCGATATTTACGCGGGCGGCGTAAATCTTTACAAGTGCACGCTAGCGCCCGCCGCGAGCACGACCTGCACGCAGGGCGATTGGATCAATTTGACTCACGTGTATGGCTGCGATCCGCTGGCCGCGCCTGCGCACGTGCATCCCAATCAGCACGGCATGGCGTTCGTGAACGCAGGTGGTCTGACGCCCGGCTACTTCGCGCATGATGGCGGAATCAGCCGCACGCTCGACGGCTACTCGGGACTAGACTCTGGCAGTTGCAGCGGCACCAATCAGTTCGACAGCCTGAGCCAGCCAGCATCCGCCGGCAACACCCAAACGCTTGGCTCGATGACGGAGTTTGTCTCGGTGGCGTTGCATCCGACTGACGCGAACATTCTGCTGGGCGGAGCTCAGGGTAACGGCTCGCCGGCGACGAGCGCGGCTGGCAGCAGTAGCACCTGGCAAAATGCTCTTGGCGGCGATGGCGGATTCACGGCCATCAATCCCAATAATCCGACTGAATGGTTTGCGGCGAATCCTTACGTCAACATTATGAAGTGCGAGTTGGGAACCGCGTGCAACGACAGCGGATTCAGCCAGATCGTCAGCTCCGCCAGCCTGGACGGGGATCAAGGGGCATTCGACACTCCTTATATTCTGGACCCGCAGAACAGCAGCCAGATGCTGGTCGGAACCTGCCGCGTCTGGTGGATTAACACGAGCGGAACTTCTCCGATCGAGCTGAGCAATGATTTCGACACGTTCGGCACCGGCGTATGCACCGGCGAAGAAATCAATCTTGTCAATGCACTCGCGGCCGGCGGTCCGCCAGACGGCAGTGGCAATTCCGAAGTTGTGTACGCGGTGACGAACGGATTTGGGCCGCTGAGCGAGTCTCCGGGCGGAGAGGTGTGGGTCACGACCAATGCAGGCGTGAATCTGATGGCCAATGTGACCCAGAACCCGACACAGAATGTGAACCCTGAGGGCTATGCGATTTCCTCGGTGGCAATGGATTCTTCCGACCCTACTGGCAATACTGCGTATGTCGGCATCATGGGATTCAGCACGCCCGGCAACGCCACGTCTCACGTGTGGCAAACGACGAACGCGGGCGCGAGCTGGAACGATTGGACGGGCACTGGATCCGCGGAACTTCCAGACGATCCGGTGAACGCGTTGCTGGTCGATTCTTCGGTTACGCCTTCGCAGATTTATGTGGGAACCGATGTCGGCGTTTTCGTAAGTTCGACGGCGTCTCCGAAGTGGCAGGAAGTCGGCGCTGCACCGGGTGCCGGGATTTCGGGATATCTGCCCAATGCGCCGGTGACGGGCTTACAACTTTTTAATCCAAATGCGGGCAGCAAGGCTCTGGTGGCGTCAACGTATGGCCGAGGTATATGGAGCTATGCGCTCGTGACCTCACCGAGCTTTACAAACGTGATTTCGAATACGCCGCAGACCGTGTTTCCGACGCAGACGGCAACTTTCAACGGCACCCTGACCTCGGAGGATGGGTACAACAGTCCGGTGAATTTGAGTTGCACTGGAGCAGTGCCGCCAATCTGCACGATGCAGCCGACCAAAGTAAAGTTTTCGGGAAATCCGCTGACTGCGACTTACACGATGACGGCCGGAGGAACGCCTAGCGGTACCGTGGGCAACTACATTTTCAATGCGCTCGCGGTAGGAACGGACCAGCATGCGATTACAGTCGACGCGACGGTCACCCTGCAAGTCGTGGATTTCAACCTCACTGCACCAGCTCCGAATTCGCTGACCGTCGCACAAGGTGAAACTTCTGGCCCAAGCACGTTCGAAGTAACGGCTGCGGGAAGTTTTGCCGGAACCGTGACACTGAGTTGTCCGTCGGGATTGCCTTCGGGAACAACGTGCGTTTTTTCGCCGTCGAGCTCAGTTAACCCGACATCCTCGACGCCAGTGACGGTCACTCTGACCGTGACCGCCGCGACCGGATCTCCGGCGGGTGGGCCGGTGACAGTGATACTTGCGGCAACGGCCGCTGGAGCGCCGGCGCCAAAAACGCAGACCTTCAACTTGACAGTAACCGCTCCGACCGCAGATTTCGCGATCGCAGTGACGGCGACTCCGGCCACGACCGTCGTGGGTCAGAACGTAACCTGGAGCGGAACGCTGACGTCGATCAACGGATACAACAAGAGCGTTTCATTGAGTTGTACGGCCGGAGCTCCAGCAACATGCAGTTTTTCGCCAGCGAAGGTTACGCCAACCGCCAAGGGCGCTGCCTTCACAACAACCCTCGGCAGCGGGGCAGCAGCGGCGTTCAACTTCACCATCCAAGGCACGGATGGAACGCTGACCCACGCCACGCCTACCGAAACGTTGACGGTAGGGACAGACGTGACCTGGACTGACACGGGGGGCGATACCTCCACGGTGCTGGCAGGAGAAACGGCAACTTATACTTTTTCAGCCGTTCCTCTCGGTGGCGCGACCTTCAACACCGGGGTGACTTTCGGGTGCGCGAATCTGCCATCACTCACCAACTGCGGGTTTAATCCGCCCGTGATTGCGGCGGGATCGCAAGCGACGACAGTGACGGTCACGATTTCGACGACGGGACCGAACCTGGGAGAAGGCTCAGTTCGCAGGCGGACGGGCGCCCTTGAAGGCCAAACTCGTACGAGGCGCGGGCTTACATCGCAGCCTCTGGCGCTGCTCATGTTCGCCTGGGTGGCGCTGGCGGTAGTTGTGAGTCTGACCCGAACTGGCCGTGCCAAGTTGCGTCTTGGTTCGCGTCTCTGTGTAGGCATAACGGCGATCTGCCTGGCGCTTGGCTTGCTGGCGGAGCTTTCGTGCGGCGGCGTAGGCGGCGGTGGGGGAGTGCAAACACCGGTCACGGTGACAGTTAATCCGCCCGCAGGAACGGTGCTGTATGCCGACGAAACTGGTAACTCGTGGCCGCCGGGAGTGACGCAGCAGCAGTTCACCGCGACGGTCAATAACTCCTCGGACCAGACTGTAACCTGGGCGGTGCTGGGGGGAAATACTGACGGCACCATCGACGGCTCCGGCATGTACAGCGCACCGGCAGGGGTGCCGAGTCCATCGGGAATTACTGTGACTGCAACGTCAGCGCAAGCATCAACCGCAGGATCGGCGTTCTTGAACATAGCGGCACCGACGCCGTTGGGCGCATCGCAGATCACAGTAACCGCGACCGCCGCTGGCGGAGCTCCACACAGCGACGCGGTTACGCTCACCGTGCAGTAGGCTGATTGCTTCGAAAACCCGCATCTGCCAATCTGGTGTAGGCTGGCTGGGAACCCAACCAGCAGCATGCCCGGAGAATGATCATGGGGAAAAGTGCAGGCGGAAAGACAAAAGTGGCGGTTTTGGGCGCGGGCAAGATGGGATCGATCCTGCTGCAGTCGTTTCTCCGCGACGGGTTGTTGTCGCCGGGGCAAACCTGGGCGACGGTAGCGCGTCCGGAACGCGCGCGCATACTGAAAGAGAAGTTGAAGGTTCGCGCCGGAACCGACAACTCCGAGGCGGTGAAAGACGCGGACATTATTTTTCTTTGCGTGAAGCCGCAGGTGGTTACGGATGTGATGCGCGAGATTCGCGCACACTTAAACGAAAAGCAACTCCTGATTTCCGTTGCGGCGTCGGTTCCAACCGACATGATCGAACGCGCGATAGAAAAAGACATTCCCGTGGTGCGCGCTATGCCGAATACTCCCTGCGTGCTGGGCGCTGGCATGACGGCGCTGTGCAAAGGCAAGTTTGCCACGCGACAACATCTGGAAACCGCGACCCGATTCTTCGACGCAGTTGGCCGAACCGTGACCGTCGACGAAAAACACATGGATGCGGTTACGGGTCTTTCGGCAAGCGGCCCCGCGTATATCTACATCATTCTCGAATCGCTCGCCGAAGCAGGAGTAAAAGTCGGTCTTCCGCGGGATATCGCGACGCTTCTGGCGGCGCAAACAACGCTGGGTGCAGCACGCGTCGTGCTCGAAACCGGAGATCATCCTGCTCTACTGAAAGATGCCGTGACTACTCCGGCCGGATGCACGATTGACGGCATCATGGAACTGGAAGAAGGCAAGCTCCGCGTTACTCTGATCAAGGCCGTAGTGAAGGCCGTGCAGCGTGCCAAAGAACTGGCATTCTCGTAAACGCCGACCGCTGCAACCTCTCCATTGCCGGCAGGCATTGCGATACGTACATACATTTACGTTCTTGATGCCACTCTCCTGCGTTGCGAAGAACCTCTCCGTTTCGACCCTAACACTTACTTTGGCATCTAGTTGGGAAGGGTGAAGGTCAAGGTCACGTCGGTCTGGAAGGGGGTGGAGTGGTCGTGCTGGCGGAAGGGACGGTAGCGCCAGGTGCGAACGGCGACTGCGGCAGCCGCGGACAGAACCCTATCTCCGCTGAGGGGACGAACGGCCGAGACCGAGCCATCCCCGGCAACCTCAACTTCCAAGACAACGGCTCCGGAGCGGTGGGCGGCCAGGGCTGCGGGGGGATACTCAGGCTCGGTACGGGTGAGGATGCGAGTCTCAGCTTCGGCGGGAGCCAACCATACGCTTTGTGGAGCAGCGGGCTTTGTCGCGCTGCTCCCGGATGGCGGATTTGTTGCATCGATTTTGGCAGTCGCGGCGGCTTGGACGATGGGATCGCCGTCGGGCTGGGCAGGCTTCATGCGGAAAACGACTTTCCCTTTTTCATAGACCACTAACTCGTCAGGCGCTGGAACGGAAGGCTTCGCGGGCGGGCTTTTGGCGGACGCTTTTTCCGCGGGCGGGGCTTTTGTGAACTGCTTGGGCGGCGGCGGTTGATTGGCCTGGGCGGCGGAGGCGGGTTCCGAGCTCTGCCCAGTGGACGGGGCGTAGGGGGCGGCCGAACGAAGCCATGCGATGCGAGAGCCAATGAGAAAGCTGACGGCAACAAAGGCGAGAATCGCGAGACCTCCGAGGACGAGGGTCCAGACTTCGTAAGGCGAGCGGCGCGAGGGAAGTTCGGTGCGAGGCGCCGACACGGGGACGATGAGATCGTGATCGACCAAGTTTCGATCGGACAGTTTGAGCGACGACGGCGGGGGGGCCGGCGGTTGCGGCAGCGCGATCTCGGACAAGGCGTCGCCAGTGGCAACGGGCTTGTGGGGAGTTAGTTCGAGAGCGACTTCGCAAATCCGCGTACACTCCTCGGAAAAACCTTCGAGTACTTTCTGATCGGCCGCGGAGAAGGCGACGGGGCTGGTGGCAAAAATTTCGAGGAGTCCGATGACGGCGGGTATGGGCTCGTCATTTTTATCGCGGTCGTTCTTATTGTTGTCATTCTTGTTTCTGTCGAAGACGGGAACGATGAGGATGGAGCGGATGCCGAGGACGCGGGAGACGGCGGGGTCGACGCGGGGATCGAACTCGGTATCGACAGAAAGTTGCGGCTGGCGGGTCTGGAGGGAAGCTCCGGAAAGTCCGTCGCGGGTATTGAGAGGAATACCGAGATCGGGAGCGAGGTGTCCGGTGGCGGCGCGGCAGACCATTTCGCTTCCTCGGACGAGAGCGAGAGCTGCGGCGGCGGCATGAGTAGCCTGGGCGGCGCGGACAACGAGCTCGTGGAGCACCAGATCGAGAGCGAGATCGGGCGGAAAACCAGCGCGGATGTGCTGCTCGAGCGTATAGGCAGCGGGCGTTTCGGCGCCAAGATTATGGGCCGGATCATTGGCTGGATAACTGGCCACAGCCTTCACCGGATCATGGGCCGGATGATGGACCGAATCTTCGGGGCGAAACTCAGACCTCGACATAGGTTGCTGGAACATTTGTGTTCCGGCGGCTACGTTGGTGTGGAGTACAAGCTTAGAGCCGAGTTTGCCGCGAAACCGGGGGGAAGTCAATGCGGCAGGGTTTGCTGTAAGTGATCGCGGTCACGTTGCCGGTGTGAGATTGGGATTCCCGTTCCAGAGCGGGCTTGCGCAGGCATTACGTTCGACAGTCTGTTGCGCTGAAAAAGGCTGCTACAGTAATAGGAATTGCACTCCGACGAGCCGGAATGCACTGGAAACTTACGAAGGAGAGCAGGCTCGCTATGCGCATTGCGGTGGTCGGTTCGGGATATGTCGGGTTGGTGACGGGAGTGTGTTTTGCGGACCTGGGGCACGAGGTCGTCCTGGTCGACAACGACGAAGAGAAAATTACGGCGCTGAAAAATGGCGCGGTGCCGATCCACGAGAAATTTCTGCCGGAACTGCTGGCGCGGCACCGGGGCGGACGCATACGGTTTTCGGGGGACTTACAGGGAGCGACACGAGAGAGCGAAGTGGTGTTCATCGCGGTGGGAACACCGCCGACGGAGAGCGGAGACGCCGATCTTTCGTATGTGGAATCGGTGGCACGGGAAATTGCGGGCGGCGTGAATGAGTATAAGGTGGTGGTCGAAAAGAGTACGGTTCCGGTTTACACAAGCCAGTGGATCCGGACGATCATCACGAGGAATGGGGCGAATCCGGCGCACTTCGATGTGGCGTCGAATCCGGAGTTCTTGCGCGAAGGGACGGCGGTAACGGATTTTCTTTATCCTGACCGAATCGTGGTGGGGGTGGAGAGCGAGCGGGCGGCGGAAACGATGCGACAGCTCTACAGTCCGCTGACCAGCGGATGGTATTACGGACGCGGGGATGCGATTCCGCGGCCGGAAGCGGCCAAGGACAAAGCGCCGCCGCGGCTGATTGTGACCAGCACAAAAAGCGCGGAACTGATCAAGCACGCTTCGAACGCATTTCTGGCAATGAAGATTTCATTCATCAACGCGGTCGCATCGATCTGCGAATCGGTGGGTGCGAACGTGGAACAGGTGTGCGACGGGATCGGAACGGACTCACGAATTGGACCACGATTTATGAATCCGGGAATCGGTTATGGCGGGTCGTGCTTTCCGAAAGACCTGATGGCATTCCGGGCGGTGGCGAAGGAAAGTGGATACGACTTCCGGCTGCTGGAAGAAGTGCACCGTATTAATGAGGACCAGAGACACCGTTTTATGCGCAAGGTGCGCAGCGTGCTGTGGACTTTTCGCGGCAAACGGCTAGGCGTGCTGGGACTGGCGTTCAAGGGCGGGACGGACGATATTCGGGAATCGCCGGCGCTGCTGCTGGTGCAGGAGTTATTGCGCGAGGGCTGCCGGGTGTGCGCCTACGATCCGGCGGCGATGGAGCGAGCGAAAGAAGTGCTGCAAGCGGGAGTCGAGTTTGCGGCGGACGCGTATGAGGCGGCGACGGGCGCGGACGCGCTACTGATTCTGACGGAGTGGGAAGAGTTTGCGACGCTCGATCTGGAGCGATTGCGCGGGTTGGTGAAGTATCCGATTGTGCTGGACGGGAGGAATTTGTACGATCCAGCGGTGATGCTGGAGCATGGGTTCTCTTATTACAGCGTGGGGCGCCCGGCGGCGTTGACGGAGGAGCTGACGGCGGGAGCGGCGCCGAAGACAAAGGAGCGCGCCTGAAGGCGATGACGAATACGCGGCGTGCGCTGGTGACTGGCGGGGCGGGGTTTCTGGGGTCGCACTTATGCGACGGGCTGCTCGGCGACGGCTACGCGGTGGTTGCGGCGGACAATCTGGTAACGGGGCGGCTTGCGAATATCGATCATCTGCGGAACGATTCGAGATTCGAGTTTGTGGAGCAAGATGTTTGCCGTCCCGGGGAATGGGGCGCGCTGGATTATGTTTTTCACTTCGCAAGTCCGGCGAGTCCGGTCGACTATGCGGAGCATGGGATTGAGACGCTTCGCGTGGGATCGTACGGAACGTTTGAAGCGCTGGAGACTGCGCTGCGATGCGGCGCGAAATTCATGATGGCATCGACGTCGGAGTGCTACGGCGATCCGCTGGTGCATCCGCAGACGGAAACGTACTGGGGGAACGTGAACCCGATTGGGCCGCGATCGGTGTATGACGAAGCGAAGCGGTTTTCAGAAGCGGTGACGATGGCTTATCACCGCTATCATCGCGTGGACACGCGGATTTTGCGCATCTTCAACACTTATGGACCGCGGATGCAGATCAACGATGGGCGGGTGATTCCGAATTTCATGTGGCAGGCTTTGCGGGGAGAAAATCTTACGGTGTATGGCGACGGCAGCCAGACACGCAGCTTCTGTTATGTGAGCGATGAAGTAGATGGAATTCTGCGGCTGGCACGAGCGGTGGAACATGATCCGGTAAATATTGGGAATCCGGCGGAGTTCACGATTCTGGAGTGCGCACGGAAAGTAATTGCGACGGCCGGATCGAGAAGCCAGATCAAGTTTGAAGCGCTGCCGCAGGACGACCCGAAACAGCGGTGTCCGGATATTTCGAAAGCGAAGCGTCTGCTGGGATGGGAACCGAAAGTGGATTTGGAAAATGGACTGAAGCTATCGCTGGAATATTTTCGCAAGGCCGTGGAAGAACGGACTCAATCCGTTTAGCCAGAACTGCCACCACGGAGAACGGCAGCAAGGTCAAAGCTGGGCATTAGATCGTCATTGCAATCTCTATCTCACCTATTCGGCTCAAACCGCAGGGGAACGGCACGCTGACCATCAATTATGGGAAAGGATACGTATCCGTTCCACTGAGTGGCGAGGGGGTGTCTGACATCGCCACGGATTTTGTAAACGCTTGGTCTGACCACCCGGACGTGCGCTAGCGCGGATGGTGGTCCAGCTCTGGACCGGTGGAAAGAACGGCCAGCAGGCGCAGGATTTCTTCGCGCTCGGCTGAATCGCGAAACATAAAGCGGACACCCATTCCGAAACCGGGATGGGTGGCGATCACCTGGCCTTGGATGCGCAATTTCGTTGCGGCGGTGCGGACGAGGATCTCCACGCCTGAACGCCCCGAAAGCGGCGAGGGCATTTCAACGTAGCAACCGCCTTCACTGATATCGGAAAGGTTGACGCGATTGGGAACGGTGGCACCGAGGCGATAGATTTCGGCTCCTACTTTGCAGGGCAAACGCCGTTCTGCGCGGCGATTGCCGGCATTGGAGACGAGGGCCGCTTTTCTAGACGGCGTCGACTCAGGGGAAAACATCGGCTGAGTCTCTGAAACATCCTTCCGTGGCGTCGCCGCCGATGGGCTGGGGGGTGCGGCTGGCACGGCGACGGCGTTCTGCTGAAGCCACGACTGCATGAGGCGACGGGAAGATTGCGGCACGTCAAGGAAACGGATTCCGGTGCGACCGCTCGAGTCCTGCCAGGCAACCTCTCCCGACAAGCGGACGCGTTCGCGCTGACCGGGGAGAGAGAATTCGAAGTAAACCTTGGCGGCGGAAGGTAGCGGATTGGCGGTCTGGACCGAGGTTCCTCCGTCGCTGAGGTCGGTGAGGACGGCGTTGATTTCGGGCGCTCCGGGATAAGCGACGCTGGCGGTCGAGTTCAAGCGCGCGCGGGGCGCGCGACGGCGTTCGCGGCGCATAAGACCACAGGCGGCGCGCAAACTGAGGCGCGTGCGCTCCGATGATAGCGGGCGGTAGAGAACGAAGTTTGCGCCGAGTCCGAAGACGGGACGGGCGTTGAAACCGCCGTCGACTACCGCAATCAACAGGGAGGAACGGTTCTTGGGCGACTGCCGCAAACGCGCGAGAAACTGTTCGGAACTCTGGTCGGCGCGATAGTCGAAAACGATGGCGTCGAAGCGTTGACTCTCGAGCAATTCGAACCCGCGAGCGATAGACGGCGTGTGTTCGACGGTCATCCCCAACTCGGACAGGACCAACGAAAGCAGTTTGGCGGCATCCTGGTCGGGGCACACCACAAGGGCGCGAAGATCCATGATTACGTAATGGTAAGAGAGCGGCAATCGGACGCAAAGTTACCGGTGTCATGGTAACGGAGTAATTTGGCACTTACTGTCGTTCTTTCTTGGGTACTGTTGCTTCTGAACTCCGGCTTCCGTGATTTTCGCCTCGGTATTCTTGAAAATATTGAAAGCCCGCGCCAAGGTGGGCAAATGGCGCCAGTAGTCATCAATGGCCTGATCGTAACCTATTGCGAAATTACCTTACCAAAAGCCAGTGTACGAAAGGCCGGTGTACCCCGGTACTTTGACGTACCCCGAGACAGTTCCTACCATCGAGTTAGTCAGGGCCGGTGTCGCAGCGGTGATCCGTCAAGGGTTGCCGGGGATGCCGGACTGATCTATTTCCGGCTATTTGAAGTTTTTTCTGGCGAGTGATTTACCGAGTCGAGAGCGACGGGTGCGGTCAATGAAGATGCGGTCCAAGAACGTGAGAAGTAATACGAGACATTGCCGACAGCGGGCGAGCGGCTTCAGCTTGCTGGAGATGGTGATCGTAGTTGCTATCAGCCTTACCCTGCTGGTGGTCTCGGTGGTGAGCCTCGAACCGCTGCTGAAAACGCAACGTGTGACCAACTCGTACAACATGACGCTGGCGGCACTGCGACAGGCGCGGGACAACGCGATTTCGCAGCGCACCGCGTATCAGGTGACCTTCAACCAAACGACGACACCACCGGTGGTGACAACCATTACGGTGGCACCCACGACGACTTTCACCGGCGACCTTCCGTCGGCGACTTATCAATATCCGAACGACGTTTTTTTTCTGGTGCCGCCTACCGGCACATCGGCGCCAGACAGTTTTGGCACGGGATCGAACGCGATTGACTTTGGCTACACCTCGAGCAGCAGCGCCGGCGGACAAACGAGCTTTTATTTTTGTCCGGACGGCTCGGCGCAGACCGCGTCAACCTGTGCCGGAGCGGGCAATTGGGATGGAGGAGTCGTCTACCTGGCGCGCAGTTTGACCGACACGGGAAGTTACCGGGCGGTGGATCTGTTTGGCGCAACGGGCCGGCTTCATGGATGGCGGCTTTACCCCGCGGGATCGGGATATCAATGGATACGACAATGACCAAGTCAAGGAAAACGATCAGGCACGGCGGACGTAGCCGGCAAGGAAAAAACGCAGCGGGCGGATTTTCGCTGGTCGAGGTTGTGATCTCGATGGCCGTGCTGACGGTGGGAATGGTGAGTCTGCTGGGAGTCTTTGGGCTGGCGATGGCGTCGACGCAGACATCGCAGCAGGACATGATCGCAAAGCAACTGGCGAATGAGGCGTACGAGTCCATCATTACAGCGCGCAACACCACGCAGATCACGTTTGACGATATTCAGAATGCAGGTTCGACGTACTGCCCGATCACAGGAAATTCGACTTGCGGAATTTTCTCCACCGGGTTGCAGCCGATGTACCAGGCGATCGGGTCGAGCGCGACGGGGACTTGCGCGGCGTATGAAGGGATTCTGGGAACGACGTGCGACGTTGGCCAGCCGGAGCAAACTCTGCAAGACCCGGGAGCGGACGGAATTTTTCAGACGGCGGACGACACGTTTATACCGTTGACCGGCTACCAGCGATCAGTCACGATCGGGTTCATGTACGACTCGGGCGGCAACCTGATCTCGTCATTACGCAGTATCACGATCACGGTGCAGTACACGACAGCGCAGGCGAAGACGCAGAAGACGTACATCATGAATTCGTTGATTTCGCAGTATCAGTAAAAAGGGGAGTTATGAGCCATCGCTCGACCAAGCGCCAGAGTGGGTACAGTCTGCTGGAAATGACGGTGTCGATCGCATTGGGGTCGGTGGTGCTGGCTGCTGCGGTGCAGATCTACATCCAGGGAGTGAACGCGACCTGGACCACGACGCAACGGGCGGAGTTGCAGCAGGACTTTCGAGCGGCCTCGAACATCCTGACCAAAGACCTTAGCCTGGCGGGGGCGGGACTCACTCCGGGTGCAGCAATAGCGCTGCCCTCGACGAGTACTCCGGTGTATGGCTGCGACCAGTCGGGAACGTGCTACATCAATGGCGGCTCGGTGGCGTATCCAAAGCAAGGGTCGACGGCCTACCTTTACGGACTGCTGCCGGCATATGACGATGGCCCGACACTTCTGGCGGTGCAAGGGCCGACCGATGTGGTCACGACGGTGTACGCGGACAGCACTTTCTATCTGGACTGCTACACGGCGACGATCACGAGTACGACCACGGTGAGTTTCACGCTGAACGTAGCGAGTTCGAATTGCACGGCGGGCAGCAATCCGGTCCAGGCAGTGAATGATTCGGCGGTGGGATTGGTGGCTGGCGATCTGGTGCTGTTTACGTTTGGGTCGACCAACGTAGTGGCCGAAGTGACGACGGCAGCGACCAGCGGAGGCGTGGCCACGTTCGCTACCGGCGATGCGCTGAAGTTCAATCAGGCTGCCGCGGTGAACTACAGCCTGGCCAGCCAGTACAACTCGCACACCCCGGTAACCGGCTATGGAACACGGATCGAGGTCATCAGCTATTACATCGACAACAGCCCCTCGCCTCCGCGGCTGATGCGGCAAGTGAGCGGGCATACACCGGTGCCAGTGGCGGAAAACGTGGTTTACCTGAAATTCACGTATGACCTGTTCAACACTTCAACGGACACGCCGGCGGTGGCTTGCAGCAACCCGGGAGCCACGAGCGACGGGTGTTCGGGAGCCTCGACGGGATTGCTGCCGAACGCGATCACGAAGATCAACGTGGCGAACATGGCGATCGACAGCACGCTGAACAGCTCCCAGTTTGGGCAAGCCAACGGCTATCAGCGAATGGACTTGCAGACCTCAATCTGCGCGCGAAATTTGACCTACGTTAATAACTACCCCAATTAGCGACTGAAAAAAGGGCGATACGGAAGAAGGGGCATAAAGCGATGGGGACGGACACCAAGGGGAGTAACGGTATGAAGAACGCGAGACTGCAACGGGCTGAATTGCGCGCCTTCAAAATGCGCGTCTTCAGATTGCGCGCTTTCGGATTGCGCGACAAGGGATTCACGCTGATTGCGTCCTTGCTGATGCTGTTGCTGCTTTCGGGTATCGCGATCGGGCTGATGTTGATGGTCAATACCGAAGGCAAGGTGGGCGGAACGGACTTACAGAACAACCTGGCGTTTCATGCGGCGGAAGGTGGCATTGAGAAAATGGCCACCGATCTCGCGTCGACGTTTAACAATGCGCAGTCTCCCAGCGCCACGCAAATCTGCGGTGTACAGGCGACCGCGAACCAGCCGTCGTTGCTGGGGGTGAATTGGACTGTTTATTCGATATCAGCACCGGGAATCACTTGCACAGGATCAACCGGCACGGGCACGCCGACCGCCACGTGGGGCCAGATCAGCGCCGGTCCCAATCAGGGTTTGTGGGCGCAGATCATCCCGGTAAGCATGCAGGCGAATGCGGCGATGTTTGGGCAGCAGGAAGTGAGTATGACGCGGGGTGCGCAGGTAGCGCTGATTCCGGTGTTCCAGTTCGGCGTGTTCTGCGAAGGTGATTGCGGCTTCTTCGACAGCCCGAACCTGACCTTCGCCGGGCGGGTGCACACCAATGCCGATCTCTATCTGGGAGTCGCCAGCGGCTACACGCTGACGTTTAACAACAAGCTTGAAGCTTACGGGAACGTGGTAACCGAGGTATTGCCGAACGGGTTAAACAGCGCCACCTATAACGACACGGGAACCGTGTATATTCCGACGGCGGTAGGGGGTTGCAGTACTCCGACGACAAATTGCACTACCAAGGCCACGAATGGCGGCAGCGCTTACGGTGATGGCAGCGTTCAAGGGGCGGGTGGTGATCCGGCACAGTCGACTTATAACACCACCATTTGGAACACTTTTTCCAAAACCACAACCAACAGCATGATCATCAACGGGAACTACGGGAGCAAGACGCTGGTGGGGACGGGAGCCAAGAAGCTATCGATGCCGTTCGTGGCGCAAGGCGCACAGCCTTATCAGATTATTCGACGCTCACTTTCGACCGACTCATCGGCGCTGAGTCAATCGCGCGAATATAACCTGGCGCAGATCCACGTGCTGCTGAGCGACGATCCGGCGGATTTGCCGGGCGGATCGGGAGATTCCAACAACATTCGGTTGGCGAACGTACCCGCGAACTCGTCGGGCGCGGGCTACAACCTTCCCTACGGGATCACGATGACTTCGGGCAACTATCTGTCGTCGCTGCCGTCGCCATCGCCGAACACTTACAACCTTTACTTCGCAACCGCGTCGAATGCGATGCCATCGGGAACGTGCACTTCGAGTGGCGGTGTGACAAGCTGCCCGGTTGATTGGCCTTATCCGCCGGCACCGTGGACGGCGGCGATGATGTCGTCGGTGGGAGCGGGAACGGATCCGAATTGCGTATTGCTGTGCCCGACGGGCGCTCCGTTTATCTCAAACAACGGCACCACGATCACGGGATCGAGCACGCTGAGCGGGTCGGGAACCAGTACTACCGTACCGCCAGCACTCACACTTTGCCCGCTGGCGAGCATGACGTATACCGGCTCAGGGGGTGGAACTCTTGCTCCGCTTCCGGCCGACGTGCCGACCAACTGCACATCGGCGGGAGCGGCGGCCTTTCCGTATTACCTCACTGGTGGCAGCACGACCTTCACCGAAACAACTACGGAATCGCAGATGACCGGGACGTGGAACCTGATTGATGGCTGGCTGCGAGTGGAATATAAGGATGCCTCGGGCAACTGGCATCCGGTGACGAGCGAATGGCTGCAATTGGGATTTGCGCGAGGCCTGGCTGCGCCGACGCTTCCGGGCAGCAGTTCTCCTGCGGCGGGAACGAATCCGATCAATCCAAATGCGATTTTGCTCTTGCAGGAACCGGCAGACCGGGTCAGTTCGGGCAATGTTACGACCAGTGTAAGCACGACCGAGAGTGCTCCTGTGTGCACTGCGAAAGCGAAGAGCGGGAGCACGTACTATTGCACGGCGTGGGCCATTACGCCGGCACAAGTGCTGGTGGACACGCCGGGAGGCACGGTCTGGCAATTTGGATCAACCACCACGGCGGAGAATGGCGCGCCCGGATCTTCGACGCTGCCGCTAGAGAGCCTGTCGCGTTTCAACTGGTATCCGATTAACTTCTACGACGCCCGCGAAGGCGAGCCTCGAGACACGGTGTGGTCGAGCACGTATCCGTCGGACGCGAGCTGCACATCGAACGGGATCATGAATGCGGTTGAGATCGACGTAGGCAACTTGAAGCGCTGGCTGGCGGGATCGATTGGAACCAGCGGCACGAGCGTGGACTATGCGACCCAGAACGGATACATCCTGTACTTCTCTGACCGCCGCGGTATGCTGCCGAATCCGAATGTGGCGTCGGGCGGCGGCTCTAACTTTGTGAAGACCGGCGATTCGGGGCTGGAGGACGTGATTAACGCCGATGGCGCAGGGGACGGGGCAGCGGGTACTCCGGACGGACTGCTCGAGCCAATTCCGACTGGTAAGTCCGTTTCTCCCGAAGACGTCAACCTAAGCGGAGTGCTCGACAATTACGGCTCCGATAACCTGGGATTGGGCTTCTACGGAACCGGGACCAACGGTGCTATCAACCTAAATTATTTTATCGTGGCAGCAAACCCGAACGATCCGTTTGGCACAGCTTCATACAACAGCCGGATTGCGAATTGCGGAACAGCCCGCAAGAACTGGGTCAGCGGTGCACGTCACGTGTTGAAACTGGTGGATGGCTCATTCGGCAACGTACCCTCAGTTCCCGGTGGAACGCTGGCCGATCCCGGCGGGTTTACGGTATCGTCGGAAAATCCCGTGTACGTGCAGGGAGACTACAACAGCAACTCTGCCGACCCGTTCTGGAGTGGAGGAGCGGATCTGTCGGGACACGCCTCAGCCGCCGTGATTGCGGACGCGGTCACGATGCTCTCGGACAGCTGGGTGGATCAGCAATCGACGTTGGGAAATCCGAGCAGCGCCAACGGCAATAACTCGCCCACGATGGCACAGTACAACCGGCCGGCCTCTACCACTTACTACCGGCTGGCGGTCGCGGGCGGCAAGAACCTGGCCTTCCCGTTCCCCTCATGGGAGAACAGCACCGACTATGGGTTCGGAACCGATGGTGGAGTCCATAACTTCCTTCGCTTCCTGGAAGACTGGAACTCAACCGGGGCCACGCTGAACTATGGTGGATCGCTGGTGAGCCTCTATTACTCGACCTACGGAACCGGAGTGTTCAAGTGCTGCGCGTACTCGGTGTATCAGCCGCCGACGCGTAACTACATCTTCGATACGGACTTCACGTCTCCGGCCGGACTGCCGCCGGGAACTCCGTTGTTCCGCGATGTAGAGAGCTTGAGCTACTGGCAGCTGTTCGCTCCGCGTACCAGCAGCAACTAAACAGAGCGGTAACACATTCCGTTAGCGAATCGACCCCGGTCCGAAAGGATCGGGGTTTTTCTTTGCCGTCAGCATTCTCGTCAGCGCGGCTTGCGGATGGGCGGGGTTGGTTCGCTGATCTTTCTGCCAGTGGGCTCAGGCGGGGCGCTGACGGCCAGATCCGAGGACCAGCAATCGGCCAGGATCTTCCAGCCGCCGGAAGGCTGGCGGAGGAGGACAACCAGGTACTTGCCGCGCTCCTCACGACGTTTGCCCATGGCAACCGGCACCAGCATTTTGCAGCGGCCGAGATCGAGAGCTATATCACCCAACATCTCGAGACGCAGCGATTCCATTTCGACGTCACCCAAACCGGCTTCGAGCAGCGAAGCAAGGAATTCGCGTATCGCCGGCAAGCTGCGAACCGGTGGGACGCTGGATCGGATGATGGTAGCGTCAGCGGTATAAAGTTCGAGCAGATCGTCGATATGCCTGGTGTTACAGGCCTGCACCCAGTCCTGCACAACCTTGCGGGCTCCGGCTTCGGCGCGGCCACCGGTGGAAGTTCCAGGGGGGCTCGGAGCACGGCCTCGCGGAGTGGAAGGCGCGAACTCAGCGGCGGACGAACTGGAGGCGGCGGGCTGGGCGGGAACAAGATGATGATAGTGGTGATGGAAATGATGCTGGCCGGAGCCTGAGACAGACGAAACCGCGGCGTCGGCAGCAGCCTGCAAGGGAGTTCCACAAGACCCGCAGAAGAGGGACCCGGTGGGCAGCGAAGCTCCGCACGATGAACAGGCGTGGTTACGGGCGCCGGATCGGGCGTCGGATCGACCGTCTAAACGACTGACGGCGCTGGGATCCGCGTCGGCGGCCGCGCTGCCCGACATGCGATGGATAGCTTCTACGGCAGCCGCTATAGCTTCGGCATTCGGCTTGGGCCAGCGAAAATTGCCGGGAAGGCGTTGAAAGAACTCTTCAATCTCCTTGCCTTGGGGCTGATCCTGGGCCTGATCTTGAGACTGACCGTGGAACTCGTCTTGCGGGTCGTCTTGCTTTGCGTTGGAACGATTTGGATTGTCTTGCGTCACCGGCAACCTCGACGCTGACATTGTAGCTAGTGGATGCGGAATCTTACTAGCGCTTCGAAATCGGTAGGAACGCCGTTGCAGAGGGCGGGACGATACCGCCACGAACGTACGGCGCGAAGTACGAGCAGATCCTGGCTGGGACCACCGCTATCCAAGACGAAGGGGCTATGCACATGTCCATCGGTCCCGACAATAAAACTGACGCGCACGTTCAAATCGTCATCTTGAGCCTGGAGCAGCGGATCGGGAGTGAGCAAGGCCTCGGGCGGTGCAACGCTTCCGCATTTCGGCAGAGCGAGGGGCTCAGATACGGGAGAAAACTCGGAGATGTGGGCTGGGGCGCTGCGGAGTTCCCTTTCTAAGCGCGCGAGCGGCGTCGGGCGCAGAGCGGCACGGGAAGGAGGAGTCACGGTGCACCAAGCCAGGGTGCACCAAGTCAGGATGCACCAGGTCAGGGTGCACAAGACAAGGGCGCAGATCAATCCGGCGAGCGACGGAACCGTCGCGGACGCCTTCCTGTTCCTGCTTCTCGTGCTCGGCCAAGCACACTGCATCGGGATGACGAGGGCAATTGGCCTGCCACCCAAGCCAAAATTTCAGCTGTTTTTCTTCAATGACTTACGGATGGTTGCTTGAGCAATCCTGGCAAGGGGATGAAATCACTTGCAATTGAGTCAAACTGGAACGCACTTCCCAGCTGCGTCCGGTGAAAGCCGAACGCGAGCCAGGAATGCGCGGATTGAGGATATTGAGGGCTCCTATTGCAGACCGTTTTGGGTGAACTTGAACGCGGTATCCGCGCTCAGGGCGGTGAAATAGATGCTGGAGGCCTCAGATGCAGTGCTGTAGTTATCGATGATAACGCCACTGGGACCACCATCGACCGCCGCAATCGTGGTCGTCGTGGTTCCGGCGTTGTTGCCCATGGCCACTACACAGCCAGTAGTCACGCCCGTTCCGCCTGGCAGAAGGGTGCAATCGCTGGTCAGCCCGAAGAAAAAGAAGTCGGTCCCTACCGTCACATCGCCGGTATCGGCCGGGTTGCTGTAGTCGGGATTCGTGAAGTTCGCCGTGAATCCCGTGTAACTGGGGCCAGAGCCGATCAAGCTAGCAACCGTGACTGCCTGACCGTTCAGAAAGCTTTCGTCGGTGCCCTGGATGTAGACCGTTTCTCCAACTGTGAAACTATTGCTCGCGGTCACGGTCAGAACGTCTGATGAGATAGCTGTCGCGGTGACAGTGTCGGCAACGCCAGCGTAGGGATTAAAGAACTCGTCCCATCCAGTGCAAGTATCGAAGTCGGAAGCGGAAAGTTGCACCGCGCTCAGTGGGGTCTCAATCATTATCCCGTTGGTGTCGAAGCCGAAAGTGTATTGGTACGGCGTGGTATCGGAGGCGCCGGTTCCGCAAAGCGTGATGATTCCATCGGAAGGAGTGGTGTAGTAAGCGTTGCTGAACGTGGGCTGACGGAGGTGGAGCACAGTACCGGTCGATGATCCCTCGCCAATGTGGGCCGTCGAATGCACTACCAGGGTCGCGGTGTCGACCTGGAGGATCTCCGCGCCAGCGGCAGAAGCGTCGGCGTCGACGACAAAGGTGAAGCCGTTGGCGATGTCGACAATCGGCGTAGCGTAGATGCCCGGCGATGTCGAACCGGACAATCCAACTACAAGCGACTCGGTAACCAGACCTTCCGACGTATTGACCTGGTACAGATTGCCGTTGACGCTGCCGATGATTAGCAAACCTCGGCTGTTGTCGAAAACGGGAGGAGTGAGTTCGTAGTTGCTGCTGATGAGAACCGGCCAGTTCGAACCCCCAACCAGTGCGGGAGTTCCGTAGAAGGCGGGTGCGATCTGGTAGACATAGCCATTGTCGGCGCCGACGAATGCGGTGTTGCTTTCGTAGTCTACCCAGGGCGATGAGGTGGTATCGCTCTTCGCGGCATAGGTCAGCGAAGTCATCGACGTGGTCGCGGACGCAGGGGGAGCGGCGACGCCGATCGCGCCTTCACCCGCGGTCCAGGTCAAAACGTGGAAAATGGCAGCACCAGAGCTTCCACCAAGGCTTTCCACAAAAGCGATCTCGGTGCCATCGAGGGAGAGAACGGGAGAAGTGTTGAGTTTGCCGCCATCGGTAGACACGTTGTAGGCAAAGAGCACGGTCGGAGCCGTCAGAACAGGGCAATATCCTGTGCCGTCGTCGTTGACATAAAGGTTATTGAAGGCGACGAGGTTGGCCTGCCCGCCGGTGACGCCGACGATATCCAATGCGAAGACAACGTAGTCGTCCGCGCAACTGGGGGGAGCCGAAGGATCGAAAGAAAATTTGGCGGGAAACGTGTTTACGCGAAGCCGTTGGCCGAGGTCCGTGACTTCCC
>DATEBK010000091.1:0-2296 GCA_035287825.1 Terriglobales bacterium
AGGGATGGCTCTACGACGTTAAGAACGAGAAGTCTCCGCAAGTACTCGGCAAGCAATACGCCGATAGCGCGACTAACGATGCAGTGCGGGTAATCGCGCACAGGTTCGCCGACGAAATTATCTTTCGCCTTGGAGGAGGCGTACAAGGGATCGCCGAGACCAAAATCTATTTCGTCAGCGAGCGCACCGGCCACAAAGAGATCTGGGTAATGGATTACGACGGCGCCAACCAGCAGGAGCTTACGCACCTGGGAAGCATTTCCCTGTCGCCGCGCATCTCACCCGACGGCTCGCGGCTAGCGTTCAGCTCTGTCAATAAAGGCGGTTGGGAGATCATGATGTACTCCTTCGATCTCAACCGCATGGTCGCCTTCCCGCGCTTTGGAGGTATGAACCTTTCGCCTTCATGGTCCCCCGAAGGCAAGATCGCATTCTCATCTTCGCGCAACGGTTATCCCAACATTTTTGTCATTGACGGCTCTGGAGGAAACTCCAAGCGCTTAACCAATGACCAAGGCCCTGACGTTTCGCCTACCTGGAATCGCAAAACTGGCTCGCAGATCGCCTTCGTCAGCGGACGCACCGGCCTGCCACAGATCTACACCATGGAAGCGGACGGCACCAACCTGCAACGTCTCACCGACCAAGGCTATGCAGTTTCTCCAAATTGGTCGCCGAACGGACAGTTTCTAACCTTATCCTGGATGCGCAAGTATGGTCCTGGAGAGCCGGGTTCCAACGACATTTATCTAATGGACATCGCCAGCAAGCAATGGGTTCAGCTCACGCACGACGCGGGGCGCAACGATTTTCCCTGCTGGTCCCCGGATGGGCGGCACATCGTGTTTCAGTCCCACCGCTCCGGCAGTGACCAGATATGGAGCATGCTGGCTGATGGCACGAATGTGAAGCAGTTGACATTCAAGGGATCCAACACGCAGCCCAACTGGAGTTGGAAGTAGATTTGCCAATAGAAGACAAGTGCGGTTCGTATCAGCGCACGCCTTCCGGTGCGCACAGGAGCCATGTCATGAAGCGCCTTTAGGCGCTTGAGGTCGGAAACTGAGTTTCGCTACAGGCTGTTCAGAAGACGGTTTCGCGGCTGGCCAAAAAGTGCGCCCTCCCGTGAATCTGTAAATCGCCGCCGCAATGCGGGCGCACAAAAACTGGAGGAATCAGTGAAGCACGCAATAACGAAAATGATGATGAGGCGATCGGCCACTCTCGCAGCAACAACCGTAGTAACACTCGGCGCAATTATGTTTTTGGGCGCATGCGCAAAGAAAGTCGCTCCGCCACCACCCCCGCCGCCACCCGCGCCAACGGCTCCCACAGCGTCGTTGTCGGCGAACCCGAATACTCTCGACCCCGGCCAACCAACAACTCTGACATGGCAGACCACGAATGCAACCGACGTCAGCATCGACGGCATTGGCCCGGTTGACGCAAGCGGCTCGCGTCAGGTGACTCCGGTTGCATCGACCACTTACCATCTCGTCGCAAAAGGATCCGGCGGAACTCAGGATGCCACGGCTCGTGTGACCGTCAACGCCGCACCACCGCCGCCGCCACCGACCTCTAACGCCACCGAAGAGGAGCTCTTCTCGCAAAACGTGAAGGACATCTTCTTCGATTACGACAAATACGACATACGCGCCGCGGATCAAGGCTCGTTGCAGGCCGATGCGCAGTTCCTGCAGCAGCACTCCAACATCCACATTACGATCGAGGGACACTCCGACGAGCGGGGCTCGACCGAATATAACCTGGCTCTCGGCACCAACCGTGCCGATGCCGTGAAGAATGCGCTCATTCAGGCTGGAGTGAGCGGTGACCGTATCAAGACCATCAGCTACGGAAAAGAAAAACCGTTCTGCACCGAATCGAACGAAAGCTGCTGGCAGCAAAATCGCCGTGGCCATTTCGTGTACGAGAAGTAAACTGAGGGGCGGCTTCGGCCGCCCTTGATTTTCATGTTTGATCGTTTTTCATGTTCGATCCGCTGGACTTTCAGCGGCTTTTTCACATCCAATAGGTTAACTATGAGATTGAATCGCACTCCGCATGTTCTCGCGCTGTTCCTTTCGCTGTTTGTCGCGCTTTGCATTGTTCCCGGGATTTCTCCCGCATACGGCGCCAGCAAAGAGATGATCCAACTGCAAACGCAGGTCGATCAGTTGCAGCAGCAATTGACCCAGATGAAGCAGTCCTTCGACGAGCGCATGGGCGTCATGAAGAGCTTGCTCGATCAGAACACCGACGCCGCCAACAAAGTAACCGCGGCGATTAACGGCTT
>DATEBK010000092.1:0-16034 GCA_035287825.1 Terriglobales bacterium
GATGACTCCAGCAAAGACCAGACTGCGCTCCTTTCCCGCCAGCTCGGCGTTCAGACCTTCGTGCACGACGCCAACTACGGATACGGCCGCAATCAGCAGACCTGCTATCGCGAAGCGCTCGCCGCCGGCGCCGACGTCGTCATCATGGTCCACCCGGACTACCAGTACACGCCACTGCTCGTCACCGCCATGGCCAGCATGATCGCTTACGGCGTCTATGACGTGGTCCTCGGGTCCCGCATCATCGGCGGCACCGCTCTCCGTGGAGGCATGCCTCTCTACAAATACATCGCCAACCGCTTGCTCACCGCGTTTGAGAACCTGTTCCTGCGCGTCAAGCTATCGGAGTATCACACCGGCTATCGCGCCTTCAGCCGCGAAGTGCTCACCCGACTGCCACTCGGCGAAAATAGCGACGACTTCGTTTTCGATAACCAGATGCTTGCGCAGTGCGTTTACTTCGGTTTCCGCATCGGAGAAGTTTCGTGTCCCACGAAATATTTCGCGGAAGCCTCGTCCATCAACTTCCGCCGTAGCATTCGCTACGGTCTCGAAGTTGTGCAAACCACTCTGCAGTTCGCGATGCAGCGCGCAGGCATCTGGCATGATCCCATTTTCAGCGACAAGGGAAAGACTCTCGAAGATGGTTCCGAAACGTACTACGAAGGTGGAGTTCCCACCGCGTCGCCGAGACGCTAAGTTCCTGCCTCATCTGAAACGCCGTCATCTGTCATAAAATTATCTGAGCGGCCGTTGCCGCGCTTTCGGAAACAGTTCATGCCCCGGGACACCGCGACCGACCGAATCCAACCCAGAACTGGCGCTGTCGTCCTGCTCAGCGGCGGCATGGATTCCTGTGTCTGCGCGGCGCTCGCAGCCCGCGACCACCAGACTGCCGCGGTTCACGTCAGCTACGGACAGCGCACCGAACTCCGCGAAAGCCGCTCCTTCGAAAGTATCTGCGACCGGCTTGGAATTCGCAGTCGTCTTCTAGTGCGCAATGAAGCTTTGCGTGCCATCGGCGGATCGGCTCTTACCGACTTGACCATCGCCGTTCCCGAAACTCCCGGCGCCGGCGTCCCCATCACCTACGTTCCCTTCCGCAACGCCCATTTTCTCGCCGTTGCCGTCAGTTGGGCCGAGGTCCTGGGCGCCGAAAAAGTCTATATCGGAGCCGTCGAACCCGACAGTTCCGGTTATCCCGACTGCCGTCCGGAGTATTATCGAGCCTTCAATGAAGTCATCAAAGCGGGCACCAAAGAAGGAAAGATTGAGGTGGTGACGCCGTTGATCGCGATGCGCAAAGCCGAGATTGTGCGGCTTGGCCTTGAACTAAATGCCCCGTTCGATTTAACGTGGTCATGCTATCAGCGCGAAGATCGTGCCTGCGGTGTCTGCGACAGCTGTGTGCTCCGCTTGCGCGCGTTTCGCGATGCGGGAGCGGAGGATCCCATCCCGTACGCGGAGACCGCCGCCCGATTGCGTTAGTTCCGCTCGAGTAAAGTGCCGGAACTTTTGTTCTCGGAATTTGAGGATTCGTATCGGGGTATCGCTTTAACGATACTGCCCAGTAAATTCGGCTGTCATGCCGGGAGGCTAAGTCATGAGGAAATATTTCATTCTTCCCCTGCTGCTCGTTCTTGCCCTGGAGCTAGCGGCGCCGCGCGCATTCGCGCAAATCACGGGCACCGTGAAGGGAACTTGCACAGACGCTGACGGGAAACCGATTGTCGGGGCCCAAGTGGAATGGACCGGCCTTGAAACCGGCCGTAAGTACACGCTCAAAACCAACAACAAAGGCGAATATTTTTCGCTCGGCATCACTCCCGGCAAATACAACGTTAAGCTCAGCAAAGACGGCAAAGAGATTTTTCAGCTCAATGGCGTGCCTGTCGGCCTCGATGAAAAGGCTCCGCCGGTCGACTTCGACATGAAAAAAGAGCAAGTGAAAGCCGCCCAGAGTCAGGGAAAAACTCCTGAACAAATCAAGGCGGATGAGGAAGCAGCGGCCAAGGCCGCTAATGAAACAAAAAAAATCGGCACCCTCAATGACAAACTCAAAGCCGCCCGCGTTGCTGAGGAGGCGAAGGACTACGAAACGGCGATCACCACCCTGAACGAAGCCAATCAAATCGACCCGTCTCACGACCAGATTTGGTTCGAACTCGCCAACGCCTACCTCAACTCGGCCCCCAAACAGACCGATCCTGAGGAGAAGCAAAAGCGCTACGCGGACGCGGCCACCGACTTTCAGAAGGCCATTGACCTACGGACTAATTCTGAGCAAGCGCAAAAAGAGGCCAACAACAACGCGACCCTGGCCGCGTATTACAACAACCTTGCGCAGGTTTATGCCAAGACCAACAAGGTTGACGATGCTGTCTCCAACTACAACAAGGCTTCCCAACTCGATCCGACCCATGCCGGAACGTACTTGTTCAACATCGGGGCCGTTCTCACCAACGCCGGCAAGGTGGACGAGGCAATCGCCGTCTTCGACAAGGTCATCGCCGCTGATCCGACCAAGGCCGAGGCTTACTACCAGAAAGGCATCAATCTGCTCGGCAAAGAAACCATCGGAAAAGATGGCAAGGCCACCGCTCCCGAGGGCACTGCTGAAGCTTTCAAGAAGTATCTTGAGCTGGCGCCTGATGGCCGGTTCGCTCAAAATGCTAAAGACCTCCTGGCCAGCATCGGAGCTCCGGTAGAAACCGGTTTCGGCAAGAAGAAAGGCGCAAAACAATAACCAACGCCAGTATCCAGGCCGGACCAGATATTGTTTTTCGCTGGCAACTGGGTACTGGCAACTGCCTTTCGTTACCCAAGTCCATGACCTACTTGTCCTTCGCTCTTCTGCACATCCGCGTTACATTCAAGGAATAGCTTCTTCCGCAGCCTTCTCCCCTGTGGCGGCAATCTGATCATCAGGAGTGTATTGAATGGCAGCTCCGGGGAATTCCCCGATTGCGATTGCCTTTGAGGGCATCAGCGGGACCGACTCTATTCCAACCACGGTCCTTCTTGCCGGAATGCTGCGCACCTCGGAGAAGGTCAGCGATCTGATGTTTTCACCTGGCCGTCCGCCCCAGGTCGAAATTCACGGACAACTCACCGCCGTCGAAATCCCCGGCACCAAAACGCTTTCAGCGGATGACACGCGCCGCATCGCTGCTGATCTGATTGGCACCAACAAGCAAGCCATCAATACCCTGCGCGAGCAGGGGTCGTGCGATGTCTCCTACGGATTGCCTGGACTGGCCCGCTTCCGGGTCAACATTTTTATCCAGCGTGGAAGCTGCGCGATCGTAATGCGGGTCATTCCAACCGTCATTCCGACTTTTAGTTCGCTGCGCCTGCCAAGTCAATTGGAAGAAGCCGCGAACGTTCGCAATGGGATGATCCTGGTCACCGGTGGAACCGGATCGGGAAAATCCTCGACCCTCGCCGCGCTGATCGATCGCATCAATAGCGAGCATTGCTATCACGTGCTCACCGTCGAGGACCCGATCGAGTTTCTGCACCGGCACAAGAAATCGACCGTCCACCAGCGCGAACTCCACAGCGACGCGCCTAATTTCACCCTGGCCTTGCAAGCCGCTCTCCGCCAGGCGCCGCACGTGATCATGATTGGTGAAATCCGAAATCGCGAGACGCTCGAAGTCCTGATCGAAGCCGCCGAGAACGGACACCTCGTTCTCTCGAGCCTCAACACCGTCGACGCTTCGAAGACGATCGAACGCATCATCTGCACCTTTCCGACAACGGAACAGCAATCGGTACGCGAGCGCCTCGCTAAAGTTTTCCGTTATGTCGTCGCCCAGCGCCTGATTCCGCGCAGCGATGGCGGCGGCCGCGTTCCCGTCGTAGAAATCCTGAAGTCCAATAGCCGCACCCGCGACTGCATCGAACAAGGTGAGCGTCCCGGACGCACCCTTCTCGACGCCATTAAAGCCAGCGGCAACGAAGGTATGCAGCACTTCGACGGAGAAATCGCCAAGCTTGTCCGCTCGGGCCTGGTCGATCTGGAAACCGGCCTCGGCTTCGCCAGCAACGCCACCGTTCTCGGTCAGGAACTGGCACGGTAAGCTGGTCCTTCGGTCGTTCGTCTCCCCACCGGTCTGATCACGTATCATCTCCGCATGTCTTCCGATCCCACTTCGGCTGTGCTGAGCTTTGAGGACGCTCGGCATCTGGTTGAGCGTCATGCCGCCGGAGTGTGTCCGCAGGCGGTAGAGAAGGTAGATCTGCTGGCGGGAGCGGGCCGTGTGCTGGCGGAGCGTATTCTTGCCGACCGCGATTTTCCTCCCTTCGATCGGGCCACGCGCGACGGGTTTGCGGTGCGGGCGGCGGATTTGGCGGAAGTTCCGGCACGTCTGGAAGTAGTGGGCGAGGTGAAGGCCGGAGACCGGCCAGATTCCGGAACCTTTTCGGTGGGACGCGGGCAAGCGGTTGGGATCATGACCGGGGCTGCGCTGCCGCCGGGAGCCGACGCAGTCGTAATGGTCGAACAGACGTCGTTGTCGGGCATTCAATCGCTCGAAGTGCGGCGTGGCGTCAAGCCGGGCGAGAACTTTGTTCCGCGCGGTGCGGAGGCGCCCGCCGGACAAATGTTGCTCGATCGCGGACGGCGCCTGAACCATACCGGGATTGCCATCGCAGCATCGGTCGGCAAGAGCCGGGTAGAGGTCTTTCGAAAGCCGCGCGTGGCCGTGCTGTCGACCGGAGACGAGGTGGTGGAGATCGATACCACGCCGGGCCCGGCACAGATTCGAAACTCCAATTCGTATTCGCTGGCGGCCCAGGTTCAAGCGGCAGGCGGAGAGCCAGTGCGGTTGGGAGTTGCTCCCGATGAGAGGAGCCGATTGCGGCAGTTGATTGAAGAGGGATTGGGATGCGATCTGCTGCTGCTGACGGGCGGCGTCTCCATGGGAAAGTACGATCTGGTGGAGGGGGTGCTCGGCGAGTTGAAAGCGGAATTTTATTTCACCGGCGCGATGATCCAGCCCGGCAGGCCGGTGGTTTTCGGTTCGTGTGGCAAGAAATACTTCTTCGGTCTGCCGGGGAACCCAGTATCCACGATGGTGACGTTCGAACTGTTCGCGCGGCCGATGATCGAGGCGCTGGCGGGGATGACGCCGCAGCCATTGGTCTTTCTTCGGGCGCAGTTGAAATCCGAAATCAGGACGAAGACAGGATTGAAAAGATTTCTCCCGGCAGTGCTCGTAGGAGAGTTTGAGAATGCCGAGGTGGAACTGGCGCGGTGGCAGGGATCGGGCGATATCGCAGCGCTGGCCCGGGCGAACTGTTATGTGATTGTTCCTCCGGAGAGCGAGCGGATTGAGGTTGGAGAATGGGTTTCCGTATTGTCGAGATGAACTTAGAGCTGAGGTAACCAGAGTGGATGCGATAACCTGTTGAAGATGCCGAAGAAGAGCCGCGTTCTCTCCCATTACGACGCACAGGGGACGGCCCGCATGGTCGATGTGTCGTCGAAGGCACGCACGCCGCGCGAAGCGGAAGCCAGCGCCTTCGTTCTGATGATGCCGGAGGTGCTGCGCGCCCTGCCTCAGAACCCGAAGGGCGACCCACTCGAAGTGGCGCGAACGGCGGGAATCATGGCGGCAAAACGTACCGCGGAGTTGATTCCAATGTGCCATCCGGTGCCGCTCACGCACATTGCTGTGACCCTACGCGTATGCGAGAATGGCGTGGCGATTACCACAAAAGTAAAGACCACGGCCGAGACTGGCGTGGAGATGGAAGCGCTGGTTGCGGCCAGCGTGGCCGCTCTGACTGTGTACGACATGTGCAAGGCGCTCGACAAAGGCATCGAAATCCGGGAAGTCGTTTTGCAGAAAAAATCGGGCGGCAAGAGTGGCGACTTCCGGAGGAGCACGAAGCGAAAGTAGCTGCCCTTGATTCATAGCTATGGCGAGCAACGTCAAAATCCTGCTGGTGGATGACAACCCGATGGTGCTGGGGATGTTGCAGCAGGCGCTTTCCCCACTGGCCGATGTCGCCGTCGGTACCGACGCGGCCGACGCATTGCTGAAAGCGGTCGATAGTCTCCCGGACATTCTGATCAGCGACTACCGCATGCCCGGTATGGATGGCCGGCAGTTGCTGGAAAAACTGAAAAGCCGGCCGGCAACGGCGGGAATCGCCGTGATTCTGATGGCCAGTAAGTCCGATATCAGCGAACGATTGTCGCTGCAGGACCCGATTGAAGATTATCTGGAAAAACCGTTTTTCCTCAAAGATGCCATCCACAAAATCAAGCGCGTGGTCGACCGGATCGCGCTGGAAAAGCTGAGCAAGGCGGCTTCGACCGACGGCGTATTGCGCGGCAACTTATCGCAAATGAATGTGATCGACCTGGTGCAATCGCTCGAAATGGGCCGCAAGAGTTGCCTGCTTACCATGACCAGGGCTGACGAGAAGTGCGAAATCTATTTCAATCAGGGGCAAGCGCACCACGCCGTCTATGGCGCGGTCAAAGGTGACAACGCGGTTTTCAAAGTTCTTCGTTGGACCGAAGGAAACTTTCAGATCGATTTCAACGGCAAGTCGTCCGAAGAAACGACTACGCTGAATACGCAGGGCCTGCTGATGGAAGGGTTGCGCCTGCTGGATGAAGCCCAGCGCGACTCAACTGCTGAGGGTGAAGATGTCCTCCTCGACACCTGATGCGCCATTCGAAATAATGACGGCCGAAATAATGACGGCGGCGGTCCTCACCGTCAGCGATTCCTGTTCGCGCGGTGAACGCGTGGATCTCTCCGGTCCGGCGGTGGCGGAAGCGCTGCAGCGGCGCAATTTTCAAGTCGTCTTGCGCGCGGTGGTGGCCGACGAGCGCGCCGCGATCCAGGAAAAACTGATTGAACTGTGCCGGGGAGCCCGGCTGGTTGTGACTACGGGTGGTACCGGAATTGCTCCGCGCGACGTGACTCCAGAAGCGACGATCGCGGTCTGTCATCGTCTGGTCGAGGGAATCGCGGAGCAGATGCGTTCGCGTGGGATTCAGAAGACGCCTTTTGCCGCGCTGAGCCGCGCCGTATGCGGCGTGCGGGGAGCTAGCCTGATTTTAAATTTGCCCGGCAGTCCGGCGGGCGCCGTCGAATCGCTCGAGGCAGTGATGGATTTGCTGCCGCACGCGCTGGAGTTGATTGCGGGGAAGACGGAGCATAAAGAAGGTCGTCAGTCTCCCTTCGCGTAAACTTACTTCTTGACCAAAATCAAACATTTCATCCACGCTTACGGCGACTGGATCCGGCATGTTCTCGCGCCCCTGGGGCCGTGGGGAATGCTGGCGTTTGCGGCGGTGGATGGCTCGTTCCTCGGCATGCCGCTGGATGCCATCTTTGTCGGCTACGTTTACAACGACCGTTCGCGCTTTCTGCTCTACGTACTGTTAGCGTCGGCGGGTGGAGCGCTCGGAAGTATCGTGATTTACTTCATCGGATACGCTGGCGGTGAGGTCCTGCTGCGCAAGCGGCTTTCGCCGGAGCGCTTCGAGAAAATCCACCAATCCTTCGATCATCATGAATTCTGGGCGCTAATGTTTCCGGCGATGTTGCCGCCACCTGCTCCGTTCAAGATTGTGGTGCTGGCAGCGGCCGCGTTCGAGATGAACTTCGGGCATTTTCTGCTGGCGATTTTTGCCGGCCGTTTTGTGCGCTTTCTGATTGAAGCTCTGCTGACGCTGTGGTTTGGCCCGCAAGTGGTGACGCTGGCCGGGAATCTTTTCGCCCACCATTTTCTGTGGATTGTGGCGGGCATCGCGGTTCTGGTAGTGGGATGGTTGATCTGGCGGCGAGCAAAGCAGCGAGCGAAGATGAGCCGAGCGATGACAAGGCGGGCCACTGCTTCAACAGATGGGCAGGACGCCGATCGCTTTACAACCTAGGCGGCAGCGGCTCCGCGGGACTTGCCAGTCGAGCCGGCGATGGCGGCCGCGAGTGCAGGCAATCCAAACATTGCCGCGGTGAAGAGCATGTCGCCGGCGACGGCGCGTTGAAAGAACGGCAGCCCCGCGGCATAGCAGGTCATCAGACCGGCCAGCGTTTTCGGATACAGATCGTTCCAGCACGCCCAGACGGCGAAATTACTCAAAATGAAAAATGAGACGGAGCTCGCGAGAGCGGCTCCGCCGATCCGCAACCAGTTGCTGTTTTCACGCAGCCGCGTCCCAAGCAACAGAATTGCCGCGTACCACGCCCAAGTCACAAAGTGGTCCCAGGAAAATACATACGTGTACACAAATTTGGTGAGGATAACGTCGGACACGGCGAGCAAAACGAAGGGCACCCAGAGCTGGCGCCGGGAGCCGCGCGCTCCGAAATAGAGCAGCGCCGCTGCCACCGGCGTGAAATTCCAGGGATGCGGCATAAAGGGCATCCGTGCCAGTACCGCGAAAACAACAAATAAATAAGCCAGCATCATCCACCTCACCAAAGCTAATTAGGATTGTTGCGCGAGCGCAGCCTGGCGGTCAAGGAGCGTCGATCCACTATCCAATGCGTGAGCGCCGAAATCCTTGCTGCATCATCGCGAACTCGCCCCCCGCATCCCGAAACGTTCGTCTACCACCCGCAGATCGCGGGTGAGCAGCACGCTGGCTCCCAGCGTGGCGCGCGCCGGGCTTCCGGGATAGTCGTAGCGTAGATCGCGGAAACGAACGAGGTACGCGGCGCGTGTGTTGTCCAGAGGATCGTCGCTCAGGATCTCGGTTTCCGTAATTGGGTATTGCGCCCAACTCAGATACACACGCCCAAGGTAGGTATTCTTCGCGGCCAAGGTGATAGGCGTTTCTTCGGGCTTATAGCGAATCCGCATTTCGCCCTCGGGATCGACTTCGGGAGTCATCGAAGTCGCCGTCATCGCGGCGACATCCGTAGTGGCAAAGAATGCCGGAGTTTCCACGACTCCATACCAGCGAAACGGATTGGCCCAGTGCGGATACGCCGAAACCCGGATTGCATCCACTCCCTGATACGTGCGCGCTTCGAGTGCGGCTACGGCACGGCCATGTTCGTAGTCGCGCAGCCCCCAATATGCGAACACCGCTGCCAGAGCCAGGGCCGCAGCCAGTCTTCCCTTCGGCATGGTGTTCGCGCCCCTGCGCGTGGCGCCGATCTCTTCGTTGATAAGCGCAAAGAAGCTGGGCACAATCAGCCCGAGCGTGAGCACAACCAGCAGAACGGGATCAACAATGAAGACAAGATCACCCGAATACCAGCGCTCGGAGAACGGCCAAAAGGGCCGCACTCCGTAATTGTTGGTGTAGTCGAGCAGAATGTGACTGAGGCCGGCGAGACACGCGTAGGCGAAAAGCAATCCCCAGCGCGGAGGCAGCTTGGGGTTGCTAATTTTGCGTCCGCGCAGTCGCCAGATTGCATAGACGAAGGCGACGACAGCCGCTGCCATCAGAGGGATGCCCAGGAACGAATGTGTGAAACCGCGATGATGGTTCAACCCAAAGGACGAGCCTCCGAATCGGCTGAAGACGTCGAGGTCGGGAGCTTCGGCCGCCAGAGTCAACGTTACGGTTGCCAGCGCGGTTTTGCGATTCAGTCCGGCGCGGCCCATGTTGGCGCCAAATAGAAAGTGGGTGACGGGTTCCAAGGGAGTTCAGTTTAGCGGAAAAGCATCACTCCCTACCGACCCTCGGTGGCCGACGCAGGCACGACCAGCGACAGGGCATCGGCTTCCATCGTCATACGCGCCGGCAAACGCCCGAGGAGTTCTCCATCGGCCTCGACATAGACACGGCCTTCCTTGTGATCATAGTGGGCATCGTTTTCGTTGCGGGCGTGCTCATTGCTGGCGTGACCGCCATTTTTCTCCGGTAGATTGCAGACAATTTCCGAGCAGCTGACCAAGTCGATGCCATCAATCTTCCACCGGCGGCCAATCAGCGCTCCGGCCACGTATTGCAGATAGGCGCTGCGGCTGGCGGTGCGGCACATCACCGCGCGCAACTCGTCGCAGTCGAGCGAGGCTCCGGGAACAAATTCTCGCAAGACGTTTCCGAAGAAACCGATCCTGACCGCCATTAACTCCGTCAGCAATGCTTGCTCGCGATGGCCGCTTCCGTTGGAGTATTCGACCTGGAAGCGGCGCATGTTATATGTCGCCCACAATTGCCAGGCTTTGAAGTAATAAGCCGCCATGCCTGACCGGTTCTTAAGGTCGGCGGTAAGTTTGTAAAATAGATGCGCATCCACGCCGATCCCGGCGGCGACTGTAAAGTATCGCGAAGCGGCTTTGCCTTGCAGGTCCTGGTACTCAACGCGTCCGAGTGGAATGCGGCGGACTTTGCCATCGACGGCGGCCTGCGCGGCAGCGGCGGGGCGAAGGGGAATGCGCAGATCGTGGACGAGAGCGTTGGCGGTGCCGAACGGGAGAATCGCGAGGGCGACTGGCGTTCCCGCCAATGCCTGAATTACATCGTGGATCGTCCCGTCGCCGCCGCAGGCAACGACCGTGTCGCTGCCGTCGGCAACCGCGCAGCGCGCATTGTCGGTCGCCTCGCGGCTAGAGCGGCAAACGGTAAGCTCGGTGCGCACGCCAGCCGACTGGAGAATGCCAATGGCGTGGTTCAGCTCTGCGTCACGCTTTTTTCCGCGGCGGCCGGAATTAGGATTAAACAGAATTGTAGCTTTGTGCATGCGCTTGGCTGGCTCTATTTTGAGTTTGAGTTCGAATGTAAGTTTGGGATCAACCCAGAGTTTAACCCAGAGTCTAGCGCCTGAATGTTAACGCACGCCCCACTCCCACATACCAAACTTTGCCTTCTGGGAAATTGCGTGACCGGATTGGCAGGCCAGCATGGTGTCTTATCCGCCGCTGGGTTGATCGCCTCGCACGGCGCCTTTCTCCACGGAATAAACCAATGTCGGGAGAGCGCGCCATACAATCTCCTTCCAGATCGTCATGCCGTTGCGCTCGGCGACGCGGCGTGAAGGTATGTTCTCGGGACGAATCAGGGAAATCATGCGCTCGGCTTTAAGATGCGCGAAGCCCCACTCGCGGCAAGCGATCGCCGCTTCGGTCGCAAATCCCTGCCCCCAAAAATCGTGACGCAGGTGGTATCCGATTTCGTAAAGGCGCTCGCCATCGACTTCTTGCCGGATGATGCCACAATCGCCAATGAATTCCTCCGTGCTCTTCAACTCCAGACCCCAAAGGCCGACGCCATCGTCAACGTAACGCTGCCGGTTTCGCGCAATCCATTGCTCGACTCCGGCGCGATCGTAGGGAGCGGGATAATAGCGCATGGTTTCAGGATCGGAGAGAATCTGCGCCAGGGCGTCGGCGTCTTCGGGGATGAATTCGCGCAGCAGCAGTCGTGGGGTTTCTAGGATCGTCATCACTGCGAGGGACGGGCGGGGACGCTCGTCCCTCCCTTAGCTGTTCGACTACTTCTTCACTTCGTCGCCGGTTTTCTCGGCGCCTTTTTTCACTCCGTGGCCAACCGCCTTAGCACCTTTCGCCACGCCTTTGCCGGTATCTTTGCCAGCGGTCTTGGTTGCGTCTGCAGTCTTGTCAGCAGCCTTTTCCGTCGCTTTGCCGGTATCCTTGGCGGCAGTCTTGGTGGCATCGGCCGTTTTCACCGCGGCAGTCTTGGTCGCGTGCGCGGTCTTGGTAGCGGCCGTATCGGTCGCTTTGCCGGTATCGTCGGCCGCTTTCTTCATGTCGTCCTGGCCGAAGGCAAACGTTGCCATAGCCAGCAACATTGCAAATCCCAAACAGAACTTTGTTACGCAGAACTTGGTTTTCATCCATTCCTCCAAAAGGTTAGAGAGTTCGACTGCAAGTTTGTATCAGAGATCAAGACGTGGGCGCAACCGCGACGAGTCAGGTTTCTGAAGTCTCGGTTTCCAACTCAGTAAGAGTTTCTTCATCCACATCCCATTTTTTCAGAATGGCAAAAATCGTCTTCGCTCCGAACCCGGCGCGCACCAATTGGCGAAAGATGCGGGAGGTCTGCTTCTGGTCTCGGTCTTTGGGCTTCTGCAGGCGCTTGCGGCGAAGGTACGCGCGCGCCTGGGTTTCTTCTTTGACCTCGTCATAAACCGAAGAAACCGCTTTGTCGATCACCTCGCCGTGCACTCCCTTGGCTTTCAGGTCGTTGACCACGCGCGCGCGTCCGAACTTTTCGTTATCGCGGCGATATGATGAAAACGCCGCTGCATACTTGGCGTCGTTCAGATAGCCCCGGTCTTTCAAGCGGACGACGATCAGTTCGACCAGTGTCTTTCCGATCTCGGTGTCAGCCTCGACTCGATTGCGCAGAAGGCGCTTCAACTCCGCGACCGAACGCATGCGGCGACCGAGCGCGCCTACAGCGTAGTCGTAGAGCTCCGCTTCGGTGAAAAGTTTCCTGGGACGACCGAACGCCATGTCTACACGATAGCGCGAGACGAGCCCGGAGGGTTAGCGGACTCCAGAGCTTCCGCGGATAAGGGTCTAGGCGGATAAAGAATTTAGAAACTCGCTCATTTTGGCGTCGAGGGGCTGGGAAACGGCGGAGGCGGCGGCACTGGCGACGGCGACGGCAATGCGGTCGGCACTGTGACCCCGGCAGGCGTAACCAGGGCTGTTTTTGCCGAGGCTGGCAGCTTGTCGGCATTGGCTACCAGTAGCGCGAGTTGCCACATTTGGGTCTCTGAGAGCGATTTGCTGAATCCCGGCATGCCGCTCAGGCGGATGCCATTGAAAATCTTCCAGTAGCTTTCGCCAGGCTCGTCATCGGTGACGCCTTTGCCCTCAAGCAAGAGCGGCGGATGCGGATACATTCCCGCTGCAATCGCGCTCTTCGGGGTCAGCGGCAAGCCGTGACAAACGGCGCAGTGCTGCTTGTAGAGATCGGCGCCAGCCAGGAAATTGGCCTCGTTCGGCTGGATTGGCACGGTCTTTGGCATATCTTTGGCGATGCGCGCATCCAGCGCTTTGTGCGCGAGCATGTGTTCGAAGGGCAAGTCGGAATCTGTGGTGGCAACGGGAGCGCTGCCGCTGCTGAAGTACAAATACAGTCCGAAGGGAATGACCAGCAAACCGAGAATCAATCCGGCAAGGAATTTCATGTTCGTCCTGTTGTTGACCGAGTTTTTACAAACACAACTTTACCATCGGCATCCAAATTTCGAGAATCGGCATACAATTTCGTGAAACGGCAACCGACGGAATCCAGTCTTCGGCGGCAACAACCATGCGAATCGTAAGCGCGGCTAGTGCATTCCCCCAACATTACTACTCGCAGGAGATGTTGCTGGCGGCGCTGCAGGAATTCTGGGGTGATCGCATCGAAAGCCCGAACGTGCTGCGGCGCCTGCATCGCCACGTCGCGGTCGACGGACGGTTTCTCGCGCTTCCAAAAGAAGAGTACATGCAAATGAGAACCTGGGGCGAAGCCAATCGCCACTGGATTCGCGTCGCCAAGCAGTTGGGTGAGAAGGCGGTGACGGACGCACTAGCGGACGCGGGCCTGCATGGCCGAAATCTGGGGGCATTCTTTTTTGCGTCCGTGACAGGCATCAGCAGCCCCTCGATGGACGCGCTGCTGATCAACCAGATGGGATTGTGCAGGAACATTCGCCGCGTTCCGATTTTTGGACTGGGCTGCGTCGCGGGCGCAGCAGCCATTTCGCGAGCCGCCGATTATGTGCGCGCATATCCGGAGCAGGTCGCGCTGGTGTTGTCGGTGGAACTCTGCTCGCTCACGCTGCAGCGCGAGGATCTCTCGATGGCCAACCTCATTTCCTCGGGGTTGTTCGGCGACGGCGCGGCAGCGGTGATCATAGCCGGCGCGGAGTGCGGACTTTCGGGCCCTCGCATTCTCGCCACCCGTTCCGTGTTTTATCCCCACACGGAAGAAATGATGGGCTGGGACGTGTCGGAAAAAGGATTTCGCATCGTCCTCTCCCGCGAGATTCCCGACCTCGTCCGCAAGAACCTGGCGCACGACCTCGATGACTTTCTCGCCGAACGAGGACTGACTCGCGCCGACATCGGCAACTGGGTGCTGCATACCGGAGGCCCCAAAATTTTGGAAGCGACCGCCGAGGCGCTCGGGTTGCAGAATGGCGAACTTGAAGTTTCGTGGCAATGCCTGCGCCGGACGGGAAATTTGTCGTCGGCGTCCGTTCTGGTGGTGCTCGAAGAAGTTATGAAGAATCGGCGCCCACCTCCGGGCACGCTTGGCTTATTGGCAGCAATGGGTCCGGGGTTCTGCGCGGAATTTGTTTTGCTGGAGTGGTAGACGGTTTGGCAATCATGCAAAAGCCGACAGTCTGCCAGCCTGGGGGTCAACATTGAGCTCTAAGGCTGTGTTTCCGAATCCGGTGGATGTATTTGTTGTCGGCGGCGGACCAGCCGGTTTGGCGACGGCCATTGCGGCGCACCGTCACGGTTTGAGCGTCGTCGTGGCAGATGGCGCCGTCCCGCCGATCGATAAGTCGTGTGGCGAAGGATTGATGCCTGAAGGCGTGGATGCCTTGCGCCAGCTTGGAGTTCCGCTGCCTGCGAGCGAATCGTTTCCGTTCCGCGGCATTCGTTTCGTCAGTGGCGGAGTGACGGCTGAGGCTGCGTTTCCGTGTGCCCCGGCTTACGGAATCCGGCGTACACATCTGCATCGTCTACTGCTGGATCGAGCCACAGCTTGCGGCGTACATATGCTGTGGCATACGACCGTCACTGGGATCCTCCCCGAGGGCCCGCTGGTGGCAAGTACAGATGAAAAAGAAACAGAATTAGTGCGTGCGCGCTGGGTTGTAGGAGCGGACGGAGCCCGGTCGCGCGTCCGCGACTGGGCCGGACTGGATCGCGACAACCAGAAGAACAAGAACCCGCGTTTTGGCTTTCGGCGTCACTACCGCGTTGCCCCCTGGAGCAACTTCATGGAACTGCATTGGGGACGTCGGTGTCAGGTTTACGTCACGCCTGTGAGCCGCAGCGAAGTCTGTGTGGCTCTGATCTCGTCCGATCCGAAGATGCGGTTGCGAAATGACGACGCGCTCGACGAGTTTCCAGAGCTGCGCGCCCACCTCGATGGCGCGAAGCTAGTTTCCACTGAACGCGGCGCAACGACGGCCGTGCGAAAGTTGCGAAGTGTTTATCGCGGACACGCGGTATTGGTCGGAGATGCATCCGGAGGAGTCGACGCCATTACCGGAGAAGGTCTCTGCCTTGCTTTCCGGCAGGCGCTGTTGCTGGGCGATTGCCTGGCCAGCGCCGATCTCGCCCGCTATCAAAAAGGCCATCGCTCCCTCCTTCGCCGTCCCACGCTCATGTCTCACTTGATGCTCTTTATGGCCAAACATAGCCATCTGCGCCAGCGCACGATGCAGGTGTTCCGATCGAAACCCCGCTCCTTCGAAGAAATGCTGGCCTTGCATGTCGGCGAAGGTTCTGCGAGGCATCATGTCTCGAACGGAATCGCGCTAGGCTGGGAATTGTTGAAGGTGTAACTGCGACTGAAATCGTCTTCGACGCCAAGTCCCTCTTAGTTACTTTCTTATGGTTACCTGTAGTTACTAACCATGATTACTGGCGACCACTTTGTCCCGCTGTGGAAGGGACATTCTGCACATGTTTTCACTTTCCCGTTTCCGCACTCGGCAAGTACTTGCAGCAGTAGGCACAGTTTTTCACCTCCCTTGGCATGGCAGTTGCACTTCTAGATCACGTCCTCCCCACAGGAAAAGTCAGCCAAGAGTATTTGAATAAGAGTTTTGGAGGATTTATGGTGTTCCCGAGTAGCCGTCTTTTCTCGTTGTACGTGATGGCCTTGTTACTGTCCCCGTTAGCCGTGGCCGATTCCGTTTCAGTCACGACTCTTCAGTCCGGCGTCCACGGCGAGAATCGAACTTATGCCGGGTCTGCCTTGACTACCGCCATAGAGTCAACGCCAAAGGCCACACCGGCAGCGTTCACGGCGTTCAACAACGCGGCTCCCGTTGGCGGGACTGCTACTGCATCAATCGTGCTCGGCAACCCAGTCGCGAGTCATACTGCAATCAGCTTCTCGTCTG
>DATEBK010000093.1:0-8267 GCA_035287825.1 Terriglobales bacterium
CGCGAACATTGACTTCCGGGTCATTGCCGAGGGCGAACCCGAACTCTTGCGACCTCTCATTCGGGATGAGGTGTACCTCATTGTTCGCGAAGCTGTGATCAATGCGTTTCGACACTCCAAAGCGAGCGCGATTGAAGTCAAAGTGGGCTACATTTCGCGCAACTTGCGCGTCTCGGTTCGGGACAATGGTTGCGGTATCGATGAAGAGCTGCTGAAGTCAGGAAGAGAAGGACATTGGGGTTTAACCAACATGCGGGAACGAGCGGACCGGATCGGCGGTCGATTAAAGGTGTCAAGTCGGGCCAGAGCTGGAACCGTCGTCCGACTTTGGATTCCAGGCAAGCTCGCATTCGAGCGCGTCGCCTCGAACGCATTTTGGAGTTGGCTGACCAGACTGTATCCTTGGCGGTCGGAGCGGATCATCGCGAAATCTGGCGAGGAGCCACCTAAGTGAACGATGTCGAACGTATCCGTGTTCTCAGTATCGATGATCACCCGTTGGTGCGCGAAGGGATTGCGGCGCTGATCAACAATCAAGCTGAGATGCAACTGGCGGCCCAGGGATCGACGGGCAAGGAAGCGATTCAACTTTTTCGGGAGCATCGACCGGATGTCGTGCTCCTGGATGTAAGACTGCCGGACATGAACGGAATCGACGCCATGATCACGATCCGAAGCGAGTTTCCAGAGGCTCGGATCATCATCGTCACATCGTCAGAAGGTGACGTTGAAATGCAGCGAGCTCTCGAGGGTGGAGCGGCTGGCTACATCGTCAAGAGCATGCCTCCTCAGACCTTGCTCGAGGCTATTCGCAAAGTGCATGGCGGGAAGAAAGCAATTCCCGCCGAAGTAGCTGCGCGGCTTGCTGACCACTACAGCGATGAAGGGCTGACAACCCGCGAGATCGAGATATTGCAGCAGGTCGCCGAAGGCAATCGTAACCGGGACATCGCCGAGAAGCTCTTCATCTCGGAAGGGACCGTCAAGGTTCACATCCAGCACATCATGGCCAAGTTGGGGGCCAACGACCGCACCCAGGCCATCACCATTGCCGTCCGCCGCGGCATCATCCACCTTTAGCCGCCAATCGAGCCTCCCAGTCGAGAGCATCACGGACTATCACTTTAGTAGTAGTTCAAAATCTGAGATCCGGCAGATTCACCTCCCGCGAACACTCGATAGTCTTTCTTTGCGGCATTACCGAGCAGTTGAGGGGGCCACTCTTGCGGCGGATGTATTCCACATTTCCAGGCAGCTTGCCGGGAATCGGTCTGTTGCTCTTGCGAATTACGATCGGCGTAGGACTGTTGATTCCCGCGGCCTCCTCATTGATTGAGCCGCAAACCTCCAGTAATGGGAGGTGGGCTCCGGACCTGCTTGCTCTCGTGATCGGCATCTCCTTTATATTGGGCTTCTTGACCCCACTGGCAGGTTCTGCTTCAGCCCTGGCGGGCGTTGCGATTCGCTTGTTGCATCCGGAGTGGAGTGCTTCGATGACAGGCCTGCTGGGCGGCAATAATTTGGCTGTGGTCATTGCAGTCACATTGCTGGGGCCCGGAGCGTTTTCGATCGACGCCTACTTCTTTGGGCGCCGTAAAATCATTGTCCATCGCGTAACCCATACCTAGGCTTTTTCTGGTCCCACCGTTCCCGTCACACCCTGCTTCTTTCGTCGACGGTGTCTCATAGCCGAAAGTGGTATCTCACATATCTCCTGCAGCATTACCGAAAAAGCTTCTTATCGTGAGATGTCCGGTCCCGGCAAGAAACCGCATAGTACCTGCAGCGAACACGAAGATTCCTGACTACGGCAATTATCCCGATAACGGCAGGATGAAGCAAAAGTCGCAAATCGAACGGTACTTATAGGAGGATGTCATGAAAAAAATACGCGCGAAAATGAACGCGACGCTGAGGGTCGCCGGTTTTGTTCTTGCGTCGCTGATTCTCTGCAATATCAGCTTGGCCCAGCAGCCGCCAGACGACGTGCAAGGCAACTGGACAATTTATGCAACCAATGCCAACACCGGCCAAGTTGAGATCAAGCACGTCCAGATTGCGCAGTACGGCAATCGCATCACCGGATATTTTGAAGGCCCCTTCCAATCCGGTCCAATCGAGGGTGAAGTCCATGGCCATCACATCCGATTCAACACGGTAACTCGCAATGTTCTCCACTTTTCGGGGGACGTCTTTGGAGACACCATGTCCGGAACCTGCGGGGTCCGTGGCAGGCACGCGCCGTGGCAGGCCACGCGTCCGGCTACGACTCCAACTCCAGCTCCGCCCAGCGGAGCGGCGTATCAGTCTCAGCCAGAATTGGTTCCCCCGGTAGCGCAAGCCACATACGTAGCACCGGCGCAGACCACCTATGAAGCTCCGACGTCGGCTTACTCGTCAGCGCCTGTTGCTTCGGCGAACCCGACTTCGGCGTACGCGACGACGAGCACAACGGCAGCAACCACTTCGGCACCGGCGGCTGGACAGAGTCCAGCGCCGGCGCCACTGTCGTCGGATCAACTGGATGCTCTGGTTGCTCCTATCGCGCTGTATCCCGACGCGCTGGTGGCACAGGTGCTCGCAGCTTCCACGAATCCGGATCAGTTGGCATACGCGGATGACTGGCTGGCACAAAACAAAAGCCTCACCGGCGCCGCGCTCGCGCAGGCTGTCGACCAGCAATCCTGGGATCCCAGCATCAAGGCTCTAACGCAGTTTTCTTCTGTGCTGGATAACCTCGCGCACAACCTCTCGTGGACCTCGAGCCTGGGGCAGGCCTTTGCAAATCAACAGGCCGATGTGATGGCTGCAGTACAAGTGATGCGCGCGAAAGCGCAAGCGGCAGGGACGCTGCAATCCAATTCGCAGATCGTAGTTACACAGCCAGCGTCCTCTACGATCGTGATTCAACCGGCGAACCCGCAGGTTGTCTATGTTCCGCAGTACAACCCGGCGGTGGTTTACGGAGCGCCTGTGGTCGTGCCGATGTATGTGGCTCCGCCGCTGCCGGTTGCTTCCTTTGGCCTCTACTTTGGAAGTGGTATCACGATTGGCGCGACATTCGGTGGTGGCGGTTGGGGTGGAGGCTTCGGCTGGGGTTGGCATGCATGGAATGTGAACTGGGCCGGCGGCTGGGGTGGTGGCGGCGGTTCCACCATCATCTACAACCACAACACCTATATCAACAACCACACTTGGAACAACACGCACTACAACGGCTATCACCCCTGGGCAAATAATTCTGGCTATCATCCCGGCACTGACACTCATTACGGACCGCACGGCGACTATCACCCGAACGGCTACTACGGTCCTAACGGTCACTTTCATCACGACGTTCCTGGTACCAATCCGAACAATCAACCAAATGGCGGCCATAACGGAGATCACGGGCTGATTGGTGGTAATGGCGGCGTTGAGCATGCGAATGGAACCCAGCCTCATGCTGACGGCAGTTCGTGGGGAGACCGCGGTCCTAATGGTGGGCACAATGGAGATCACGGAATGATCGGCGGCAATGGCGGTGTCCAGCGCGCCGCGGATAATCACGATCGTAACTCTTCGCGCATGAGTGGAGATGGCCGGGGAAACCGCATGGAAAGTAATCGCGGCCGTGGAAGCATGGAAGGACGACGCTCCCAGCCGCGTATGGCAAGAGCGCACGCACCGGCTGAGCACCACTCGGGCGGAGGCGGCGGACGCCGTCGGTAGTAGCACAGAAAAATCGGTCATCCACAATCAGTTATTCAATAAAAAAAAACAAATCAGAACTTTATTCAGAACTCTATAAGGAGATTGAAAATGGAATCGAACGCGAACAAAACGACGAAGAAGTTGAACTGGGCTGTAATCGGAGTTCTGGCGCTGGCCGCCATTGCCCTCATTGTCGTACAACTCAAGACAAAAGCTTCAGTGTTAGCCGAAGACACTCAGATGACGTTCTCCTCATCGGCCGAGGCCGGCGCGGCGCTGGCCGAGGCGGCAAAGAGTGGCAATGAGGCTGATGTTGCGGAAATCCTGGGGCTCGACACCAAGACCCTGCTGGGCGCGGAAGACAAAGACGCAGACAAGGCCACGTTAGAGGCCTTTGCGTCAAAGTACGAGAAGATGAATCGTTGGGTCGACATGACCGACGGCAGTCGCGTGCTCTACATCGGAGCGGATAACTTCGCTTTCCCGGTGCCGTTGGCGAAGGATGCCTCCGGTCAGTGGTACTTCGATGCCGTCGCCGGCGCGGAAGAGATCAGGGCTCGCGACATTGGGCGCAACGAGCTCTTAACCATCGACGCATGCTCCGCGCTCGCTGACGCGCAAGAGCTTTATTTCGCTAGCGCTCGCGATTCGGCTGAATTCGCCCAGCGCATCATCAGCACTTCGGGCAAGCAGGATGAACTCTATTGGGCCGCGTCAGAGCAGCAGACTTCCAGCCCGCTCGCGAACCTCGGCGAATTCGCCGGACTGTCGCTCACGACGCTCTATCCCAATGAACCTCTGATCATCGATGGCTACACGCTGCGCATCCTGACTGCACAAGGCGATGACGCCCCCGGCGGCGCCCGGAGCTACATCGTAAATGGTAAGATGACCGGCGGCTTCGCCATCCTGGCTACTCCCGTCAAATACGCACAAACCGGCATCATGACTTTCATGACCGGCCGCGATGGCGTGGTCTACGAGCGGGACTTAGGTCCCGATACGGTCAAGATCGCAGCCTCGATCCAGGAATACAATCCCACTGACGATTGGTCGGAGGTTGAGTAACACTTCCGCCGGGCCAAATACGGGAGACGCAAGAGGAACGCGTTTCCCGGTTTTGGCCGAGATGTACTTTTGATCGGTTTTCTCGATCGTTCTATGCGAGTGCAGGGAGTCTTGATGATGACAACTAGAACGCCTCGACGAGCATTCTTTCATCTGCAAATTAGCGAGTTCTGGTCCGGCGATCTCGGCCTTACCTTACTGACCATTTCGCTGGTTGTACTCGTCTTTATAATTACGCCGCTGCGCGAGGCAGGCATTCCAGCGCGCATCTTCTTCGAGCTGATCGTGGTATCTCTAATGGTTTTCGGAATCCTTGCCGTAGAACAGAGCCGCGTTGCAAAATTCTCGCTGATCGCTTTCCTTCTGATGACTACAGCCATCCTGGGTGCAGGGCGCTTCCATCCGACGCCGCTCCTACACCAACTCGGCAGCATTCTCTCCACAATTACTTTGCTTCTTTATGTTCGCGTCGTACTCATGGTGATGTTTCGCGGAGGTCCGGTCACCTGGAGCCGCATCCAGGGTGGGGTTTGCGCATATCTGCTTCTGGGGATGACCTGGGCTTCCGCTTTTCAGGTGATGGAACAATTCTGGCGTGGCTCTTTTAATTTCGTCAGCGCTCCCATTAATTTCGATCAACTTATCGCGAAGATGACTTACTTCAGTTTTTGCACGCTCACGACTGTCGGCGGCGAGATCACTCCGGTTTCTCCTTTCGCCCGTTCGCTCACTATCGCCGAGTCGATGGTTGGTCAGCTTTTCCCCGCGATCCTGATCGGTACGCTGGTCGCCATGGCGATGCAATCTCGTACCAAATCCTGAACTCATCGTTAATTCGTTCCCCGCGGCCGAACTCATGAATGCCAACGAATAGCCTGGGGTGATGGCGGCCGGAGCAGTTTCAGGACGCCGGCAAAGGCGATCGTTCTCGTTGCGGTTGGGGCTTTCGCCTCAGAACCAGCGCTGAGATCAGCGTGATGACGAGCCCAATCGGGAAGGGTTCGATGAACGTCAGCGCTCCGTTAATAAGTGGGTTCTTGTACAACTCCTTGTATTTGGTCAGCTCCTCAAGCTTCGCCTGGACGGCCGCATCACTCGCGCCCGAGGCTCTGAGCTTTTCTACCAAGTGAGCACCATATTTATCCCAGAAGTCGGGCAGGAAGCTGTAGTAGATGACTTCCCACGTCACGACATAGCAGACGCACGAAATCAGAGTAATGGAGATCCCGACGGTAAAACCCTTCAAGAACGTAATCTGGCCATTGCCGAAGTTGTCGCGGTAGGAACGAATCCCGAAGAATACCAGCAAAAACGAGAGCACAATGCTCGAGTACCCAATGACAGGGCCACGTTCAAAGCCTATCCTGTCCCTGAACGGCACGATGGCCACCATCACCAGCGAGGAGATAGCGCCAGAAATCAGTCCGAAGGTTAATATGGTCTTTTTCATCTATGTCCTCTCTCTACGCTCTCAGTGATCGGCATGGCTAGCCGGCGGCGTCGGTGCCTTGGGGAGTACGACGATTAGATTATCCCCGGCTCCGGGGTTCGTCATCCCCAGATAATTCAGCTTCGGTTGGGAGTCGAATCCTATGTCTTTCGTTGTCATATTCGGCGCATAAAACATCAAGTGCGGAGGGAAGCTGGCAGTGCCGTGGTCAGAAGTCGGCCCCAAACGATTCTCGCTCGACATCATGTAGAGGAATCCGGGCTTGCTGGGATAGTTGAAGCGGCCTTCCTTATATCCGTTGGCGACGTCTGCCTTGATGTCTGCCTCCGACTTACCTATTGAGCGCAGCTCTTCACCGTGCAGGTAAACCAGCAAAAGAGTGCGGCTGCCTTCGGCGTCGAAGCACGTCGGCTCGACTGTTGTTTCTGTGGGCTTTACGAAATGCCGGCCAACATAGCAGCTAAACCCGTTGCTGCCTTCGCGAACTTTCTCCTCGCCCTTGAGGCCAAGAACATAAACTGTGGCCTTGCTCGACACCTCGGCCGGGGCTGCGCTCTCGGCCAGTGCGATCTGACGCTCGCGAGGGACGGAAGCATCGTAGACCTTGGGAAGTTCCTGGGCCATTCCTTGCATGACTGCACTGCTCAACAGGACACCGATCGACAGCACCCCGAGAAAACCCTTCCTCCAATTCATCAGCTCCATATTCCTTCCTTTCAAAAATAGCTTTCGATTTAGCGAATTTCTCCACTCAGATCAGACGTGCCCATCAACCAAAGTTGGGCGCGCGCCGGAATCCATGGTGGCAAAAACTCGTCACGCGGACGAAACATACCGCATCGGACGGGGTCTCTGTCGTCATCCTTTCAGGTGATTTTGGCTGCTGAGAGAGAAATCATTCGTACGAGTGAGGAGTTCTTGGCGGCACCAGCAGTGCTTGTGCGAGGTAAATCAGGGGAGGAGACCGAATTCCTTGCCGAGTTGCACCGCTTGCGTTCTTCGTCTAGCCCCTAGTTTGTCGAAAACACGGCTGGAATGGGTCTTAACCGTGTTCTCGCTCACAAAGAGCTTCGCGGCAATCTCACGGTTGCTCAGGCCTTGGGCTATCAGTTCAAGGATCTCAAGCTCGCGGCGCGTGATATGGAGATCCTCTCGTTTTCTCTCGTCCAGGACGAACGGTCCCCCGGCGGGGACAGGGATCTCCTTCACAACAATTGTCTGCTGTCTTCCTGTTAGCTTGAGGCCCAGCCAGATGCCTAGAACGGCGAAGGTCGCCGCGATCAGTCCACCGTAGATTTCGACTGAATGTTCGACCACCAGGAAGCGATACTCCGTCCACTTGAGCGCGGCAATCAGCACACCACCGATCAACCCGTACATCAGCACGTGGCGCTTCATAGTTTCCCGGAGAATTCGTCAGAGAAATTATCGCATCCATTGTGGCGTAGATCTTGACCGCTTGCAGACGCGTGGTCATCTCTGGCCGTGTGGGTCAGGAAAGCATTTTTCGGCCCACAGAACTTTGTCGCTCCTCTGCTTGTAGCAGTCCGAGATGTCGGCGACGGGCAAGTTAAGGCATCTATTCACTCTGTTTCGAGTAGGACTTCTGCTTGTGAAGAGCCGCGCCACCGGCGGGATTGAGAATGATCCAGGTATTAGCCAGCTTGATTAATAAACAGGGAATTTCCAGGTTGATCACTTCCCCCAAAGAAGTGGGACACTGTCAAGCTCGATCACCGGGACGCCTGTGATCGAGCGCAACTGCCTCTCGAAATTCTAAACACCCAGTCGCAGAATCTCAAACAACAACCAAACCTCGCGGTCGCACGTCCTACCAGAAATAGGCTGCCTCCATCTTAGGCGTGCCGGGTTGGCCATCGATAATTTCGGTGCTTAGAACGAACTCCATATTTTTCTTTCCGGCAGCTGCGCGAGACACACTTACCACTTGCGCCAGATGGGTCGGGTCGATCAGAAACTCACCCGCAGCGATCGTGCCACCGCGAGCCACCCCCGCTGCCACGATCGCGATCTTTCCCGTATTGTTATCAATGAA
>DATEBK010000094.1:0-5677 GCA_035287825.1 Terriglobales bacterium
GCGTTTTGATCAAGTCATCGACGTTTCCGATGCCGATCGCGCGTTGGCCTTCGCCAACATCGAGAAAGCCGCAAGCTACTACGACGTCAACCTCGCGGAAACGTCGTGGCGCGAACTGGGCATTCACCCTCAACAGAAAGCGGTGACTCGTTGAATGTATCGTGAGGTGAGGCTCAATTCGTTTGTGGCAACTCGCCTCACGCCAGTTCACGTAGAAGGATGACGGTGAGAGTTATGCCGAGAGATAAATCTATTCGATCCGGTTGGCGATGCGATAGGTGCGGCGAACTTGTGCCCGATCTGCAGGGAGGCTGGGTGGAGTGGCTTGCGGCAGAGGATACCAGGGGAAAACCAAAAGTAAGCGGTTTACGGTTAGTGCACCGGCGCAACACCGGCGCAAGATCACCAGGGCCATACGGATGTCGTTACAATCCGCGAGACGAATTCAGAAAAAACCGGGCCATCGTAGAGGGATTGGCTCTTGACCGGTTCGCGGGTCCCGACGGGCTTATGCTGCTGCTTTCGATGATTGCTGAACGTGAACTTCCGCCGCAAGAACTGATCGAACTCGCCAAGCGAGTGCAGATTCCGGGTTACGAAGCAGTGTACGAAATGGTTCATGATGCCGTAAGCGAAGGAGTGATCACGCCTTCCATCTCGGCAGGTTTTTACCTGCAGTGCGAAATCTGGGAGGTGCTGGAGTGGGCCAAGTACCGAACGTCAGCGAAGACGCGCCAACTGGAGTCGGCCTCTTGGAGGGCCTGTGTGGCCGGAAACTCAAAATAGAAAGGCCATTAAAAGATTCAATTGAGGAGACTAGCATGGCAGTCACCACGGAAATCGCGCCGAATATTTATCGCATCTCGGTCTTTGCGCAATCGGGCAATTTGCAGTTCAACCATTTTCTGGTGAAAGACGATGAACCGCTGCTGTTCCACACCGGGCTGCGCGGAATGCACTCGGAAATTCGCGAGGCCGTCTCCAAGCTCATCCGCCTTTCCGAGTTGCGCCACATCAGCTTCAGCCATTTTGAGTCAGACGAGTGCGGGTCGCTCAATGAATGGCTCGCCGCAGCGCCCAAGGCCGATGTGATCTATAGCCAAGTTGGCGCCCTCGTGTGCGTGAACGACTTCATCGGCCGGGAGTCACGCGCGCTCACCGACGGCGGAACCTTCGAGACGGGGAAGTACCGCTTTGGCTATTGCCGGACTCCCCATCTGCCCCACGGCTGGGATGCTGGCGTTCTCTTTGAAGAAACGCAGAGAACACTGCTCTGTTCGGACCTGTTTCATCAGAACGGGGACGTCGAACCGCTCAGCTCTGCCGATGTCGTGGGCCGCTCGCGTCAGGCGATGAAGGAATATCAGGCGGGCATCCTCGCGGAGTATGTGCCCTACACACCACACACCGCGCAGAACTTGAAAAAGCTCGCCGAACTAAATCCCAAGACGCTCGCCATCATGCACGGCTCCAGTTTTACAGGTGACTGCGCCCGAGCGCTCGACGACCTCAATGTGATGTTACGCGAGGTGTTTGGCACGCAGGACTAGAGACGGAGATCGGCGCTCTATCGACCTAGCGATCGATTCTAACTTCATTCATCGAAATTTGTTTTTGGTGACTGTTGGCCTAGCGTACATAAGGAGATGAAATATGAAAGCAATTGTTGTCCACCAATATGGCGGTCCGGAAGTACTGAAGTTTGAAGACTACCCTGACCCTGTTCCGAGCCCAGGCGAAGTGCTGGTGCGCGTCGCCGCGACCAGCGTGAATCCGATCGACTACAAGCGGCCCGCTGGATTAATGAAAGATTTTTATCCTCTCCAGTTCCCGGGGCTCATAGGTGTCGACATGGCGGGGACTGTGGTCAAGATTGGGCCGGGAGTGGAAGGCTTTTCCGCTGGCGACCAGGTGTTTGCGATGGCAGACAATACTTACGCCGAACTTTGCGTCGTGAAAGCCGCGGCTTTAGCGAAAGTTCCTAAGGGACTCGATTTGATCCAGGCGGCGGCGCTGCCGCTGGTGACCGTGACCGGCAACCAACTGATGTCAGCGACCGGAATCAAGGCGGGCCAGACGGTTCTCGTCGTGGGTGCTGGTGGAAATGTCGGGCGTTCGGCGGTATTCACTGGGAAGCAACGTGGGGCGACTGTGATCGCGGGGGTTTTGAAGAAGCAGATGGATGAGGTGAAGACCGTAGGCGCGGATCAGGTGGTCGCAACCGATGACGACACCGCGATTGTAAATCTTCCGCCGCTCGATGCAGTCGCAGATACGGTCGGCGGAAGAACCGCCGAGAAGCTGATCGCCAAGGTGAAGGCCGGAGGAGTGTTTGCGACGGTTCTTGCGCCGCCGCAGAGTGCCGCATATTACCCATCTGTAAAGGTGGCGCACGTAGTCTCGAAATTCGACAGGAAAACGCTCGAGTTCATGGCCGAAGCGGTGCGAGATGGCAAGCTGGTAATACCGATCAGCCAAAAATTACCACTCAGTGAAGCGGCCGAGGCTCAAGCAACGGCAGAAAAGGGTGGCACCGGGAAGAGCTTGCTGGTGGCTTGACTTTGTTTTTGCAACAACCTTCTTGAGCCACGGAAATCAGTCTCCAGTCGCGGGGAAAGAGCTTTATCCCAAAGGCCGGGCGGCTTATCCATCATCCTTTTGCTCCTTTGAGCTCACCTCCATATATTTGTTTTACTTGGCTTTTGCCGCCGCTTGCTCGATCAACTCCGCCACTTCCTTCGGATGAGACAGCATTGCCAGATGATTAGCAGGCACGGTGATTGAAGTTGCCTTTATAGTCGCTGCCTCGTCTTTCTCAAGTTGAGGCGGAATGGCCCGATCGTTGCCCGCAATCAAGGCCCATGAAGGCTTGCTCTTCCACGCTGCGGTCGTGACTATGGCTCCGAAAACAGATCCTGACGTTTGACCTTGTGTCGCCACGAGCATCTGCTGCTCTCCGTCCGGGAGATCCTGCGCCATGTCTTCGGCAATTCCTTTTCGAGTCGCCGTCAGAAAACCCTGAGCGTCGGGCCGGAGCTCGCTCCCCAGCGGGGCGGGCGGGTATGGTTTGCTGACGGAATTGATGGATTCACCTTCCCCGGGCGCGAACGCAGCCACGTAGACCAACCCGACAACCTTTGGGTCATTCCCCGCTTCGGTAATCACCACGCCAGCGTAGGAATGGCCGACTAGTATTACCGGCCCGTCCTGCAACGCGATGATGCGCTTCGTCGCCGCTACATCGTCAGCCAGCGAGGTCAAAGGATTCTGCACAGCGACCACGTGAAAACCTTTGGCTTGGAGGAGCGCAATTACTTTGGACCAGCACGATCCGTCCGCCCAGGCGCCGTGAACCAGGACGATATTTTTGACCCCTTGCGGGGGGTTCGTCTGAGCGAATCCTCTCATGGTGAGTCCGGACGACAAGATCAGCATGGTGCTTGCGATCAGAGCGCTTCGGTACGTTTGCGAGAGTTTCATTTTCATCTCCTCGTCGAACTAGCTGTCGCGATTAAGCCAGAGCAACCTGGCCCGCGCAATTGGACGATGGTATCGGCAGTACCTTGGTATCAATTGATTGGAGGAGCGCTCGTCACATATTTATGAGTGTGCGGGCTGTCCATCAACGTCGGTGCTCCCCATCCGCACTGGCTTCGATCTTGTAGCTGTTCCTCTTTACTCACTATGCACATCAACTGAGTCGAATATGCAAACTCCTTCCCGCAATCGAGACAGCAGACGTAGTCGATCCCGGTGCGGGCGCGTTGCGGCCAAGTTGTGTGACGATGAACGCAGTCAAACAGGTACGCAAAGATCCACTTAGCCCAACTCATGTTCTCCTCCTGCACTACAATCCCAATCGACAACTATCCGCCCAAAAGTGCTCGCAGTGCGGCTCCCAGAACATTCTTCGAATAGAACACCAGAACGCCGGCTGCGATTGCATACTGTAGGGTTGCGCCTGCTATACGTCGAGTTTCCGAAAGCCCGACTCTATGTCGCGGGTCCTGCCTCGGCGATTGACCTCCGCAGTGGTCGCCCTCACAATCGACTGCAAGCTTTTCCTCGGCTGCCGCTTTGCAAACACCCAAGCCGATCCCGACGACGCTCACGCCGGCAATTCGTTCGCGCAGCGACTCTTCGTCACGAAGCGCAAACACAAAACGCCTGAGTAAAGGTTCATACCATCGCGCTTCGATCACCAGGCATCGCTCGCTTGCTGTTTTCTTCCCTGACATATAAGCCCCTTCTGGTCGGCTCCGATACACAACGCGATTAAGCCAGAAGCTTCGATGACAATCTATTGGACGATAGTGTTGATCAATACCTTCGCAGTAGCCGGTCGGTGATTGCGCTCCATGAGAAGACAACAGCGCGGTTCTGAAAAGGATCACGCCAAGTGGATTGCCGAACGCGTCCGCCCAAGTTTGGCGGCCATTCTCACCAGGTCAGCGAGGGAGTCGGCCCTCATCTTCTGCATACTCGGCCTCGATGCGCTTTAACCCGTAAACGCCTGACCAGTATTCGCGCAGCGCGACTTATGAACCTGTGCGGACAATATTCCTTGCAGTCTTACCGTCCCACGTCACGCGGAACGACCGGCGTTACTGAAAGCAATCGGGGCCTGCATATCTCGCAGAAGTCAGAGACCGGTCACCCCAGTAGCTTTCCAACGAGCCAGTAATCGACACTGAACCTTCCCGGACCGGAGCAGATCAGCCAGATAAAGAAGAGCACGTACAGGATTTCCGGAAGGTAAAGGAAATCGTCGAGCCAGTTAAGTGGCGAAAGTCCCTTAGGCAGGGTGGAGACGGCGCTGGTCAGGGTGGCCACTGTCATATCGATCAATAAAGCCATGCAGGCTGCGCTCGAAAGAAACCCCACGGTCAGCAAGGACCCGCCAATGAACTCGACACCCGCCACGAAATAGGCCAGTTGCCGGGCAAATGGGGCTTTGGCCTTCACCAGCGTGTCGTAAACAGGTTTCGTGCCGCCGGCGACGAACAATTTGTTTGCGCCGGAGATGGCGAAGAACAGCCCGATCGAAACCCGTATCAGCAGGATGGCATATTGTTCCAAATCACTGCTACCCTGCAGCGCAAACTGAACCAACCGTTTCCACTCCATCTCTTGTCTCTCCATCGAAGGGAAGCGCCGTAACGATACCGATGTCACACCGGCTTGCCCCGGCAAGCGCGCCAATGTCAGCCTTATGTGAAGTCGGTGCTCTGTCCGACCTCGATAATATAGCCGTCAGGATCGCGGATATAGCACCGTATCTCGCCGTACTTGGGGATCGGCTCCGTGATGAACTCGGCTCCTCGACTTTTCCATAATTTGTAGCAGGCTTGAATATCCGCGACGCGGATATTCAGGAAGCTGCTGACCTTATCCGGGTCGGCGGGGACGTTGAGCGTCACCGACGGCTTGTCAGGGGTAGGCCCGCCCCCGACGTTGACAATGAGCCAAGTATTCGCGATCTGAATGTGCCCAGACGCACCCTTGCTGTCGCCTCTGCTCAGAATGCGGCCGCCGAAGACCTTCTCATAAAAATCAGCCGATCGGTCGATGTCGGCGACGGTGATGAAATGTGTCATGGTGAATCCGTCGCGCGGGGGCATCTCATAGTTCTTTTGCTCGATTTGTATGTTGCTCATTTGCGACTCCAACTCCGATG
>DATEBK010000095.1:0-26234 GCA_035287825.1 Terriglobales bacterium
TGATGAGCAAGTACGACTATGACAACGCCGCCAACGAGTTTCGCACGGCTACCGAGTTGGACCCAAACAGCGGCCATGCCTGGGACATGCTCTCATGGGCGCTCGGTTACAAGGAGCCGCCGGATCCGATCGCAGCCGAGAATGCCTCACGGAAGGCCTTGCGGCTACAACCGTCGTTCGTTCCTGCGTACTATCATCTGGGCCGCGCGCTCCTGCTCCAGAAGCGCTATGCGGAGGCACTTGCTTCCTTCCAACGTGAGAAAGAATTAAGTCCGAGCGGCACCATGGCGGACCTTGGCCTGGGCCAGTCTTATCTGGCACTAGGAGACAATGACCGGGCGGTCGCGGTCCTGACGAAAACCGCTCTGCCGGCGGCCATCAACTATTTCTTTCTGAGCGAGGCCTACGCGGCTCGCGGCGATAAAGACAAGGCTCTCGCCGCGCTGCAGAAGACTTTGGAAATGGGATATCACGACTTCGGCGCGCTCGATTCGAGCCCGTACTTCTCATCGCTGCGGACGGACCCGCGGTTTCAGCAGTTAGTGGCGCGCTATCGTAAGTAAAACCGACCCGGCTCAACCCCTCTGCTAGCACGCCAAAAACGTGTTTGTAGCAAATTGAGACGTTACTTAGACAAGAAACGATGCAGTTGTCGCAAGAAAGGTTGCAAATGAGAGCGACCGGCGGTAGTATGACGGTTGAACGCAGCCTTTTGCGTTCAATGAGCCCAAAAAAACCAAAACTTCCAGGTAGGACACGCAAACCCTAGTTCAAAAATCTAAAGGGGTGCCCCAAGCCCCGGTGCAATTCGGAGAGAGTGCATGTCGTGGTACGCGTACTGCCTCACGGAACACCAGACCCTTCCGAATGGTGTTCGCGCCCGTCGTCCGTTTCTTCTAGAGGGAATTCAAGGTGTAAACTCCGCTCCCGTCATGAGCTACCCGAGCGGAGAATTTGCGGTAATCGTCAGTGAATACGACCGCGCCACGTCTAAGCTCGACGAAAAATCGGTTCTGGAGCACGCCCGGGTGGTGAGCCAGAGCTTCCGAACTGCTACGGTTTTGCCGTTCCGATTTGGGACGATTTTCGACACTGAGGACGCGATTCGACAGGCCGTGCGCTCCAATCGGCGGACATTCTGCGAGAGCGTGGACCGGCTGCGGGGAAAGTCTGAAATGCGGATCAAACTGACGGTGCGGGATGGGTCTTTGCGGGGAAACCTGGAAGAGATTGTGCTGCCCGATACGGTTGGCCGGGAGTATCTGACCAAGCTCCGGGAGAAGGCTTCGCGGGAGCGGGAGCGCCAAACCAAGGCGCGGGCGCTGTCAGTGCAGGTGCACAAACTGTTCAATCCGCTGGAAGAAGAAGTAAGCTGCAAGAAGGTCGATGCCGACGGAATGCTGCTCGATATCGCCCACCTGATCGATACGAAATCCATCGAAAAATACCAAAACCGCTACAGCACGGCCGCCAAGCAACTCAAAAACTGCCAGATGGTGGTGACGGGGCCGTGGCCTCCGTATCATTTTCTGCCGGGAAAAGTGCGGACGGTAGCCGGCGACAGCTAAACGCTGCCGAATTAGCCTTATAAACCCCCTTTCGAGGGGGTTTTTCTTTTGGAGTTAATGCCCTTGGCCGGATCGGGGGGATAACGAGGTAAGCCCCTTCGCTACAACATCTTAATTCTTTGAATGTGCAGGTTTGTGCATTCGGAGGAGCGGAAGTGTGGAATTCAGCAGCCGGGCGGACATCTAAGGGATTTACCCTAACGCCTTGATTTTGAAGAGGTTCCTAAAATGGGCGGGGCGGCCGGGTGCGGTTTACCAATTTGGTTCAGCAAGTGCTTATTCACATTGTACTAAAGAGGTCACCGTTGGAATAACTTCACTCTCAATGTTCTCGACATCTCACTCTGTCCGTTCAACTCCCCCGAACGGCGCCAAAATGAGCTTCCTCTGATTCCCGCCACTTAACCTCTTTGAAAAGTCCGGCCCCGAAAGGGGCCGCTTTTTTGTCTGCGGATTTTTGGCCGGCGACACGCGCACGAAATCTAGCCAGAAGCTATTGGGCGGCTTCGAGCAGGCCTTGCTCGGCTTTTTCCTGGCATTCGATGCAATGGCGAGTCCAGGGAACGGCGTCGAGGCGTTTGGCGTTGATCTCTTTGCCGCAGGAGACGCATTCTCCGAAGCTGCCCTCGCGGATGCGGGCGAGAGCGCCATCGACCATATTAAGGAGCTGGCGGTCGTTGTTGCTCTGGCTGAAGAGGAATTCCTTGTTGTAGGAACTGGCGGCGCGGTCGGCAACGTCCTGGGTGGCTTCCTCGTCTGCAGTGCGGCCGTCCTGCTGATTGCGGACGACCATGTGGCGCAATTCGTTGCGCCGGTTTTCCAGCTTTTTCCGGAATGTCTCGAGTTTCTTCTTGTCCATGATTGAAGCCTACTGACTGCAGACTAACGATTGCAGCCTATGATCTGCGCCCACTCTGCGGCATAAGTCGCGCCCCACAGCGCCGGCTCCCGCGTGAAACGCAAACGATTATCGTATGCGCGAAAGAGAGCGGGCGTCAACTCGCGGCCGTCAACGCAACAGCGTCCGCGCGTCAGTTGGAATTGGATGCAGATAGCGCTTTTGGGGTGACAACAATTTTACAAATCGCTGACCTCCCGCTGACAAGTTGTTCTCTCAGGGCGGATAGGATTCGTGTCGCCGCAAGTTCGGGTTCCCGTTTTCACTTGCGCGGGCAGGCATGGCAAAGCCAGGCCGCCATCAGGATTTCGCTTTAAGGAGAGTAAATATGAATCGAAGATTTCGTCAGAATTTCGCGAAAGCCGCGCTGCTGGTTTTGGCGCTGACTGTTGCCTCGAGCCTGGCTTTGGCCCAATGCGGCCAGTTCTATACAGCAACCACGCTGGTGAAAAATACCGGCAAGAAAGGCGACAAACAACTGCTCAATCCGTGGGGACTGGCGTATGGTCCCAGCGAGCCGTTCTGGCTGAGCGATGAAGCCTCGGGCTTGTCGACTCTCTATACCGGAACAGGTGCGAAGCAGAGTCTGGTGGTCACGATTCCGCCCGCTTCGGGCTCCGGCCTTGGTTCGCCTACGGGCATCGTGTACAACGGTTCGACGGAATTCCAGATCGACAGCTGGACTTCGGCGTTTCTGTTTGACACGCTGGACGGCACGATCAGCGGCTGGTCGCATTTCGAACCGAACAACGCTCTGGTTGCCGTGGATAATTCCGCCTCCGGCGCGATCTATACCGGCCTCGCGATTACCAGCCACGCTTCGGGCAACATGCTGTACGCCGCCGATTTCTGGAACAACAAGGTGGACGTTTACAACGGGACGTTCCAGCTGGTGACATCGTTTACCGATCCGTCGCTGCCGCCGGGCTTTGCGCCGTTTGGCATTCAGGACATCAACGGGCAGCTGTATGTTGCCTTCGCCGCGACTGACGGCGGCAAGGGTGGATACATCGACATCTTTGAAGAGAACGGGACGTTTGTTAAGACCCTGATCAAAGGCAAACCACTGAACCAACCGTGGGGAATCGCGCTGGCGCCGTCGAATTTCGGCACGCTCAGCAGCACCTTGCTGATCAGCAACAACCTCAACGCCGGCGACATCAATGGCTTCAACCCGACGACGGGCGCTTTCGTTGGCACGCTGGTCGGCGAAAATAACAAAGCGATCCACATTAACCAGATCTGGGGGATCGAGTTCGGCGGCGGCTCGTCGAACAACGGCAATACTAACCAGCTTTTCTACACGGCCGGACCGAAGGACAATCTGGACGGGATCTTTGGCGTGATTAACGTCGAGTAAGTAAGCTCGAGTAGCCTGCTCCCGCTAGCCGCTCCACCCTCCGCGCAAGACGGCGGAGGGTGTTTTTTGGTCTGCGCGATCTCGTTCCAATGCGAGACACTCTCCTGACCTATAATTTCCAGATCGTGGCTGAACTGATGGATACGAGTGTTCCGAAGCTGGCCGAAGGGTGCCGCTGGAGCGGAACGACGGAGGCTCCGGTGGTGATTACTCCGGAGGGCACGGTGCGGGTCGAAGGAACGGGACGCATCATTCTGGAATTGTGCGACGGGCATTTTTCGCTCGCCGAAATTGTGCAGAAGCTGGAGACGCAGTTCATGCTGGCCCCGAAGGGGAAGGTTCGCGCGGATGTTCACATGTTTCTGGCGCAGTTGCATGATGAGGGGATCGTTGAGTATTGAAGATCGCGAGTACCGAAGATGAGCATTGAAGTGGAAAAGCAGGGCCTTCGCGTCGCTTAGGATGACAAGGTTATATGAATATGCGAGCTTCGGCACCATGAGACAGATCGTAGCCATTGTCGCCGTTGCTGCGTTCCTTGCCACATCCAATGCTCCCGCGCAGCAAAATGTGACAAGCGGATCTAGCAGTACAGAGGAAATCAGCGCCAAAGCTCTTGAGATCGTGCTTCGGCAAGATTGGCGCCCGATGAAGCAGTTAGTGCGTCCAAGTCTGCAACAGCTATGCACCGCTGACAAGTTCACAGACCCAAACAAAGCCGAATGGGGTATGGGATTTGAGGATTGGGACCGGATTTCCTATGAGAACGAGAGCGAGCTTGATGCAAAGCTTCGCCGTCTGATCTCCGACTGGAAATCTGGCCGTAGGCGTAGAGTACTACCGTCCTATAAAGACAAGCTTCCCGACGTGCATCGCTTCGCGGTTCAGAGCTGTGGGGCTACAGATGGAAAAACCACAATTGTCATTGCGGTCTACCTGTCGAGTTGGGATTCACGAATGCAGGCTTTAGCTCTCCTGCTCGGTCGCTGACGGAGCAGCCCACTATCCACCACCACCCCGCTTTGCGCTCCCGAAATCTGCCTGTTAAACTGAAGAATTGTCAGAGCCTACGCTTAAGCGAAAAGGAAGCCTGTGCGCGCAGAAACCCGGCATCAACTGAAACAAGACCGTTTCAGCAAAGTCACGCTCGAAGCGGCGGAAAACGCCGCTCACTGGAGCGTTGAACATCAGTCGAAACTGATTGTGGCTACGATTGCGGTGGTGGTAATTGCCGCCATTGCGTTTGGCGGCTGGTATTACGTCAGCTCGCAGGACGAGAAAGCGAGCGGCGATCTGGCCACGGCAGTGCGCACCTTTGGTACGCCGATTCGTCCGGCGGGAATGCCGGCACAGCCGGAGTATCCGAGTTTCGCTTCGGTGCAGGAGCGGGCAACGGCGGCGCGCAAACAGTTTCAGGACATTGTGGACAAGTATCCGCGGACGCACACGGCCGATATGGCGCGATATTTTGTGGGTCTGACGGCGCAACAGCTTAACGATAATGCGGCTGCGGAACGCAATTTGCAGGAGGCGGCGGGTTCGTCGAACGGCGACCTGGCAGCGCTCGGCAAATTCGCGCTGGCTTCCCTATATCGCGCGGAGAACAAAGATCAGCAGGCGATCGACCTCTACAAACAATTGATTGCCAAGCCGACGCTCGTCGTGAGCAAGGCGACGGCGCAATTGGAGCTGGCTACACTCTACGAGACTGAGAAAAAGCCTGACGATGCGAAGAAGATTTACGACGAAGTGGTGAAAGATAATCCGCAGACCGAAGCGGCTTCGGTGGCGCAGCGGCGGAAGACAGCGCTGAAACAGTAGCTCAGGTCTTAGGTGTCGGGAATTAGGTCCTGGACATTAGCCACTGGCTACGCGGCGCAGACAGGCGATCAGGCGGTCGCAATCTTCGATGGTGTTATAAACGTTTGGCGTCACGCGGATCGAAGTTCCGCGGATGCTGACGAATACCTTCTCTCTCGCTAACATTTCAGGAAGCTCTTTTGGAACAGGCGTTTTTCTGCGCAAGGCAAGGTAGTGCGGGGCGCGCAGCGGTTCGCGGGGCGCCTGGAATCCCAGTTCGGCGGCCGCTTCGGCGAGGCGGCTACTCATGGCGCCTGCAGTTTCAGAAACCTGATCGACCTTCCATTCCAGCAATTGCTTGATCGCGCGATCGGCTGCGGGCAGGAGCGCGAAGTTGGAGCGCTCTCCCATATCGAAGCGGCGCGCGCCGTGGTCGTAATTTTCCGTATAGAGGATCAGGCTGGAAAAATCGCGGGCATTGGCACGCTGGATCCAATTTTCTTCGAGCGGGATTCCGCTATGCCATTGGGGAGCAACGTAGAGCAGGCCGACGGAATAGGGGCCGAGCAGCCACTTGTAGCAGGCGGCAACGGCGAAATCGGGCTGGACTCCATTCTGCAAACCGCGAACGCTGAACGGCAGCGCGCCGAGCGACTGGGTGAGATCGAGGGCGAGCGCGGCTCCGATGTTGCGGCAGGCTGCGCCGATGCGAACCAGGTCGAGACGGCCGCCGCTAGTCCACTGGACGTGGGGGAGCGCGGCGATGGCTACGTCGGCGGTGAGCGCTTGGAGAACGGCGGCAGTCCAGTCATTGTCCTCAGGCCAGGGAACGACCTTTAATGTCGCGCCGGTTTTTTCGGCGAGATGCTGCCAGGCGTAGTAATTGGAGGGAAACTGCTCGGCGAGCACGAGAATGCTCTGTCCTTTTTTGACCGGCAAATTTTTCGCGGCAGTGGCGATGCCGTAGCTGGCCGAGGGAACGATGGCGATGTCGTCAGCTGAAGCGCCGATCAGTTGCGCGGCGGTGGCGCGAAAATCTTCGGAGCCGGTAAAAAATTTGTCGGCTGTGAGTTCCCAGGGATGAGTTTTGCGGGTGAGTCCGGCAAATCCGGCCTCAAGCGCCGGTTTCATGAGCGGCGACATGTACGCGCAATTGAGATAAGCAACATCATTGGGGATGTCGAAGAGATGGCGCTGGCAGGGGATCATAAGTAGGGGATTCGCAGTTCAGTGTATCAATGGAAAGGCGGGGAGTGAAAAGAGCGACCGGCGGGGAGGCGGCGGATCACGGCGCGCTGTGGGCTTTGTGGTTGAGGTACGAGGTTCCCGTCAACGTCTGTTAGAACGCTCCCAGCCAGCGCACGGGGAAACGGCTGCCGAGAGCGTTGACCAGGCGCTCGTCGGCGGTGATGAGATAATTACCCGTGGAGGCTGCCATTGCAACATAGGTGCTGTCGTAAATGGTTCGATCGAAGTCGCAGGCGATCTTAAACGCTTCCGGCAGAAAAGCCCGGCTCGGCATAGTGGGAAAGTCGCGGTTGAGCATTGCTTCGAGGGCGCGTTGCGCCAATGCGGATGTGACGGCACCACGTTTAGCCGCCTTCCAGAGGAAACTGGCAATCTCGAGCCAGAATAAATCCGGGACGACCACCTGAATCGCGCCGTCCACGTAGGCGCGGAGAAAGCGATGGGCGTGATTGGCAAAAGGCTCAACGATCTCGGGGGTTGCCCATTTCGCGGCGACGCTCGCATCCATCACGAACGTCTTCACCGCTCGCGATCCTCGCGGATCATCTCTTCTGTCGAAGGGAACGGCCCGTTGCCGGCAGGTTTGTGCGCTTGGATTTCCCTCAATTCATCGTAGAATTGGCGGCGGCGCTTTAGTTCGGCAGCGGTGGGCACGGTGTCTTTGAGCATCTCGATGACCTCGGCCGCGATGGAGGTGCGGCGCTTGCGGGCGCGGGCGCGCAACGCTTCGTAGAGGTCTTTGGGAACATTTTCTACGTATAGGGTTGGCATAGTCGTAGTCTAGCATATCCCTATGGTGAATATGTGGCCGGCGATCTCGATGGCGATCAGCGTCTGTGCGGGCGCATCATGCTTTATTCTTTCTGCTGAACGCAGACCACCGGTCTGGCCTCTCCTTGACACCCAGTTTTTCGGCCTTTATTCTTAGTTATTGCTCCCTGAGAGACTTTCGTCTCTGTGCGTGCTTCCGCAGGCCTTTGCGGTAATTTGAGTGGGGGCGGCGGAGGTTCCAAGTTCCAATGTTCATCGAACTCAAGGATCTGGAGATTCACCCGGTCGATTTCCGGGAAGAGTTTGGTCCGGGTGCGATCGATCTGGGCGAGGAAGTGCGGCAGCAGTCGCCGTTACGCAGCGAAGGCCGGGCAGATCTGGTCGAAGAGCATCACGGCAAGCACGAAGTGGTGCAGGACATCCGGATCAAGGGCAAGCTTCAGACCAGCGTGGAAGTGGCTTGCGCGCGCTGTCTCGATCCGGTGGTGCACGCGGTGGATCGCAGTTTCGATCTTTTGTACCGGCCGCAAGGGATCGACTCAGGACATGCGGAGCTTTCGGTGACTGACGCCGAGGCGGAAATCGGCTATTACCAGGGCGAAGGCTTGTTGCTCGAAGACGTTCTGCGGGAGCAGTTGCTGCTGGCGCTGCCTTTGAAGACCCTTTGCCGCGAAGATTGCAAAGGTTTGTGTTCGCAGTGCGGCAAGAACCTGAACGAAATGCAGTGCTCGTGCGTGGATGAAATCGAAGATCCGCGCTGGTCGGCGCTGAAAGAAATACGCACGAAATTGAATCAATAGGAGAAAGTTCTCAGTTCCCGGTTCCCGGTTCTCAGTCACCCCACCTTTGCTGAGAATCGAGAACTGAGAACTGAGAGCTAAATAAAGATGCCTAATCCGAAACGTCGACATTCGCAGAAGCGCACCGCCACGCGGCGGGCCCATGACTCACTCTCCACGCACTCGCTATCGGAGTGTCCGAACTGCCACGAGCGCAAGATGCCGCACCGCGCCTGCCCGAAGTGCGGGACCTACAAGGGCCGCGAGATTCTAGAGGTCGAAGAGAAGTCGTAGGTTCGATGGTCGTTCGTCAAGCGTCAGCGTCATCGCCAAGCATTATCGTCAAACGTCATCCTTAATCCTGCATGCCTAGCGTAATCGCACTCGATGCGATGGGGTCCGACAAGGCGCCGAAGCCGGAGATTGAAGGCGCGTTGCAGGCCGCGCGCCATCACGGGCTGAGCGTGCTGCTGGTGGGCCCGGAAGCACAACTGCGGGCAGAACTGGAGCGCTATCCGGGAGCGCGCCGTCTCGGCGTGGATGTGGTGCACGCCAGCGAAGTCATCACCATGGACGACAAGGTGGACGCGATTCGCGGCAAGCGCGACTCGTCGATCCGGGTGGGATTGCGATTGGTGCGCGAAGGACGCGCAGCGGGTTTTGTGACCGCGGGCAATACCGGCGCGGCGATGGCCACGGCAAAAATGGTGCTCGGCGCTTTGCCGGGAGTGGATCGTCCGGCGCTGGCGGCGGCATTTCCAACCGTGAATAACACGGCAGCGGTTCTGCTCGACGTGGGCGCCAATGTGGATTGCACCGCCAACAATCTGGAACAGTTTGCGGTGATGGGCGATATTTATTGCCGGTCGATTTTCGGGATGAAGCATCCGCGGGTAGGGCTGCTCTCGATTGGCGAAGAAGAAGGCAAGGGCAACGACCTGACGCGCGAGGCGTTTCAACTGCTTAAACGGCTTCCGATTAATTTTATTGGCAACGTCGAAGGGCGCGATTTATACAACGGCCAGGTGGATGTGATCGTGGCCGATGGATTTGTGGGCAACGTTGCGCTGAAGACTTCTGAAGGCGTGGCGCGGCTGGTGCGCGCGGTGCTGAAAGAAACCCTGAAGGCGACGATTACGCGGCAGGTGGGAGCGTATATTTCGCGCAATGCGTTTTCCGATTTCAAGAAGCGGCTTGATCACACCGAGTATGGCGGCGCTCCGCTGCTGGGCGTGAAGGGCGTGTGCATCATTACGCACGGATCATCCAATACGAATGCGATCAAGAACGCGTTGCGGGTAGCGGCGGAATTCGCCGAGGGCAAAGTCAACGAAGCGATCGAGCGCGAACTGGCAGGGCTGAGCGCGACGGTGCATTCGTAGGGCAGAGGTGAGAGGTCAGAGGTCAAATTGCAGGAGTTAAGGCCACGGCACAAACCGCGACGGCAGGCCTTGACCTCTGCAATCTGACCTCTAACCTCTGACCTCACTGCACTCAATTATGACGAACACTTCTTCTACAATTGCTTTTCTTTTTCCCGGACAGGGTTCGCAAGCGGTTGGCATGGGCAAAGAACTGGCTTCGAACTATCCCGTTGCGCGGCGGACTTTTGAAGAAGCGGACGAGGCGCTCGGGTACAAGCTGTCCGAAGTTTGCTTTGAAGGTCCGGAAGAAAAACTGAAGCTGACCGAGATCACGCAGCCGGCGATTCTGACGGCTTCGATTGCGGCATGGCGAGTGCTGCAGGAAAAAGGTTTGAAGGCAGATTTCGTCGCCGGACACAGCCTGGGCGAATATTCCGCGCACGTGGCCGCGGGTACGCTCGCCTTTGCCGATGCGGTGAGAACGGTTCGCAATCGCGGCAAGTATATGCAGGAAGCGGTGCCGGTGGGTGTTGGCGCGATGGCAGCAATCCTTGGAATGCCGATCGATGAAGTCAGCGAAATTGCGAAGGAAGCCGCGCAGGGAGAAGTTTGCCAGGTAGGCAATATTAATTCGCCGGAGCAGATTGTGATTTCGGGCCACGCCGGCGCGGTGAATCGTGGGGTCGCACTCGCGACCGCACGCGGCGCGAAAAAGGCGGTGATTCTGCCGGTGAGCGCGCCTTTCCATTGTGCGCTGATGCAACCGGCGCAGGACCGGCTGTCTGGGGATCTGCGGGCACTGAGTTTTCAGAATCCGTCTTCGTTGTCCCCGGTGGTGTGCAATGTCGATGCAGCAGTGGTCGATTCCGCAGAGGTTTCGCGCGACACATTGATTCGACAAGTGACAGGCACGGTGAAGTGGGAACCGTCGGTGAGGCTGCTGATCGATAAAGGCGCAAGCCTTTTTATTGAGGTTGGTCCGGGAAAAGTTCTGTGGGGATTGATGCGGCAGATCGACCGCTCGAAAACTTGCCTGACGGTGGGCGATGAAGCCTCGCTGCAGAAGACGCTGGCGCAGGTTGCGGCCCTCGCCGCGTAGAAGCGTTATCTCCGCGATTCGACACAGCCTAATTCACCACAATCTAGAACGGGTACACAGTCATCGTCTTGTCTGATTTCTGGACGAACATGCGGGCGTGTTCGCTGCGCTCGTTGACGATGACTTCGACGAGCACTCCTCCGGCTCCAAAACCTTTGGTGTTGGCCGATCCGTAGATGCGGTGCGATTTGACGAGGCCCCACTCGCCGCCCGGTCCCCAGTCGCGATAGAAATCGGAGTAAGGGTATTTCGAATATTTCTCGCGGTGCTGCAGCCAGTTGGGATCGTTGAAGTAAATGCCGTAGGCGTCTTCGTAGTGCTGCTGCTGCAGGGCGGTGAAGAACCGGTCGACCGCGTGCTCTTCCGGCCAGTTGCGGTACATCCAGGCGAGGACGGCGAGAACCACGACAGCGACGAGCGCGGTCACAATCTTAATTTTGCGCCGCCGGGCGCGGGCAACATCGAAGGGCTGGGCATCAAGCAAGGTCATAACGCAATAAGCATAAACAATTTCCGGAAGATAGCAATCGGTTAGCTGATGGAGAACTTGGGTTTCCAGAGGGTGGGAGGAATGGCCGGGTCGATCGGCGTTATTTTGGCAGGCCGACCTTGCGCACCAATTCGGCATACCGTGGATCCGAGCGCAGCGGGTCAAACGGGACGAAAGTTTTCAACCCAATCAGCAGCCAATCGTGCTCCTGATAAGCAATGTCGAGCCAGCGGAAGGCCTGATCTTTGTCCCCTAAGTCAGAATAGAGCTGCGCAATCTCTTCGGGCGAGAAGTAGCCAGTCCGCCTACGTTGCGCCTGGCGGATTTCAATCGCTTGGGTAAGCGCGCCCTTCCAACCCGCCGAACGAAATCCCTGATCGAGAGCGTTGGCATACTCGACTTCCTCCGGATTGCCGGAGAGCTGGGCCTGGATCTTAAACTCTTCAACGACCTGCGGGTACATGCGTTTTGCCCAATAGGCTTTGGCCAGGCAATCATGGGCGATGGCGAACGTCGGGTTGTCGGCTGCCAGCTTCTGACAGACGGCAATCGCCTCGTCGTACTGTCGAGCCGTGGTGAGAATACCTCCGAGTTCCCTGACAATGACTGGAGCCTGCGGATCGAGCTGACGCGCGCGATTGATTTCAGCCAGCGCCTCCGGCTCCCGGCCACCAATTCTGTCCAAGCTTTCTGCGTACCATTGGTGCGCTGTAGCATCGTAGGGATCGAGTTCGAGGGCCTTCTTGAACTCAGCCTCTCCTCCGGCAAAATCCCAATCGTACTGCGTCTCATTCATTCCCAGAACGGCATGGGGATGAGCCAACGTGGGGTCCAACTCCAGAGCCTTGCGGGCAGCGGCATTCGACTTCGGAAAACTCTTGCTCGGAGCCCCCGTAAAGTTAGGCATCGAGGTATAGGCATCGGCCAGTCCCGAGTAGGCCAGAGCGTAACTGGGATCCGTAGCAATGGCCTGATTAAAATAGGAGATGGCCGCTTCCAGATCCGGACGCGTGCGCTTGTTCCACGCGTAGCGCCCTTTCAGATACATATCGTAGGCTTCAGGGTTCTGCGTGCCCTGCCGGGTAACCTGCTGTTTTTCCGCGACGCTGAGCTTGGAGCGCAGTTTGTCGGCGATATCGCCAGCCATCCGCTGCTGCAATGAGATGATCTCGGAGTTCTTGATGCTGTAGTGCTGTCCCCAGATTACCGTGTTGTCGCGGACGTCGGTCAGTTCGGCGCTCACTTCGATGGTGTCTCCGCGGGGCACGACTCGTCCGCTCACCAGCGCGGAAACACCCAGATCGTTGCCCATCTTCTGGACGTCGACATCCTTACCTTTGTAGCGGAAGACCGAGTTGCGAGACCGGACGCGCAGTTCGGGTACATGGGCGAGATTGTCGATCAAGGATTCAGTGATGCCGTCGCTGAGATAGTCGGTATTGGCGTCTCCGCCGGCGTTGGCGAACGGGAGCACGGCGATGGAATCGAGGCCGGGAGAGCGATAAAGGGTAGCCAGAGTCAGAATTGCGACGGCAAAGATGGGAGCCATGACCAGCACGGCAGTCCTCCAACGGGGATGGGACGCGTGAGGTTGAAGTGAAGCCTCGGCGGAGGAGGGATCTGACGAGGATGGATCTTCTATGGCTATTGCACTGCGACTGTCGGGGTTGCGACCATCGAGATTGCGACCATCGAGATTGCGACCATCAACGACGGTGAGCCGTGCACCGGTGCTGTCGGCTCCCGGCTGCGCATCGGTGTCAGTCGAAGACGAGATGGCTCCAGAGTTTTGCGGCCCGGCCAGCCAGGTTGTAAGTTCGTCGGTATAGGAATAAATGCGGCCTTTACCGCCGGGGACGCGATATACAGGGAGACCGCGTTCCTTCTCCCAGCGGCGCACGGTGCGCTCGTCGCGGCCCAGGAAGGCGGCAATTTCCTTCCAGGAATCGAGGCGCTGATTGGTTGTCTGCCGCGCGGAAATATCGCCCATCTATAAACACCCGCAAAACAAGAATTTTAGCCGAGGTGATTCGATGCCGGGGAGGGCGTAAACCTCTAGATTATACGCCGAATAAAGAAGGGGCTCGTCCTTAAATTGCAGTAGCGGGTGGGGCCGATTTGTCCATGGATGCTCGAGTTGGAGCAAGACAGTCCGAATGCGGCAGCGGTTCAGTTGTCGACGTAACCCATGACGAATCAAGGCCATAAAAATCAATGCCCTCAGACGAAGGGACGCCGTCCAATGGATCCGAGCGTCGCGCCTCCCCGGATTCGGATAGCTGAGGCTTGCTAAAGCGCGGCATCAGGCTGCCGATATAGGCATCAAGTCAGACGAAAAACTCCGAAAGCGATCTCTCGGCCTGACGTAGTGACCCGCGGAGCTGGCGGGAACACGGAGCGGTGACCTCAATGGACAAGATCCGAGCGCTGATCGTGGATGATTCCTCGGTTATGCGCAAAATCGTCGAACGTTCGCTGCGTCAGGCTGGCGTTGAACTGGAAAAGGTCGTAGAAGCGTCAAACGGGGCCGAGGCGCTCGCTGTGTTGAACGACAATGCGGTTGACCTCATCTTGTGCGACATCAATATGCCGGTGATGGATGGGCTGGAATTCGTGAAGCAGATTGCCGGCGTGGAAAATGCCAAGGGCGTTCCGGTGGTCATGATCACGACCGAAGGCAGTGAATCGCATGTGGTGCAGGCGCTTTCAGCGGGAGCTCGCGGATACATCCGCAAGCCCTTCACTCCCGACCAGGTCAAAGAGCATGTGTTGCCTCTGCTGGGGAAGAAATCATGAGCACTGATAGTTCATTTGCCACGCGGGCTCAGGAGGAAAACTGGCTGCCGATTCTCGAACTGGCGATCGAGGAAGTTTTCGAGATCATGCTGGGCACCCGGGTGAAGCCGGCAGCGCGAACTGAGCCCGAGGCAGTCAGAGGATACACGGCCATGATCGGGTTGGCTGGCGCATTGTGCGGAATTCTGACGGTTTGCTGCGACAAGAAAACTGCCGGACAGCTGGCTCAAGCCATGCTGGGAGCGGCCGCGGAATCCGAGAACCAGGTAGGCGACGCCCTGGGGGAAATCTGCAACATGGTCGCGGGCAACTTTGAGAGCGGCTCGGCACAAATGAAATCCACGTCGCGCGGCGCCTTCGATCGCATTTCGAGCCTGCTTCGGCGGCGTGACTATCGCTTGCGAATTGAAGGTCACACTGACAGCGCTCCCATTCACACGCTGCAATTTCCCTCGAACTGGGAGCTTTCGACTGCCCGGGCCACCGAAATTGTGCGCCTGCTCATTCTCCGCGAGGGCTTCTCACCCGATCGCCTCAGCGCTGCCGGATTCGCCGCCTATCACCCGGTCGCCACCAATCTCACCGCAGCCGGCCGCGGCATGAACCGCCGCGTGGATGTCATTGTGCTGGGCGCTGCCCTGCCGGTTGCGCCGTTCGTCGATGTCGAGGGACGAGCCGCCGCTACAAGGCCCTCGGCGAAGAGAGCTTCGCCGCAACTGACTCCGGCCTCAGAGCACTAATTCCATCCACAGCGCGCTTTCGATCGGAATATTCGAATAAGGCGCAATTTCCTCGAAGCCCATTCTGCGATAGAGCGCAATCGCATCTCGCATCGCCGTTCCAACCGTATCCAGACGCATGCGCTGGTAGCCGATGACGCGTGCCTCGGCGATCAGACGCTCCACCAGCATCCGTCCGAGCCCGAGTCCGCGATCGCCGGGCCGCACGTAAAGACGTTTCATTTCGCAAATGCCAGCTTCAATCCTGCGCAGCGCAATGCAGCCGCCGGCGTGGTCGCCACATTGTCCCAGCAGCAGTCGTCCGGTTGGCGGAGCGTAAGCACCGGGAAGATTTTTCAGCTCTTCGTCAAAACTCTGGAAACACAGGCTGAAGTCGAGCGAGCTTCCATATTCGAGGAAAAGGGCACGGACTTGTTCGATGTGTTCGGGCAGAGTGGCTTGAAACAATTCGACCTGGGCGCGATGGCCGTGGGCGCGATGGCCCTGAACACTCTTTCCGTGAAAAAGATCGCTGTTGTCGTCGGCCGACATGGTAACTGGAGACCCTTTACTCATATTCTAATGGTTGCGGAGATTCCGTTCTGCACTGACGCAATTGCAACCCGCGCGACGGACGGTTAAGATTCATCCACTCCGATGTTTTGATCATCTTTGAGTAATGTATGCCCGAGTGATCCATGTTTGAGTAAATCTTATGTCCGAAGTAATTTCTCCCGAGCCTGACACTTTGCCTGCCGTTCCCACTTCCGCGCCCGAAACTTCCGTTGAGGTGTTTGCCGTTTATGGCGTTGAGCCTGAAATCCAGGCCTATGCCATGGCCAAATATTCGCGGTCTTCGCTGTCGATGAAAGACTCGCTCAAAGAAATTACGCTGCAGAAGGCGGAAAAGTTTCTTAACACTTTCTACTTTCAATACGGGCACCGTTCGATCGCCGATCTCGCGCACATCGCGCTCGCTATCGAACGCCTCTCCATTCTCGCCGCTATCGTCGTAGCCGACGAGCAGCGCTGGGATGGGCAGGAGCGCTCGACCCGCTACCAGAATTTCAGGAAGAGCGGCTACTACACTCCCGCTTTCACGGAGCCGTCGTCGCAGGCGCTTTATCGCGAGACCATCGAGTTGCTGTTTGCAACCTACGAAAAAGTTTCGCAGAGCACGTTCGAATACCTGGCCAGCATCACGCCGCGTCCCGCGGACATGAAGCCTGACGCTTACGAGCGCACGCTGCGCGCACGCGCCTTCGACATCTCGCGATACCTGTTGCCGCTCGCGACCAACACTTCACTCGGAGAAATTGTTAATGCGCGAACGCTCGAAAGCCAGGTTGCGCACCTGCTTTCGCAACCGCATAAAGAAGTCCGCGATCTGGGAGCGCTGCTGAAAAAGGCCGCCGTTTCTCCGGCCTACAACGCCAACGAAGAATCGCTGCGCGCGCTGGTGGCTGAGATCCGGGCCCTGTCGCCCGAACTTGCCGAGCGCGCCGAACGCGAACTTCTGCGCGAAGTGCGGGTCGCGCCTACGCTGGTGAAGTATGCCGACCCGAGCGTCTACGAGATCGAGACGCGCCGCGAACTAGCACAGGCCGCCGCGGACTTGATGCAAGGCGCGGCCATCGCACCCGCACCGCTGGTTGATCTGATTGACGATAATGTGACGGGTGACAACAGCGCCAGCAAAAACTTGCCGGAGAAAGACGCACTGGAGATCGAGCTCGCCACCACTCTTCTCTACGGCCATTGTCATTATTCCTACCGGCAATTGCGCGGCGTGATCGCAGCCGCAGGAGAAGCGCGGCGGCGCGAAATCATCGATCTCGGCCTGCGCCATCGCGGCCGCCATGATGAGATGCTCCGTCCCTTCTATGCCGGCCAGCAATTTTGCTTCGACATTCTCATGGACATCGGCGGCTTCCGCGACATGCACCGGCATCGCCGCTGCGTCCAGATCATGCAGGATTTCACGACCGCTCACGGCTTCGACACGCCGCCCGAAGTCGAGGCCGCGGGAGTGCGCTCCGACTACGAATCCACGATGCGCCGCGCCTCGGTGGCGGTCGAGAAGCTGGCCGCGTCCGGAGATAACGAAGCCCGGCAAAATGCGCAGTACGCGATTCCGCTGGCTTTCCGCAAGCGCACGCTCTTCAAGATGGATTTCGCCGAAGCCGTCTACATCTCCGAGTTGCGGACAACCCCCGCAGGACACACGTCGTACCGCAACGTGGCCTACGCGATGTACGAAGCGGTGGCGAAGAAACATCCGGCGCTGGCCAAATATTTTCGCGTGGTCGATGTGCGTGAACCGGTGGATCTGCTGAAACGCTGACGACTCAGCGACATTTACGCAGCCTGAGTCGGCGTTGCACGAATCGCCGCCGGCGGTACGACGACCTCAACCAGTCCGGTTGCCACGTCATAGACGAGGCCGGAGATAAGCCACCCTCCCGGCAAGGCGGGTATCGACCGCAGCGAGGCAACGTCAACGGCAACCGCCGCGCGCGGATCGGTGACCGCTTTTGTCTTGAGTTCCCCTTCTGGTATTTGAAAGTAATGCGTCAGCATGGCGGGATCGCCGGCAAGGCGAGTGATGCCGCAATCGGTGTGGTGGAGAATGATGATGTGAAACTCCCCGCCGCCTCCCGGAATCGCTCTCGCAACCTCGCCGATACGCCCGAGTAGACCCAGCTGTTCCAACACGCCCGGCGTGATTCGACCGCCGATGTTACGGATGACGACTGCCTCGCCCGGCTTGATTCCCAGCAAATGGGCCGGATCCACACGCATATCCGCGCAACCGATGATGATCGCCCTGACATTCGGCAGGGCCCGCGGAAGCGAGGGCATAAGTGCGCCGGCAGCAGACTGCTGCGTGGCAAATGCTTTGTTACGTTCTAACATCTGGTCGAGATGGTTCATGGCTGATCTCCTCGAGAATGTTGCCTGATGCTTTACCAAGATGGCTGCGCCAGATCGCATGGTCTGACCGCATCCTATGACCGCATGCCCGACAACCTTCTGCATTGCGCTGAATAGCACCAATTCTACCGCCGTCGCGACGGACGTAAAATACAGCTTTGTACCGATTGACGCCTGGCGCGTTGCTTTCGTCCCAATGTAGGTGTCCGACACCAATCCCGCCTCGCAGCTGTCAGCTCAGTGGACCCGTGGCCGGAAGCCAATCTTCTCCGCAAATTGACGCCAATCAATCCCGGCCTCTAGAATCACCTCACACATGCCTCTCTACGAATACCTGTGCAAGAAGTGCGGACACCGTTTCGAAGAAATCAAGAAGTTCTCTGACAAGCAACCAAAAAAATGCCCCGAGTGCGGCGGCGTGATCGAGCAGGTGATCTCAGCTCCCGCCGTGCAGTTTAAAGGCTCGGGATGGTACGTGACCGATTACGCCAAAAAGGGATCGGTTCCGGCGAAGTCGTCGTCTTCAGAAGACGACAGTGGCGCCAAGGAAAGCAAAGAATCGAAGGACTCGAAGGACGCAAAAGAGTCGAGCGGCACAAAAGAAACCAAGGAGAGCAAGAAAGACGACAAACCGAAGTCCGACTCCTCGTCCAAGAAGCAAAAGAAAGACTGAGCGGCCGCTCGCCTCGAGCGTTCGGTACGCGCATGTTACGCCGTCCGTTCCGGCATGCCAATCACCAGCGTTCGCCTTCGCGGAAGTTCGTCCTCCGAGACTTCCGCCAGGAAGTGCAGATCGATTCCCGCCCGCGCACATTCCTCGCAAGCCGCGTCGTTGAGAAAATAAACAATGTCTCCGCCGAAGCGCTCTTTGACGCGGCGGCGCTCATCGAGATCGAACGGGCTCGCCGAATATACTTTGATCTCCGGACGCTCGCGCAGTACCGCAGCCAGGTCGCGCTGGAATCCCAACGCTCCCTGCCGCACCTGTGCCATGGTGAATGCGATCACGCGATAAGACATAGTGTGAAGGATTGGAGCACTATCCGTAAGGAGCACTGATCTTACTCCCTCAACCCAGGTCTGATTCCCGCCGCGGCCATCAGCCTGCCGGTCACGCCTTTTTCGGCGCGATAGCTGAACAACAGCTCGGTATGGCATGCCGTGCAGGGCGCTGCGGTATCGATATTCTTGGCGGGAACACCAGCATCCAGCAACTGCCGCCGGTTCGCTTCCGCCAGATCGAGAAAAAGCTTCACCGGCAACTCGCTGTGTCCGGGAGCGCGCGCAGTGAGAAACAGCAGCGGATATTTCTCCCGCACCGGATCTGATTCCTTTACCTCGCGAAATAAGCTGCTGCCGTAGGCAAACTGCGATTCAAAGTTGATGCGCACTTCCTGGCCGACCTCGTAGCAACATCCGCGCACGCCCGGCCCAATCGCGGCGATCAGGTTTTTCGGATCGCTCGCGAAGTGTCTCCGCATCTCGCCCACGCCTTTCTCGACGATCCGCTTGACGGTGCCGCGCCATCCGGCGTGAAACACGCCCACCGCGCGCCGTTTGCGATCCACCAAAATAACCGGAAGACAGTCGGCTGTCTGCACCGCCAAGACCAGGCCCGGTGTGTCCGTCACCAGGCCATCGCCGGTCAGAGTTTCTTTCGGTATTCCATCTACGCGATGGATCAAGTCCGAATGAATCTGCCGGAGCGTAATCAGCGGCCATGACTTGCGGCCGCTGGCAACGCCGAGTTCGCGCAGAAACAATTCGCGATTGCGCTCCACCGCCGCGCGAGAATCCTGCTTCGTGAACCCGAGGTTGAGCGCGCTGCCCCCATATGCGCGCGAGACTCCGCCCATCCGAGTCGAGAAGGCGTGCACCAGCCAAGGGAGCCCGGCCAGCTTCTCAGAACGCAAAAGTTGTAGTTTGTTTCTTGCGACGCTCGTGGTCACCACCGTTTGATGATATCCGATGACCGGATCGCCTTGCCGAACCATCGGAGCGAATAGTCTGATCGAATTGCGCGACGAACCACGCGATTTTATTTTTTCTTCACGAATTCCGCGTCGATCTGAATCTTGACGTTGTCTCCCACCATCGCCTCGCCGGTTCCGAGCAGTTTGTTGTAGAGCAGACCAAAATCCTTGCGGTTGATCGCGGTGCTGGCGGAGACTCCGCGCCGCGGGTTGCCCCACGGGTCGGTCATTTCCGGAGTCGGGCCATCCACATCGAGAGTCACTTCGCGCGTCGTCCCGTGGATCGTGAGATCGCCAATCAGTTGCAGTTTTCCACCACTCCTCACGACCTTCTTCGACTTGAACCCGATGGTCGGATATCTCTCTGCGTCGAAGAAATTGGGACTTCTAAGATCTTTGTCGCGCATTTCGACGCGCGTGTCGACCGAATTAACATCGATGCTCGCCGAAACCTGGGATTGCGAAATGTCTTTCTCATTGAGAACGACAGTCCCTGTCACCTTCGTAAAACTTCCCGTGACATTCGAAATCCCCAGATGGCGCACGGTAAACTGCGCGGTCGAATGATTGGGATCGATGGTCCAGGTTGTGGTCTGAGCGAGGGCCGGCGCAATTGCGAGAAGCGCCAGCATTGACACAAGCATCGAAACGACGGCACTCCGTCGAGCAGTTCTTAACATAACTTTGGAATCCCCATGAGCAAGTTTCTGGACGCACATTTTGTCAGTGCAGCCCAGGTAACTCAGATGTGGGGCGATGCAATGGAGATGCAAAAAGACGGGATGCAAAAAGGGAGCCACCAACAGCAAGTGCGGCGTTGACATAAGCCTCGCAAGCATCTTGCGGCATTGCAGAACTTTCTTACGCTGAGTATCGCTCAGCAAAAGTGGACCGCTAACCAACCCGCTACACAACTTCTTCGCCGGGTAGTTCGCGATCCACTCTCACTATTCACTTTCGCTATTGCGCTGGTTTTTTCGACTCCACGGTCTTCGACCAACGCTCTTCGACCGAGGATTCTCGACTGAAGCTACTCTTTGCCTCCATTCATACCTGTAGCTTCTGATTCGGGCACTGGTTTTGGAGTGGCTGGATCGATCTTCGCCTCGTCGATCTTCGCGTCGTTGACCTTTGCGGGGTCGATCGTTGCCGAGTCGATCCTCACCGTCGCCAGAATCTTTTCCAGCCGGGCAAAAACCTGGTCGCGATCGACGTGCTCGACGCCGTTTTCGGTCGCAGATCCCTCCGTGCCCAGGCCCAGAACATACTCATAGCACGCTCCATTTTCGTAGCTGTGGTAGTACTGTGCTTCGGCCTGCGCGTCGGCACTGGCAGCGAAACTCGAAGTCGTTTCCATGTCGGCGGCGCCGATCTTGACCTTCTCGGCGTCGACTGGTTCGCCGTCAGCGTTGCGTGTGTCGACGAAAGCAAAGTGTCCACACTCCTGCTCGGAAACGCTGCGATTGATATTCACGGTGAAAAACGCAGATTCAAAGTCCGTTCGCGGATACGAGTCAGCGGGGAGCACGACGGTCGCGATCGTGCTTCCGCCGGATTCGGCGAAGTTCATCGGCACGTCGCCCACGGCGGCCAGCTGCACCTGCGCCTTATCGCCCGAGATCACAGAGAACTTGCGCGGATAGAGAAATGAAACTCCGGCATTAGTGTCTGTGAAAGTCACGTTCGCTGGACGCTTTCTTGCACTTTTCTTGACGGGCGCTGCCGCTGCCATCGCCGCTGGCGAGGTTGCGGCGTTTTGAGTTATGTCGGCCGTCGCCGAATTTGCAGCTGGGCTGGAAACACCCACCAGCGCCGGTTTTGACGATTCCTTCGAGCAGGCGCTCACTACGACCAGCACTCCGAGAATTAAAAAGCACGCGATCATTGCGAGCTTCTGCTGGCGCGACCAGGACGAAAGCATCGTTCCTGAGATTATTTTGGGATCGGCATCTTTCGCCGGCTGAGTATTCGGCTTCTGGTTCGCAGATTTCTTGTCATCGGACTTCCAGTTAGTTGTCATCTTGTCACCTCCTCTGCGGCTGGCGCAGTCGCGCTAAGTAAAAGCAGGAGGCATGCCACACGGCGGCATATTGATTCGGCTGGAGTTGTGCACACGGGACTTGATGTCGCGCGTGCCGCGCCAGACACGGCGTGGAGCGGCGGACACACTTGCCATTATGATCTTTGCAAGCTCCAGACATGGCCGATTTTGCAAATCCTTATCGCGGACGTCTCGCGCCTTCTCCAACCGGCCTTCTGCATGTTGGCCATGCGCGCACTTTCTGGATCGCGGCGCAGCGCGCGATTGAGCATCGCGGGACCCTGATCTTGCGAAACGAGGATCTCGACCCGCAGCGTTCCCGCGCGGAATACACCCGCGCCATGTTGGAGGATTTGCGCTGGCTGGGAATTGGCTGGAGCGAGGGACCGGATTGTGGCGGCCCGTTTGCCCCTTACGCTCAAAGTGAGCGCCGGACGCACTATCTCAGCGCATGGCGGCGGTTGCGCCACGGCGGATTTCTCTATCCGTGTTCTTGCTCGCGTAAAGATCTCGCGCAGGCGGCGAGCGCTCCGCACGATGACGAACGCGGCCGCGGCAATGACATCGATGCGAACAACAACGATGCGAACGACGAAGAACCCGTCTATCCCGGAACCTGTCGTCACCGGAAAGATGCGGCCAGCATCGCCGAGCCTGCCGGAATGAACTGGCGCTTTCGCGTCCCCGATGGCGAGGCCATCGAATTTGCCGATCTGAGCCTCGGTCGCCAGCGCTACATTGCGGGCAGGGACTTTGGCGACTTCCTCGTCTGGCGGCGCGACGACGTACCCGCTTACCAACTCGCGGTCGTGGTCGATGACGCGGCCATGCAAATCACAGAAGTCGTGCGTGGAGCTGATTTGCTGAAGTCAACCACGCGCCAACTCTTGTTGCTGCGTGCGCTAGAGCATGCGGCTCCCGACTACTTTCATTGCGAACTGGTGCGGGATACGAACGGCGTGCGCCTCGCCAAGCGGCACGATGCCCTGAGCATCCGGCATCTGCGCGAAAGCGGAATGTCTCCCAAGGCCGTGCTGGACATGGCTTTGCGGCACGAGTGACGCCGCTGGGTAACCTTGGCCGGATTACGCCCGTAATCCGGCGGCGGCGGCAATGCGCGCTAGTATGGGAGAAATCCAGTCTTATTGAGGGGGCGAATTATGCTCCGAGCTCTGAACCGGAATCTCCATCTCCGTGTGTTGTGCGCAGCGGCAGCGGCGTTTGTTTTTTGGAGCGTCCTCGAAAGCGTGACGGCCCACGGCCAATCGCTTGCCGATGTTGCTCGCCAAAACCAACAGCAGCAAGCCGCGCAGGCATCAAGCGGGACGTCGCCAAAAGTGATCACCAACGTTGACCTCCCGAAGGATCCAGACGGAAACAAGAACACAGCCGCGAACGGGGTGATATCGCCGCCGATTGCACCTTCGCCAGACGCGGCTTCCAGCAAGTCTGGGTCGCAGCATCGTATGACAGATCGTCGTTTAGAAGAGCAGCATGCTGCCGAGCAGTGGAGGCGGCAGATCATGGCGCAGAAAAATAAAGTGGCGACGCTGCAGGCGCGAGCCGACCAGTTCCGTATGGCAGTGCAGCATGCGAACGGCACCGCCCAAACCGAGGTGTCGCCCAATCGTTATCAGGCCCGGCAGTTCATGCAAGTCCAGATGCAACTCAATGAACAGAGAAGAAAACTCGACCAGATGCAGGACGCCGCGCGCCATGCCGGCATGCATACGCTGGTCTACGATCCATAGCCCGCCCTGTGCGCGGATTTTCCAATGAATCGGGCCGTTCGGTCTGACCATCCTAACAATGTGAACGATCGCGTTTTCCTCTCCTCGGAATGGCGGCACTTGGCCATGCTGAATTATGAAGTGGACGCCGATCTGCTGCTTGCCTTTGTTCCTTCCGGGACCGAACTCGACCAATGGAAGGGAAAAGTTTTTGTTAGCCTCGTAGGATTCCAATTTCTGAAAACCAAACTGCTTGGCTTCCTGCCCATTCCATTCCACTCAAACTTCGACGAGGTGAACCTCCGGTTTTACGTGCGACGGCAGATAGAAGACGAAGCCCGAAGAGGCGTAGTGTTTATTCGGGAGATTGTTCCACGCAGGGCAATCGCCTTCGTTGCGCGAACTTTTTACAATGAAAATTACTTGGCACTACCGACGGCGCACGAGATTCGCTCGGTTGGCGATAATCGTCTGCAGGTAGCGTACCGGTGGCGAAGCGGAAGGTCCTGGAGCGGGATAACCCTTGAGACGGAGGGCATTTCTGAACTGCCGGGCGAGGGCTCGGTTGAAGAATTCATCACTGAGCACTACTGGGGATACGCGGCTCAACCCGACGGCGGTTGCGTGGAGTACCAAGTCGCACATCCGGCGTGGAAAGTCTGGCAGGTGCGGCACTCAGCATTTGAGGGTGATGCCGAAAAGTTGTACGGGGAAAAAATCGCGGCGGTGCTTCGGGGCAGGCCGGAATCCGCGTTTCTTGCGGAAGGATCTGCGGTTAATGTAATGAAGCGACGAAGGCTGTGAGCATGCCAGTGAGCTCGGAACCGCGTTCGGTCAAGCATGCGGTCGGCGGCGTAGTTCTCTACGACGGACAATGCGGCTTTTGCTCGCGTTGGGTAAAGCGCTGGGAGCGTACGCTCGCGCGGCGCGGATTCGAGATCGCCTCGTTGGATGAGCCTTGGGTTGCTGAGCAGCTCAAGCAATCACATGAAGAACTCGTCACCGACATCCGGTTGCTGACCGCGAGCGGTCAGCTTATTTCCGGAGCCGATGTGTATCTGTATGTGGCGCGCCGCATCTGGTGGGCGTGGCCGTTCTATGCAGTCTTCAGCTTGCCGGGGTTCAACCGGTTGATCCACGCGGCGTACCGTTGGTTTGCGCGAAACCGGTACATGGTTTCGCGTTCCTGCAAACTGCAGCCACGCTGATACGACGCTAGAACAGCGCGGTTGGTCTTCGCTTCCAGACTTTCCCTTTTTCGTTCGAGATTTTTTCTACGTCGTTGACATAGGCTCCAGTCTGGGTGAGCACGTGGTGCAGGTCGTTGCCGACGCTGATAAAGGTGAAACCCTTATCCAGAAACTCGCCGACGCGCGCCGTCCCGAACAGGAAGATGCCGAGAATGACGTTGTTCTTGCGGGCGTTTTCCATCAGCTTTTCTGTCGCGGCGTTCAGCTCGGGCGAAGTGTACATGTGCGGGAACTCATACTTGTTATAGAGGCCCATCGACATGCAGAGATCGTTTTGCCCGAGAAAAAGGATGTCAACGCCGGGAACGGCAGCAATCTCGACGATGTTCTCGATGCAAGAAGCGGTCTCCACCTGCAGCGCGACGATGCCTTCGTTGTTCCAGTTGCCAGCGTAGCCGAGCAGTCCAGCCTTGTTCATGCTGCGTTGCGGAAAGTAAACGGAGCGCGTGCCCACAGTGGGATATTTAGTGCAACTGATGGCCTGGCGCGCTTCATCGGCGGTGTTGATGTAAGGGACGAGGACGCCGTCGGCTCCAAGATCGAGGGCCTGCTGAATGCCGGGCCGGTCGTCGTAGCCGCCGACGCGGACCATTGATTTTGCCCCGCCGTTGGCGATTCCGCTCAGCATGGCAGAGAGCTTCTCGTAATTCATGGGACCATGTTGCGTATCGACCAGCAGCCAGTCATAACCGCTGTGCGCGAGTTGTTCGGCGACGGTCGGGCTGTGCGAATTGACGAACAGGCCCACCTTGGGAGTGCCCGCGCGAAGTTGGTTCTTGAAGCTGACGCCACTGAGAGCGGATTCCGCCATCTACTCATCCTCCAGAATTTTCTGACAGAGTTTTCGAAAATGGGTTTCAGTGTAACCAACCGGGGCGGGATGACACCAGCGGGGCCTTTAATCCCTGACCGGGAATTGGCCCCCAAGCAGGCTGTTTTGAAGCTTTTCTGCTCCCGAACCCCATATTTTAGGCCTGTTTTCGAGGGGTACCTGATTGGGAACCGCATAAAATCTGCACAAAATGCTACTTTTCCACAGCGCAGTGCGTTATTATGCGCTGGATACGAGCAAATTTGTAAAGTTCCTGAAGGAGGAATTCATGGCTTCCGGTATGACCAAAACGCAACTCACCCGCCACCTGGCGGAAAAGCTAGAACTGAACAACAAGACTGCCGCAGCTTTTCTGGAGCACCTGGCAGACACAGCGATCAAAGAAACGAAGAAGAGTGGAGTATTCGTAGTTCCCGGCCTCGGCCGCCTGGTGAAAGCGCATCGCAAGGCCCGCATGGGACGCAATCCGCAGACTGGCGAACCGATTCAGATCAAGGCGAAGACGGTTGTAAAATTCCGCGTGGCCAAGGCCGCGAAGGATGCCATCGCGCCGAAGAAGTAGTTGAAGTGATCGGGCCTCGC
>DATEBK010000096.1:0-7520 GCA_035287825.1 Terriglobales bacterium
TCACGGTGGTGTCGCTCTCGTCCTCGTATTACGATGCGTTTCGTGAGAAGCGCGCCCTCAGGCGCGATCTCGAGCGACGTGCCGAAGTATTGGGCGAAAGCCTCGCGGGAAATGTGGAACGCGACCTGGAGAATGATTCGCTGCAGAATTTGCAGCATGTCGTGGAACACTACGGGAACCGCGAGCATCTCTCGGGACTGGCAATCTACGGCCGGCAGGGCGATTTACTGGCCGTTACACCGGAGCTTAAATCCACGCTAACTACCATTCCCTCTGTAATGTCCCAGGCGTTCCGTGACAACCACGGAGTAGGCGCGTTTGAACGAGTGGATGATGCGTCCGTGCACATGTACGGTCTACCACTCCGCCAACTCGACGAAGTCATCGGTGGCCTCGTCATTGTTCATGACGCCAGCTATATTCGGGAGGAGAGCCTTCACATCTGGCGCGAAGCATTCCTGCGAGCACTAGCGCAGGTATTTCTCATCGTGCTGATCACGCTGTTGATCGTCCGCTGGAGCATTGCCGCGCCTATCGCGCGTACGGCTCAATGGATGCGTGCTATGCGGACAGGGCAAATGCCTTCACGGCAGAGCGCAACTGACCTGGATCTTTTGCGTCCTCTGGTGCGGGAGGTCGCCGCTTTCGCGGAAAGCCTGACCCAGGCGCGCTCCGCGGCTGAAACGGAAGCCCGACTGCGGGACACCGGCGAATCTCGGTGGACGGCTGATCGACTGGCTGTGCACGTGCGAGCACGCTTGAATGATGGGCATCTTTTTGTGGTATCGAATCGCGAGCCCTATGTGCACATGCGGAACGGCAAGTCAGTGGAGGTGATCGTGCCGCCGAGCGGGGTGGTCACCGCGATCGAGCCAATCCTACGCGCCTGTGACGGAACCTGGATTGCCCATGGCAACGGTGATGCCGATCTCGAAACTGTGGATGAGCACGACCGGTTGCGCGTGCCGCCGGAAGACCCTCATTACACCCTGCGCCGGGTCTGGCTGACTAAGGAGGAAGAAGAAGGCTATTACTACGGACTTGCCAACGAGGGAATCTGGCCCCTGTGCCATATCGCACACACCCGCCCGATCTTTCGTGCGGAGGACTGGAAATATTATCAGGAGGTGAATCAGAAGTTCGCCGAGGCGCTACTCGAAGAGATGAAGGACGTGGAAAAGCCTATCGTGCTCGTGCAGGATTACCACTTCGCGCTGCTGCCCCGGCTGATCAAAGAGAAAAGACCGGAGTCCAGGGTGGCTATCTTTTGGCACATTCCGTGGCCCAATCCGGAGGCATTTGACATCTCCCCTTGGCGGCGCGAACTTGTAGACGGTCTGCTTGGTGCGGACCTGATAGGGTTTCATATTCAGTCGCACTGCAATAACTTCCTGCATACAGTAGATCGGGCGGTTGAGTCACGCGTCGATTGGGAACACTTTTCGGTTAGACGTCGGGACCACCTCACCCAGGTGCGACCGTTTCCTATCAGCGTGGACTTCACAGATGTACCAGCGCCGGAGTCAACGCCGGATTCCTACGGCGAGCGTTCCGCTTTGTTAAAGGCTCTGGGCATTGAGGCTGCCTTCATGGGTGTGGGCGTAGACCGTGTCGACTACACCAAAGGCATCATTGAGCGTTTTCTGGCCATTGAGCGTTTCTTGGAGAAGAATCCCGCCTACCAGGGCCAGTTCACATTCGTGCAGATCGGCGCTCCCAGTCGCGGCCAGCTCAAGCGCTATCAAGATCTGATGGCGGAGGTGGAAGGTGAAGCGAAACGCATAAACTCGCGGTTGCAGACGGACAGGTGGAAGCCTATCGTTTTTCTGAACCGACAGCACAATCACCAGGAGATTCAACGCTACTACCGCGCCGCGGACTTTTGCCTGGTTACGTCATTACACGATGGCATGAATCTTGTGGCGAAGGAATTCATCGCAGCCCGGCACGACGAAAGGGGAGTCTTAATCCTAAGTTGTTTTGCCGGCGCCGCCCAGGAGTTGCACGATTCCTTGCAGATAAATCCCTACGACATCGACCAGACGGCTGAGGCCATTCGCCTCGCCCTTGTGATGGAGCCGGAGGAAAAGGAATTGCGCATGCGACACCTGCGGAAAACCGTCAGGGAACACAATGTTTACCGATGGGCAGGAAACCTCATCGCGGAACTCTGCGATCTGCGCCTGGATGCGTCCGACGAAAACAAGGAGAAGCCTCCGGCGAATGCTGCCGCCTGGGGCTGAGGAGCAAGTGGTTGTCCCGTACGGTCACGGCGATCGAACTCGAGAAGTTCTGGAAGGTGGTGGCTAAGTCACCGGAGTCCACACTTCTGCTCGACTATGACGGTACTCTCGCGCCATTCTGCCTCAATCGCCAGCAGGCACGCCCCTATCCCGGAATCGCCGAACTCCTGCAGCAGATAATTGCCAATGGCCGCACCCGTGTGATCATCATCACAGGAAGGAACGCCCACGAAGTGCTCCCATTGCTTGGGATTTACAGTCTCGAAATCTGGGGATGCCATGGGCTGGAGCGGTTGAGACCGGATGGAAGTCGCGATACACCAAAGGTGGAAGAGCGGGTGATGCATGCACTAGCGGACGCAGATCGATGGTTAACGCATCACGGGCTGCGAGACCGGGCCGAGTTCAAGACGGGGGCCATTGCCATCCATTGGCGCGGGCTCGACGATGCGACGATGGCGGAAACCCGCAGGCAGGTTTTGCGGGGCTGGCTTCCCATTGCTCAAGTTACGCCCATGGAACTGCTGGATTTCGACGGCGGAATTGAAATTCGCATGCCAGGTCGCGATAAAGGAGATGCAGTCCGCAACATCCTGAATGAAATCGGCCCGGAGGTTCCCGTCGCCTACCTGGGGGATGATTTGACCGACGAGCGGGCTTTCCTTGCTCTTGGTACGGTGGGCCTAAGCGTACTGGTTCGCCCCGACTGGCGCGAAACTGCAGCCGCCCTGTGGATCAGGCCGCCAGAAGGTTTACGCGAGTTCCTGACACGGTGGCTACAAGCGGTCACGGAGGGCAGCATTCGCGGGATCAGAGACGGATCAGATAACGTCGATACTCTTTTGTGAGCGATGCGATAAGACTCTTTACGAGTTATCAACAATACGATTGGCTAAGACCTCAAGTCCTGGACTGTGCAAAAATGACCAGTTCTGGGGATTTAATCAGGGACAGGTTGGACAGTCGACTTGAATCAAAACCCAGATGTTGCGGCGAACCGTTCGCGGCAGCCAGTACCGCATGCCGCCCCGTTTGACGCTGACCACCCTTATGTTAGATATTGAGACGGAATGGACGTTGAACGCACTATTGACGACATCGAGCAGCTACGGGAAATGTTCGAAGCGCCGGACATTAGGCCACTTAGCGCAAGCGATATCTCTGCTGCAAATCGAAGGCACGATGAAAACCTCGCGCATAGCCCTTGGTTTCAACTTTGGCAACGGTATGGGCTTTGTTGCCGACACGAATCCCCAGTGCTCAGACTAGGGGACTTGGAGGGCTGACCTTCGCACGAGGATGAAAGCTCCGATTGGTGCGAGAGGCAGCGCGCTGCGCGAGATGTGCTGATCATCGGCGAGATGGACGATCCGCACCCGCGTGCAGGGCTGCTTGAAACAGAGCTGGCGATCACGTCGAATATTTTGGAAAATATCGAAAGAGGACTCGTACAAATCTGCGAACGACCGATTTATCGCTGGAAAGGCTGCTTAATACTTACGGGCGGTGAGAGATGATTCCGGATCGACGGCTGGCCGACAATTTGAAGATAGAAGGTCTGGTGCTCTGGTTTGCCCATCTTCAAGGGAAGCGGCGCATGACAATGATAGGAAGAATGGTCAGTCCTCGAGCAGCGAACATCTTGAAGCCCGACGAGCGGATTGCTTAACTCAGTCCAATTGACTCCGCGTCGCTGCCAGAGGGCGTAATGATGAATCGTGAGGGGGCTCCCGGGGATGTGAGCTTGGTGACTGGACCCAAAACGATAACTCCATTCAATGCTGTGACCTTGAATAGTGGCACGAATGGAGTCGTCTTCAAGGCAATTGTCGATTCCGGGCTCGATAGCAGTTCCCTCCTCGTAATCGTTCCAGGTGACGATGCCGACATAGCCGATGGAGCTGGCGGACGAAAGCAGCAAGGCAGATTTGATCTGGCTCCAGGAGTTGATCCACACCAGGCCACACTCACGGGATAATTTCCAGCCATAGGGATGCCCCGCGGCCGCATTGAATCCATATGCAGTATTCGTGTTGTTGAAGCCGGGGTAGACGGAGGCGATCTTTACCAGTTTGGAGGACTGAATGGCGTCGCGGAGCCAGTCAGCTTCACTGTATTCGCTTCCCGCTTCGAAATGCGTATCAAACTGTCCGCTGCCAGAGACGCCGGGTATGGCCACTGTGCCGGGCCGATCATCCGAATAATTGTTGACGCCGATCCAGTTATAGGATCCGTCGGTGTTAGCGTCGCGGAAACCTTCCTCGCCATTAATGACAACAAGTGGTTCGTGGGCGCAACGGAGATTGAGTCCTTCGCCGGAGTGAATCCAGTCCTTGAGCCCACGCCAGCTTGCTCCGGACGGGCTGGCATCCGTCCATTCCCAACCGAAAGCGAGAAATACGGGGCGCTCGGAACAGTCGCCTGCTGAGATGGTCCAGTAAGACGGGCTATTCATGTATTCGCCCCACGCGTACTGGAGGTCGCTCTCGAGGCTTCCGAGTTGGGCGCGCCCGGTTTCGGTACCAACGTCCTCCATCAGCGCGAACCGGAGTGGACAGGCTCCACTGGCCGCGCGGCAACGAGCGTTGAGATTGCTTTGCCACAGTTGAACAATGTGGTTCTGAAAAGCGGCATCGGGATGCTCGACAATTCCCTTAGCAGCGCCTGGACCATACCAGTCGAAGACAACTTGGTTGCAGCCACGCGTGATGGCATTGCGAATCTGGTGATCGACGATCTGGGGATTGCTCTGATCCATAGGATTGCCGTGGTGAAGAGAGCTTCCCCACCAGATCTGAAAATGACAAACGATTTCGATGCCCGCATTCGACGGAAGAAAAGCAGAGAATGGCACGGAGGAGACGTTGGCGGCAGGCGGCACAGTCACGTTAGTGTCGACGTGTGGAGCGGGTGAGCCTGAGATCGAGGGGTAGTGGTCGGTCAGTCCTTCGAAGTTGGTTGAGCAGCCCACACCAGGCTGTTGCGGACTGGCATTGCAAGCCGAAGTCGTGTTTGATGTCGAAGGAGTGACAGCGCCGCCGGGCTCTAACTGCGCCGATAAGAGGACCGCAGTGCCGAAGAAAACCAAGGTCGCGACGACGAACAACGGCTTGGTCGCGCGCACTGGGATCTTATGGCACTGTGAGCAGCGTCGTCCGATCGTGTGGAGACATCGGCTGCGCGGCATAAAGGTTGAGGCTCGCAAAGCGCGACGAGAAGCGCGACAGAAGCATGAGGTACAACTACATTGTCGCAAAAGTCACTGCAATCTGGCCGGCAAGTTGTCGGGTGCGCCTTACCTCAGCTCCAACGAAGACCCCGTTCCATTGTCAGGAATAGTAAGAGCTATGTTGCCCGAGGATGAGCCAACCTCTACATCGATATTTTTGCCATTGATCCGAGCGGTATGTTCACGCGGCGACCAGCCATAAACCTCGATGTGAATCTGTCGCCACCAGGCAGGATAAGAGCCTTCGTGCTTGCCTAGGATTAGCTTCAGGCCGTCAGTCGTCACCTCACAATTGAAGTCTATTTGCAGGCTGGCGCCATTCTTATAGGCATAGGTTTTTCCATCATCCATATAGAGATGTCCCGCGCAGGCATCGCCAGCGTATACGCGAAGCGTAAGCGGACCTTGTGGTGTCTCATCTAAACTTTGCACCAATGGTGCCAGGGGCAGAATGGTTCCAGCGCGCACAAATACTGGCAGGATTGCGAGATCAGGATGTATCCAGGCAGTCAGAGGTACCAGATCGGTAGAACTGGCTGGAGCATTTGGTGCCGGATCCACGGGCACTGGCTTAGGAACACGCTTCCCGGTCCAGTAGTCGTACCACTCTGCGGACGGGAACTCGACACTATAAGTGTCGAGTTTGTCGGGATAGGGTGGTGCTGCTACCAGGAGGTCAGGGCCGAGAAGAAACTCACCTGTCGCCCGAAGATCGACATCAATTGGGTGATGATCGCTCGTTGCATCTGGAAACTCAAGAAAAAGCGGTCTTTCAATCGGCAAACCAGTGCGCGATGCTTCTTCGGCCAATGTGTAGAGATACGGCATTAGCCGATACCGTTCTTCGATAAATCGCCGGCGAATGGCTTCAGGCTCCGCGCCCCCCACCCAGGGTTCCTGATCCCCGGTGCCTTTCTCGGTGTGGTCCCGATCAATCGGCTGGAACGAACCAATCTCGAACCATCTCGTTAGTAGGTCCTGTTGTGGTGTTCCTGCGAATCCGCCGACGTCCGCTCCAGCTAATGCAAAACCGCTTAGGCCCAGGTTTTCGATCATCGAAGTTGTCATGCGAAGGTGATTCCAGGTGCTGCTATTGTCGCCAGTCCAGGTGGCTGCATAACGTTGTCCACCGGCATAAGTGGCGCGAGAGAGCACGAACGGGCGCAAGTCTGGATTGATCCGCCTTAATCCATCGTAAGTGGCGCGAGCGTTTTCCATCCCATACACGTTATGCAATTCGGCGTGGCGGGCGGTCCGCTTGATGAATCCAGGTTCGTCGATACGGTGCACCACGTCGTCAGGAATCGTGCCCGTCGGAGTGTTGAAAACAGACGGCTCATTCATGTCATTCCAGAAGCCCGCAATGCCGATATTCGAAAAGTCCCTATAAAGGGTGCCCCACCACTCACGGGTCTGCGATCGGGTGAAATCCGGAAACACGCTAGGACCCGGCCATACCACACCGGAATAGACGCTGCCGTCGGGATTCTTTACGAAATGGTCGCCAGCGATCCCGCTGTCATAGGGCTGATACCCGTGGCCAGGGTAGTCAGCGATATGAAGATCTGTGATGGCGACTACGTGAAAGTTCATCGAGCCAAGTTTCGAAATCATTCCCGGAAAGTCCGGGAAACGATCATGATCCACGGTGAACGGGCGGTTTTTATCCTGGAAATCGATATCCAGATAGATAACGTCGGCAGGAATGTGATCCGCTCGCAGACGATTCGCGATTTCCATGACTCGAGATTGCGGTATATAGCTATAACGCGACTGTTGATATCCCAAAGCCCACTTCGGTGGCATTGGCATCGTTCCGGTCAGCCACGCATATGTCTCCACCACCTGTTTTGGCGTAGGTCCATAAAACACGTAGTAGTCCAAGGGTCCATTTATGGCGCCAAAAGAATAAGTGTTGGGTAACTCCTTTCCAAAATCAAAATTGCTGCGCCAAGTATTGTCTAAGAATACTCCGGTTGCACGACCGGCCCTGAAGGACATGAAATAAGGGATGCTCTTATAGATAGGATCGGTGGACTCTTGGAAGC
>DATEBK010000097.1:0-4258 GCA_035287825.1 Terriglobales bacterium
AAATTCCTATCCGAGGCTCAGCCTGGCTTGCCGTCGTCAACCCGTTGTAAACGTCTCCGCGCAAGCCCAGATTCATCGACCAGTGGCCAAAGCTGATCGCATCCTGCACATACAGAGCCAACTCCTTCACATCCGTATGGCCGTTGAAGACATACGAGATTCCCCCACGGGTCAAGTCATACGGCGCCAGCACCGGGTTGAACACGGGATAAAAAACTGGGTTCGGGTTATACGGCTGGCCACCGGACACATAGCCCAAACTGCCATAAGTCGCCAGCGTGTTCGGCAGGTACGCGCCGGTGCACTGCGAAGGATCGCTGAATCCCGGCGCGGGTACATACGGGTTCGGATTCAGCGCCGTTACTGGCGAGGCTTTGATACACGGCGCGTTGTACGCTGGATCGACAATTCCAATCGTGTCGTTCTCATTCAGAAATGTCTGTTCGTAGGTCGCTCCCGCCTTGATGTTGTTAATACCCCTGACGTAAGAAATATCGGATCGAACCCCCGCATTCGTAAGCGTCCGGTTCTGCCCCACCGACTGCCGCTGCAGGCTCGGCGGTCCCAGGTCAGCAAACGGATCTTTGCTCGGGTAGTAGTTGTAATCGTCGCGCCGCACAAACGCGCCCAGGGTGAATACAGAGTGCGTGCTGATCAGCCGCGTCCACGACGGCGCGATATTGAACGTCCCAATCTTGGAGCGTTGATCCGCCGCTCCAACCACCTCGCCGGTCGGAGAGATCCCGTTGTAGTCCTCCACCGCCGGCAAAACACCGCTCAGTCCGCTCCACGCCGTCGCATTCTCAGCATCCAGCGAATTCGGCGTCTGGAACCAGCTCCGGCTGTAGCCGAAGTTCAGGTGGATCGAATCGTTCGATGTGATTTGGAAGTCCACGCGATCAAACAAGTTCTGTTCATTGCCTTTGTCGTGGATCACCGCAAACTCCGGCGCGTCCAGAAATCGCCCGCTGTTCATCCCGCCCACGGAAATGAAGTTACCCCAGCTCTTGCCTCCATAGGCAACATCAGCCGACAAATTCGACGACCCGAACGATCCGTAAGAAGTGGTGATGCTGCCGTGCGGACTCGTAATCCCCTGGCCCGAGCGCGTAGCCGCCACAATCACCACGCTGGTCTTGCCTCCATACTCGGCAGGTGGCGCGCCCGCGATCACTTCCATCGACTGGATCGAATCGACCGGAACCTGATTCGAAAACGTCTTGCTCGACTGGTCTGTCATCGGCTGCCCATCAATCGAGAATGAATTCTCCGCGTGGTCGCCATAGCCGTGAATCTGCCCATCGGAATCCGACGCCACTCCCGGCGTCGCCAGCCCCACCAGCGTGCTCATCGACGACGATCCGCTTCCCATCGGCAGTTTGTCGATCAATTCCCTGTCTACGTCCTGATGCGATGTCGGATCGTTTTCCACCAGATCACCCGCTGCCTCAACCGAAACCGTCGTCGTCGAAGCCAATACCTGAAGATTGACCTGTACACTCGCGGGCACCACCGAGCGCACCTCCACATCCTGCGCCGTCTTATCAAATCCCGCTGCCGTCACCGTCATGTGGTAGTTGTTAAACGGAACGTTCACAAAACCGAAATTGCCCTTGCTGTCGCTCGTGGTCTTCCGGTCATAGGCGGTCACCGGATTATGAATCTCAACGCTGGCATTCGCCACCACCGCGCCCGACGGATCAAGCACCGTACCGCTGATCGATCCTGAATTGCTGCCAGACTGCGCGTTCGCCGCCATAACACTCAACACCACGGCAACGGCCATAGCTGCAGCCCGCCAGCTTTTAGAAAATAAATCCATCATTCCTCCAATAGAAATTGGCCTTGGAGCGAGTCCGACGCCAGATCGATTATCAAATCGATGCCAGATCGATGCCGAATCGAAGTTCGCGGTTGTTCAGAACTACTTTTAGAACTACTTTTAGAATTGCTTCTGGAAATACCTGGGGATGAGACCGGGATCAGAGCGCCGGTGGAGGGCGAATGAACTGCGTGGTGGCCGGACGGAAGGTCGGCGAAACTTCTGCCACCAAAATTGCCAGCGGCGCAGCAGCCAAAACCGGCGCGGACGTTGCCGTCTGCGTACTAACCCCGGCATGAGCCGTCGCGCAAATCGTACAGGTGTGATGAGATGTCGCCGAGCCCTCAGAATGCGAGTGGGTAGCCTGCACCGTCCCCATCACGCACACCAGGGCGACGCAGAGCACACACACAACTCTGAACCATCCACCCCGTTCTAACGATTCCTTCAGCATATCGGCTAAGCGAGAGATATCTTCGAATCTACACTGAAACAACGGCCGAGTGCAACGCGATCGGCTGCAGCCACCTTTGTCCGCAACGCGTCCGCCACGTCGCGTGCCCAATTCGATTAATTTCAATTTCAATTTTCAATCACCGCCGAATCACCTCGCGCGTCAAAACGTGAGAACCAGCCAAGGCACTATCACCGCCGCTGCCATTCTCCGACAATCACAGCAACTGGAATTCTCATCGACCCTTGTCGATGGCAGCGCCACCTGCGTCTTAATTTGATCCTTTGCCAGTCGTGCCTGCTCCACGCGGCCGTTGGAAAGTCGGACTCAGGAGAAGTATCTATGTCGGGTCAAGTCATTCTGTATTTTGAGGACCAATCGGACGCCTTGCGCTTTGCCCTGGCCGCCGGTTCTGTCATGGCCGGCGACGGAAATCGGGCCACGAACGATCTCGTCCAGGAAACAACGCGAGTTACGCGCATCCGTCTCGACGCGGCCAACAAAGGAAAAATCAGGCAGCCCAACCCCGAACGAGTTGCCTGAACCGCGCCCGCGCCTCTCGGCACTCATAGAAGCCTCCGCGCAAGCCGCAAGCCCTCTGCCCGCCATCAATTAGAATGTCCGCTATGCCCATCGCTGAACCGACTTCCGCGTCAGCCACCGCGCTCGATCTCGCCTGGGTTCGCGCCCAGTTTCCCGCACTCGCGCAAACCGTCAACCGAAATCCCGCGGTCTTTATGGATGGCCCCGGCGGCACGCAAGTCCCGCAACAGGTAATTGCCGCCATCGCCGATTATCTTTCCCGCAACAACGCCAACACCGGAGGCGCTTACTCCACCAGCCGCAATACCGAGCAAATGATCGCCGCCGCGCGCTCTGCCATGGCTGATTTTCTCAATTGCGATGCCGATGAAATCGTCTTCGGTCAGAACATGACCACGCTCACCTACGCCATCAGCCGCGCCATCGGACGCGAACTCGTCCCCGGCGACGAAATCGTCCTCACCCTGCTCGATCATGACGCCAACTTTTCACCCTGGAAGGCTCTTGAAGAAAAAGGTGTCGTCATCCGCGCCGCGAAATTTAACCCGGCCGATTGCTCCCTCGACATGCAGGACCTCTCTGAAAAAATCGGCCCGCGCACCCGCCTCGTCGCCGCCGGCTATGCCTCCAATGCCACCGGCACCATCAACCACGTCGCCCACGTCGTCCAACTCGCGCGCCAGGCCGGAGCCCTCAGCTATATCGACGCCGTCCACTACGCTCCTCACGGCCCCATCGACGTGCGCGCCCTCGACTGCGATTTTCTCGCCTGCTCCACCTACAAGTTCTTCGGCCCCCACATGGGAGTTCTCTACGGCAAACGCCAGCATCTCAAGCGCCTCACTCCCTACAAGCTCCGTCCCAACACCGACAACATTCCCAACTGCTGGGAGTGGGGAACTCTAACTCACGAATGCATCGCCGGAATTAAAGCCTGCGTCGATTATTGGGAAGAGTTAGGCCGCCGTGCGGAGGCGGGACTCGCCCCATCCCAGCCGCAAATAACGCGCCGCGCCGCAATCCTCGCCGCTCACCATGCCATCCATCCGCACGAACGCAAAATGACCGAGACGATGATCGCTGGCTTGCTCGCCATCCCCGGATTAAAGCTCTACGGCATCACCGACCCGCGCCGCTTCGACGAGCGCTGCTCAACCTTCGCCATTCGCATCGCCGGCCACACCCCGCTCGAACTCGCAACCAAACTCGGCGACCGCGGCTTCTTCACCTGGGATGGAAACTATTATGCGATCAACCTCACCGAGCAACTCGATGTCGAGCGTCTCGGCGGTTTCCTGCGCATCGGCCTCGTGCACTACAACACCATCGAGGAAGTCGAGCGGTTGCTGTCCGCCCTCCGCGAGATCGTCGCAGCATGATCGTCGCAGCATGGCTGTCGCAGCATGAGTGTCACAGCATGACTGTCGCAGCATGAATGT
>DATEBK010000098.1:0-6921 GCA_035287825.1 Terriglobales bacterium
CGACCAAAAAATCTGGCGCCACTAACGACCGAGCAGTCCTGTTTACGTCTTACGACGGTTTGGGAGAGATGGCGAGTTAAAGAGATGGCGAGTTAACAGGAGTAGCTCCCGATCACGGCGGCCCGCACCATAAGAGCTAATTTCAGGTGCCTGGGTACCAGGAGCAATCTGCACAAGTCAGTGCTTCTCGGGCCGCCTCTCCACGCAACACCAGCGAGGCGGCGACCGCTGCAGAATGCCAATGAGATTACGCCGATCCTCAGCACCGCCCTTGGCCCGACCACCCGCAACCGTTTAGGATGGGTGCGAAAATAGCACTCACTAAATGGAGATCCTCGAACCACTCGATATCGCTTCCTGGCAAGGCCCGTTCTCTCCCGAGATCGTAGCGAAAGCCGCCGACGCCCTTGAAACCGGCAAGCTTCTCTACGCGCCGCAACTCCCTTTTGAACTCTCGGAAAATGAGCGCCGCTTTCTTTCTCCCGATTGCCTCGACGGCAAATCGAAAAACATCAGCTTCCGCCCCGGTTCCGGAGCTTTGAAGGGCACCCGTTATCAAGGCCCCGACCGCAACCAGTTACTCGGCATGTTACAGCGCTACCACAACCATGCGTTCGATCTGCTGAAAGCGCTCTGCCCCGGATATATCTACGATCTGACCCCAGGTTTCACCAGCTTCCGTCCCGCCGAAATTGCCGGACGCACCACCTCATGGCGTCACGACGATACCCGCTTGCACGTGGACGCTTTTCCCTCCCGCCCCATGCAAGGCCTGCGCATTTTGCGTGTCTTCACCAACGTCAATCCGCAGGCGCCTCGCGTTTGGCGCGTAGGGGAAAAGTTCGACGACGCTGCCGCCCGTCTCCTGCCCGGAATCAAGCCTCCAATACCCGGAGCTGCGTCCTTGCTCCACTGGCTGCGCATCACAAAAGGACGCCGCACCGAATACGATCACTTCATGCTCGGCATCCACGACCGCATGAAGGCCGACGAAACCTATCAGTCGCAAGTCCCTCAAACCAAATTGGAGATCGCTCCCGGCACTACTTGGGCTTGTTATACAGATTCGGTATCGCACGCCGCCATGTCAGGGCAGTTCGCCTTTGAGCAGACCTTCTATCTTCCCGTCAAAGCCATGAAAGACCCAGAGCGCTCACCCCTGCGGGTTTTAGAGCGCCTCGCAGGACGCAATCTTACCTAGAACCAGTCTCAGGTCAACCACGCTTCCGCCGCCTTGTCACCCGATGGGAGTACCACATTGAGGACTTCCTCGGCTTTGTTCAACTCGCTTGCCTTCACATCTTGCTCAGGCATTTATGAAACCGCATCCAGACCCGCTTTGTGGCACGCGATCCTAGAATATCTACTCCGAGTGCCTACTCCGAGATCATTCCAATCGTCCCGAGCCAGGTTTCCACCAACTCAGGCCATCCGGTTATGGGAAACTTCGTCCGCCGCAGCCCGAACGCATGCCCGCCCTGCGCGTACAAATGCATCTCTACCGCAACCCCCGCCTTCTTCAGCGCAATGTAGTACGCCAGCGAGTCGTTTACGTTGTCCACGTGGTCATCTTCCGCCTGCAACAAGAACGTGGGAGGCGTTTGGCGTGTGACATGCAGATCGGGGTTCAAGGCAAGCCCGCTGTCTGCATTTGCTGGATGGGGAACCACAAACTTCTTGACACCCTGTTTGGCATCCCATTGCGCTGCGGAGAGCGACAGATGCCCCGGGTAAATAGCCACCGCAAAATCCGGACGGCAGCTCTCTTTGTCGGCCGCATCTACGGCCGGGTACAAGCGGTGATCGAAATGATTGCTGATCGCTGCCGATAGATGCCCGCCGGACGAAAACCCAAGCACACCAATCTTGTGTGGATCGATGTGCCACTCTGCCGCGTGCAAGCGCACCAGTCCCACCGTCCTCTGCGCATCTTCCAACGCCATCGGCGATTCCGGATACGGTCCCGATTTCGGATACGGCCCGACATCCGTCACACGGTATTTCGATAGCACACACGTGATCCCTCTTGCCGTCAGCCAGTCACAGACCTCGGTACCTTCAAGATCGATGGCAAGACCCTGATAGCCCCCACCTGGGAAGACGACAACCGCAGCGCCCGTATTCTTTCCATTTGGCGAGTAGACCGTCATCGTAGGCCGCGTGACGTTGCTCACCCCGGTCGCCGGCCTGCCGGAATCCATCCACGGCTTTGCCGTCATTTCAGCAAACTCCGGCCCCGCAACCGGCTGCGGATCAGGCGGCGTGCCCGGCCATATCGCCACCTGCACATGCCCCGCCGACGGCTGCCAGATATGCGTCTGCAAGCCAAACGCAAGCACAACAGACAGAACACAGAGCAATGGCTTCATCAAAATCCTCACAGAGTAAAGATGAGAAAACCAAAGATGGAAGCCATCAGGGAGAGATTCGGAGCCACCGCGATGCGCTGAATTTATCGTAACGGGCGGCGACGCGCTTCTCCACACCCCGCGAGGATGGCCGATCAACATCCAGAAGATCTGCCATGGCGCGTGGGGAGTCGCACAGAGCGACCTACAGAATGCACCATTTCCAGCCGTCAGGTATTTATGAGACTGGTTCTGGCGTATTTCCGGTTCCAGCAGGAAGCGGCACAAGAATGCAGCCAGCGCCGCAAGCCGCGGGGATAAGTGGTCCGCCGCCCCGTCCCACCGTCACTGTTACTAACATGCCATCTAACAACAGTTTCTTTGTGCCATATACATCCACTCCACCCGACTTACGCTAGGCCTGGCTTCTGCCGATATTCCAAATACAGATGAAGCTCTTTTTTTCGATCCTATTGCTAGCCGTCGCGCTGCACGCGCAGGACTTCACGGTCAGCAAATTTGCGCTTCCTCACCATCCCAAGCCTCGTTTCTGGACCGTCGAAAAAGACGTCGAATTCGGCGTTCTCGCCGGACTGGTCGCCGCCGACGGCATCACTACCCAGCGCGGCCTGGACGAAGGACTGCGCGAAGTGAATCCCTTGCTGCGCCCCCTCGTCACTCGCGGCAGCGGCGGACAAGCTATCGCGTCAACTATGAGCCTTGGCTCGGCGCTCGGATTCGCCTACGTATTGCATCGAAGCCACCACTACAAACTCGAGCGCCTCGCCACCCGCCTCATGCTCGTCGATGCGTCGGCAGTTGTCATCAACAACATCGTCAGGATTCGATGACCTCCCGCCTGGCCTCCCAATCGCAAATTTGATCGCCGCGCTTCCGTAGCAGCCCCGCCTTCCACGTTATAATTTGAGTCTGGTGCTTCACCGAACCCGCTCAACTGAGGAGTCTCCATGGCGATCCAAAAAACAGACAAAATCTGGCACAACGGAAAGTTCATCGCCTGGGACGACGCTAAGCTCCACGTCATGTCGCACGTGGTCAATTACGGCTCTTCGGTGTTTGAGGGCATTCGCTGCTATGCGCTGCCGTCTGGCCCCGCGATTTTTCGCGCCCCTGAGCATATTCAGCGCCTGATCGATTCCGCCCGCATCTACCGCATCGACTGCGGATTCACCCGCGACGAAATTGTCGGCGCCATGGTCGAACTCGTCGGCCACAACGGCGTCTGGCCCTGCTACATCCGCCCCATCATTCTCCGTGGCTACGGCGAAGCCGGCGTCAATCCCTTCAATGCGCCCACCGAAATCTACATCTGCAATTATCCCTGGGGAAAATATCTGGGCGCCGATGCCAGCGAGGGAGTCGACGTTTGCATTTCTTCCTGGACGCGCATCGCTCCCAACACCCTGCCCGCCATGGCCAAAGCCGGCGCGAACTACATGAATTCCCAGCTCATCAAGATGGAGGCCATCGTCAACGGCTACGCCGAAGGCATCGCCCTCGACGTCAACGGCTACGTCAGCGAAGGTTCCGGCGAAAATCTCTTCGTCGTCCGCAATGGCGTGCTGCACACCGCTCCGCTCGGCAATTCTGTGCTCGCCGGAATCACTCGCGACTCGGTAATGCAGATTGCGCGTGACCTCGGCATCAAGGTCGTCGAGCAGCAAATTCCGCGCGAGTCGCTCTATGTTGCCGACGAAGTTTTCTTCACCGGCACTGCCGCCGAAATTACTTCCATTCGCTCCGTCGACAAAATCACCGTGGGCAAAGGCAAACTCGGCCCCATCACCAAGTCAGTGCAAGCCGAGTTTTACGGCATCGTTCGCGGCGAGAAAAAAGATCGCTACGATTGGCTCACGCCCGTTCCCGTCAATGTGAAATTGCCAGTCGGAGTTTAGCTTCCATCTCTACGTCAACTCTGGTAAATGAGCATGGATCTGTTTTCCGCAACCAGCACCTATAAGGAGAATCATTATGTCCGCACCCACCCCCGAATTTGCCGCCGCTTATCGCGATCTGATGATCAACGGCTTCGCCCGTGAAATCGAAATCACCAAAAAAGTCCTGGCCGCCATCCCCGAAGCCAAGCGCGAATTCCGTCCCGATCCCAACGCCCGCACTGCCTGGGAACTCGCCTGGCATCTCGCCAACACCGACGTGCAGTTTCTAGACGGCATCGCCGATCTCAAATTCACCATGGCCAATCCCGCCGAGGCCGACAAGCCTAAGACGATTGCCGAAATCGTTGCCTGGTACAACACCAACGCCAACCGCGGACTCGAGCGCGTTCGCGCCCTGACCGCCGAGCAGTTGCTCACCCCGGTTCCGTTTTTCATGTTCAATCTGCCTGCCGTTTTTTATTTGGGATTCGTCAACAATCACAGCATTCACCATCGCGGCGAATTAGCTACCTATCTCCGCCCCATGGGGTCGAAAGTTCCCTCGATTTACGGTGGCAGCTTCGACGAGCCGATGCCCGCTGCGGCGTAATCCAGTACGCCCCAACTACGACCTAATGGTCGTGTGACCTCCGTCATCTCGTGTGCGGGTGTGGTTCGGTAGATGATAGTGGCTGTAGCTGGAGCCACGCCCGCATGAATATTGACGATCTGCTCCGCATGGCCATGGAGCGCCGCGCTTCCGACTTGCACCTGAAAGTGGGAAATTACCCCCACCTGCGCATTGATGGCGATCTGTTGCCGCTCACCGACCAGGCACGCGTCTCCGCGGAAGACATGCTCAACATGGCCTTCAGCATGATGTCGGCGCGCCAAAAACAGAAATTTAAAGAGACTACCGAAATCGATATGGCATACGGCGTCGCCGGTCTCGGACGCTTCCGTGTCAACGTCTTCCAGCAGCGCGGCAATGTGGGACTCGTCCTCCGCGTCATTCCCACCAAAATCCGCGCCCTCGATGAACTGTTTCTTCCCAAAGTCGTCGAACAAATCTGCGACATGCCGCGCGGCTTGGTGCTTGTCACTGGCGTCACCGGCTCCGGCAAATCGACCACCCTTGCCGCCATGGTCGACCGCATCAACTCCACGCGCGCAGAACACATCATCACCATTGAAGATCCCATCGAATTTCTGCATCGCGATAAAAAAGGATACGTCAACCAGCGCGAAGTCGAAGTCGACACCCCTTCATTTTCTGCCGCGCTTCGTGCTTCTCTGCGTCAGGATCCCGACGTCATCCTCGTCGGCGAAATGCGCGATCTGGAAACCATCGGAACCGCGCTCCACGCCGCCGAAACTGGCCACATGGTGTTCTCCACACTGCACACGCTCGATGCCGTCGAAAGCATCAACCGCATCATCGCCATCTTTCCGCCCGCCGAGCAGAAACAGATTCGCCTGCAATTGGCTGCCGTCTTACGCGCCATCGTCAGCCAGCGCCTGGTGCGGCGTTCCGACGCCGAGGGCCGCGTTCCCGCCGTCGAAGTCATGGTGACGACCGCCTACATCCGTGAGTGCATCCTGGTTCCTGAGAAAACTCGCGCCGTCCGCGATGCGATTTCCTCCGGCACGTCGCAATACGGCATGCAAACCTTCGATCAGTCCTTATGGGATTTATTCCAGGCCGGATTGGTCAATTACGACACCGCCCTCGAGAGCGCGTCGAACGCCGATGAGTTCAAATTGCGCATGCAAGGTATCGCCTCAACCTCCGACATTTCGCGGCAGTCGATGCAGTCTGCCGGTTTTGGTCGTTGAGAGGGAATCGAACTTGAAATGGAATCGAGCTGAAATTGAAGTTGAGCTGAAATTGAAGTTGAGCTGAAATTGAAGTTGAGCTGAAATTAGCTTGAGCCGAATAAGTTAGGTTTGTCCTGCTGAACCGTTGCTGTTGGAAGCTTTGTTTTCTTCTTGACCTAGGGCGCGCTCTGGCGCGCCCGTTTTTGTTGCCTCACAGCTTCTTTGACATGCGCACAAGATGCACCGGAATCTTCGCAACCTGGTCATCAGGGAACGGCAGCGTCCCGTTCTCCACGTACCCGAAGCGCCTGTAATATCCAGGCAGCTCCTGCCGCACGTTGACGATGGTCAGGTCCATAAAGTGGCATCCAGCGGCCCGGCAGTGCTGCTCCGCAGCCTCGATCAGCCGCGCTCCAATCCCCGCCCGCTGCCGCCGCAGATGGACGGCAAGTAACCCGAAGTAACCTCTCTCGCCGCGAACCTCGACGTAAACGCAGCCGGTCAGAACTCCGACCTCGGCCGCGTCCTCACGCTCAAAGAGCAACAGGAATTTCCCTTTTTTCAGTAGCGCAGCAACCTTCTCCGGATCGGTGCGGTCGGCATCGATGAAAAAGCGCTCCGAGCGAAAGGCATCGTTCACCAGTCGGGCGATAGCCGCCACGTCGGCAGGTTCAGCAATGCGGATATGCGAGGGCGCCAGCAACCAGCAGATTATAAGAGAGAAGCTCCGCCGGGTTCCGCAAGAAACCCAAGACCTAAGACCTAAGACCTAAGACCTGCTTTAGTTCGGTTTGCGAAACTTGCTGTCCGCGATATACCGCAGCATGATCGCGTCCGTCGCACTCTGGAATTGCTGG
>DATEBK010000099.1:0-7817 GCA_035287825.1 Terriglobales bacterium
TTTTCCAGCGCTGCAACACCGAACAAGAACCGCCAACGACTAACGACCACCGACCAACACTCGCAGCACCCGCTACAATGTCCGTCATGGTTGACGATTTTTCAAACGACCCTCTCCTGCGCTATCGCACCCAGTTCCCCATCCTCGAGCGCACCAACTACATGATCTCCAACTCTCTTGGAGCCATGCCTCGCGCCGTTTACGATTCGCTCCGCGCTTACGCCGATGTCTGGGCCACGCGCGGCGTTCGCGCCTGGGAAGAACGCTGGTGGATGCTCGCTCTCGAAGTCGGCAATGAACTCGGGGCGCTCATGAATGCGCCGGAAAACTCCGTCTCGCTGCATCAGAATGTCACCACTTGTCAGGCTGTCGTCGCATCGTGTTTCGACTTCAGCGCAAAGCAACAAGCCAAGCGCAACAAGATCGTTTACAGCGATATGAACTTTCCCTCCGTTATGTATTTCTGGGAAGCGCAACGCCCTTACGGCGCGCAAGTTCATATGGTCAAGACCGACGACGGCATCACTGTTCCCACCGAGCGCCTGCTCGATGCCATCGACGACCAAACCCTGATCGTGCCCGTTTCTCACGTCATCTTTCGCAGCTCATATATCAATGACGCCAAAGCCATCATCGACAAAGCCCACAAAGTTGGAGCCTGCGTCGTCCTCGACACCTTTCAATCTCTCGGTACCGTCCCCGTCGACGTGCAGGCGCTCAACGTCGACTTCGCCTGTGGAGGCGTGCTCAAGTGGCTCTGCGGCGGCCCCGGTCTTGCGTATCTCTATGTACGTCCCGACCTCGGCAAAAAATTGGAGCCGAAACTCACAGGATGGTTCGCCCATGCCAATTCTTTCGAGTTCGCAACCGGCCCCATCCGCTACGCCGAACCTCCCTTTCGCTTCATGAACGGAACCACCCACATTCCTTCGATTGAAGCGGCGCGTCCCGGAATCAATATCGTCCGCGAAGTTGGCGTCGACAAAATCCGCGAAAAATCCAAACGCCAGACGGCTCGCCTCATCGACATCGCTGACCATCACGGATGGCGCGTCAACTCCCCGCGCAATCCCGAGCAGCGCGGTGGAACCGTTTCCATCGACATGCCCGATTCCCAGCAAGTCAGTCGCGAACTCCTCGCCCGCGAGATCCTCGTAGATTGGCGCCCCAAAGCCGGAGTCCGCTTCTCGCCGCACTTCTACAACACCGACGCCGAAGTCGAAGCCGCGCTCGCCGCTGTCGCCGAGATTCTAAAATCCCGCGCCGTGACCGCTTAGCTTTGACTAAGCCTCCGCGCTATCACTGCCATCGCACTTCGTAACGTTACCTTTGTAAGCCCGAACTGCCCATTTTCCCCGCGTCATTCACCAAGTCTTTTCTATCCTGATAACAGACCCTTCTATGTTTTTCAGAAAAGTGATCAGGAAAGCCCTGTGATTCTCCGTCTCTCCCTTTTCGTCCCGATCAATGGCCCGACGATTCTCGCCTGGATCGCGCTTTGGGCTGGCTTGTACATGCTCTTCATCGGATTCCATCAGTTGTTTCGCAGTTTTGCGCTGCTGTCCACTCCATCCGCCGAGGCTCACGACGACGCTGACGCCGAAACAAGCAACGCGCAAACGGACGGATTCCACACCGGCGAAGTCGATCTTCGTGGTTCAACCCACTCGCCGCGAGGACCGATCAGCAGCAATTCCTCCGAGCGAGTCGCAGCGCCGCAGGTCATCCGCCTGGAGAGCGGCGTAGCGCCCGCCGACAGCCGCGAAATGACGCAGCAGGCAAAGATCGCAGCCGCCCTTACTCGCGCCGGCATTACCCAGCCCGAAGCCTGGTCCGCTGCTGGAGTCCCTTACCCATCGTCAGTCGAGACAGCAGATACAGTGGCCCCCAGATCGGCCGAGGGCGAAAACGTATCATCCATGCCGCAATTGCATGAATTGCAAACCCACGAAACCTCCAGTCTCGCTCCGCCCGTCGTCTTGATGAAGGAACCAAACGATGCTTCATTTGTGATCTCCTACCCCAACCGGAAGGAACCGCTCCGCGCCTTAACCTTGAAGTCTTTCCTTTTGATCTCCGTCGGAGTTGCCGCTACCGCTCTCGGCGTTTACCTGCTGATCCAATAGTCCATCTCCAGACTTTGTGATGCCATCAGTGTTTTCCGCCCGCTGGTAACGTGCACGTAGCTAAATGCGTAATCCCAACCCCACACCGCTAATTTAGAATGTCGCTGTGAGCGAAGCCGTCCGGATCGGGATTCTCGGCGATTTCAATCCCGAATTCCGTTCCCACCACGCGACCAACGACTCGATCCAGCATGCGGCCCGTAAGCTGGGCCTCAAGGTGGAATCGACATGGCTGCCGACTCCGTCGCTGCTCGAACCCGGAGCCAAAGCCGTCCTCGACTCCTTCGACGGTCTATGGGCATCAGCAGGCAGTCCCTTCAAGAGCTTCGACGGCATGCTGAAGGGAATCGAATTTGCCCGCGTGCACGACCGTCCGTTTCTCGGCACCTGCGCCGGATTTCAGTACGCGCTCATCGAGTGCGCTCGCAACGTGCTCGGAGTGAAAGACGCGACCACCGCCGAAGAGGATCCAAAGGCCAAGAACATTGTTATCTATCCCGTCGCCTGCGCCGTTCCCAACCGCGCTTCGGGCGCGCCCAAGCTCTCCGGCGTCGTCAATCAGATCCGCTTGCGTCCCGGCTCTTACCTTGCGTCGTTTTATAACAAGGAAGTCATCGAAGAAGAATTCTTCTGCAACTACGAGCTCAACCCCGAGTTCGAATGGATGGCCATGGAAGCCGGTTTCCCTGTCGTAGCCCGCGGCGCCAACGAAGAATGCCGCGCCATCGAATCGCCCGCCCACCTGTTTTTCATCGCCACGCTGTTCCAGCCACAGCTTTCATCCCGCGAAGGCGACCCGCACCCGCTGATTTTGGCTTACATCCAGCACGTAGCCGACTTCCACGGCAAGCGCCTCGACGACTCCGTCCTGACCTAATCCGCCGCGTCCCCGACAATTTTGCGCAAGTTTCGGAACTTTTTGCCGTCTTGCGACATTACCGCTTATGAATGAAACTTCAGGCTCACAAGTCGGGAGGAACGTGGCGCCAGCAGAAATCAGCGACGAGGCCCTGATGCTTGAGTTCCAGAGCGGATCCCAGCCGGCATTTGAGCAGCTGTTTGCCCGCTACCGTGGCTCGCTCTATGGTTTTTTTCGCCGGAGGCTCGACGGCGACCAGCGCGCCGAAGATCTGGCCCAGGAAACTTTCGTGGCCGTCATCCGGGCAGCATCGCAGTACGAGCCGAGAGCTTTATTCCGCACCTATCTCTATAGCATCGCCATGAACCTGTTGTCGGCCGAGCGACGCAAACAACTCCGCGACTCGCCCGCAGGAAAAGTCTCATCCGAGCCCGCGAGTCATGACGATTCCGACGCCGCGCTCTGGATTCGCCAGGCCCTTGCCAGACTCGACGACTCGGAACGCGAAATTCTGATGCTCCGCGAATACGAACAGCTGAGTTACACCGAGATCGCGGAACTCTTGAAGATGCCAGTGAATACCGTACGCTCTCGCTTGTTCCGATCGCGCATGGCGCTGAAAGAACATCTGGAACCATCCAGAAAAGTTCGTGACACCGCGCCCGGCAATGCGACCCAAGGCGCGAATGAAGCCGGGAGACTGGCCCGAGCGGAAGGTGAGGTCCTATGAATAAAATCACGCATCCCGATCCCGAAGAACTCATGGCCTACCTCGACGGTGAACTCAAGGCAGATCGTTCGAAAGCTGCCGCAGATCATATCGGCCACTGCGCCGAGTGCCAGGAATTGGTTTCAGAACTGCGCGGCATTTCTCAAACGCTGCAGAACTGGAAGGTTGAACCCGCGGAGGTTCCCATGACGGCAATCGAAATCGCGCTGGCGGAGAATCGCACGGCATCCCGAACCGTTCCTCCGGTTCACCGAAGCCGATGGAATTGGTTTCTGCGCCGTAACCAAACTTCGTTCGCATGGGCCGGAGGCGCGCTCGCGATCTTGCTGGTTACGTTCAGCACCGTCCCGTTGCACCGGCGTGTATCGATCTCGTCGGTGGGCGATCTCGTCGCGGACAAGAAACGGACCCAACTATCGGAACCGTCCAGTTTGGCTTTGTCCATGCCAGTCGAACCACCTCCTGCTCCACCTCCTGCTCCTGCAAGCTCTTCTCCGAGCTCAGAGAATTATTCCGCCTTGGCTTCCGCTGGCCGCTTACGAGCGCAGCAAAACCAGATGGCGGCAAGCCTGGAAAACCCCTCGTCCGATCAACCACCGGCCAGTCAGGCGCAAGTCGCTAGCGGCCCCATGATCATCCGCACCGCCGAACTCAGCCTCATCACCAACGCGTTCGACAACGCGCGGACCAATCTCGAAGCTATTCTCAAGCGCCATCACGGCTACGTCGGCGATTTGAAAGTCGGTGGAGTCACTGGCAGCGAACGCACTCTCACAGCGACCTTGCGCATTCCCGCCGATCAACTCGATGGCGCATTGCTCGAAATCAAAAAGCTCGGCCGCGTCGAGTCCGAATCCCAGAGCGGGCAAGACGTTACCTCGCAATATGTCGATCTCGAAGCCCGGCTCGGCAACTCCCGCAATACCGAAAAACGGCTGACCGATTTGCTGCGCGATCGCACCGGCAAATTGTCGGATGTCCTCGAAGTGGAGCAGGAACTCGCCCGTGTCCGCGGCGAGATCGAGCAGATGGAAGCCGAAAGAAAAACCATGTCGAACCAGATCAGCTATGCGACCCTGAACGCGACCATCACGGAAGACTACAAAGCCCAGCTGCAAGCCTTTCCGCCCTCAACTTTCACTCGCCTCAGTAACGCCGCCGTCGAGGGATATCGCAGTATGGTCGACGGAATCATGACTCTTGCTTTGTTCCTGCTTTCGACAGGTCCCAGCCTTCTGCTGTGGGGCGCTATCCTGTTTTTCCCGGCTCGTCTCGGCTGGAAAAAGCTGCGCAGCCGTTTTGCCTCATAGACGATTCCCTTGACCGCACCCTCCCCACCGGCGTAGCCTCGCCTGCAATCTTCGATCCGTCGTCATCTGCGCCACCAGGAGGCTGATATGGTTCCTCTCGCTGCTCTTTGGCTCCCGATTCTGCTCTCGGCAGTCATCGTCTTCATCGCCAGCTCCATCATGCACATGGTGCTGCCCTACCATCGCAGCGACTACAACCAACTCCCGGATGAAGACAAAATTCTCACTGCCCTGCGTTCCACTCCTCTGAAACGCGGACATTATGCTTTCCCGTTCTGTACTCACAAAGACATGAAGTCGCCAGCGCTGATCGAAAAACAAAAGCGGGGGCCAGTCGGGTTCCTCACCATCATGCCGAGCGGACCGCCTGTCATGCCGAAGTTTCTCGGTCAGTGGTTCGCCTTCTGCCTGTTGGTCGGATTCTTCGTCGCCCTGATCACCGGCCAGGCTCTTCAGCCCGGCGCCGATCATCACGCCGTCTTTCACCTGACCGCCCTCACCGCCTTTCTCGCTTACGGTGTGGCAAATTTCACCAACGGCATCTGGCGAGGACACACCTGGTCGGCAACCCTCAAGGAAGTTTTCGACGGCCTTATCTATGCGTTGCTCACTGCCGCAACTTTTACTTGGCTCTGGCCGCACTAGACGAGCGCCTGGGAGCGGAGTGATCCAGGCTAAGCCGGCAAATATCGTCGGGCGAAAATTCCCGGGCGACGCGTCGCACAGCGGCAAAGAGTCAGCGATTCGTTTTCGTAGCCACAGGTGTGCCGCTTCGCCATAAGTTGCATCTGATTGCGTTATGACCGGACCAAATTTCCCTGACCCCAATCCGCTGCCATCACCCGAACCCGCAATTCCACCGGTGAAAGAACCGCCCGACGGCGCAGAATTTCCACGGTCGCCCGCGATTGACCCTGACGATCCCGCCGAGCCCAACCAGATTTAGGCGGACTTGTGATCCTCGTCTACAGGATTAGCTGTAGATGCAAAGATCAAAGATAGGGTATGTCCGGTATCGAACACTTTCCCCGGATCTGACATGCTGGCTGCATCGGTTCGTTGAATCATGGTAGCAATTGTGTTGCACCGTTCATCGAATCGAATCAGGTGAGCCTATGGCCACACGCATTCTGGTTGCCGACGACAGCCCGTTTTGGCGCGAGGAGATGAGGACATTTCTCGAGCGGAACTCGAGTTGGACTGTATTTGAGGCCAGCGATGGCTCCGAAGCAGTACGGAAATCGGGGTGGATACACCCCGATGTTGTCATCCTCGATATGTGCATGCCGATACTCGACGGGCTGGGCGCAGCCCGGGAACTGAGACGAAGGTCGCCAGACGTCCCGGTTCTGATCCTCACGGTAGACAAGACGCCCTTCCTGGATCAAGCCGCGCATCAAGCCGGAGTTCGCGCGGTATTTTCCAAGACCGAGTGCCTGGAAGTTCGCAAGTTCCTGGAACAAACGCTTCAAGGCCATGACGCTTAGCCTTCTCAATGATGCTTGGCGATCACAAGGATTGGAAATGAAGGCCTAACGCCGGGCTTTGATCTTGATTTCGAATAATTTTGGCCACAGCTTCCCCGTGACAAAAATTCGATCTCCCTTGGCGTCATAGGCGATGCCATTCAGGACCGCGTCAGGATCGCCCAGTTCTCGCTTATCGATGATTCCACTCAAATCAATCCATCCCAGCACCTTTCCCGTCCGCGGAGAAATACGCACGATTTCATCCGTCTCCCAAACGTTGGCGTAAATCTCGCCGCGGATATATTCCAGTTCATTCAGTTCCTCGATCGCCCTGCCCGCCTCGTCGGTAACGTGAATGCGCCCCGTTTCCACGAACGATTTCGGATCGAGGAAGCGAAGATAAGCCGTTCCGTCGCTCATAATCAGCCGCGTGCCATCGTGAGTCAGGCCCCACCCTTCGCCTTCGTACGGGAACGTTTTCAGCACCGAAAAGCTGAAACGGTCATAGACAAATCCTTTGTGTGCCTTCCACGTCAACTGAAGCAGGCTGCTGCCCCAATCCGTTAGCCCTTCGCCAAAATACTCCACCGGCACATCGTATTTCTGTAGAACAGTTCCGCTGGCCAGGTCCACCATTCGTATCGACGATCTGCCATTGAGCCCGGTGCTCTCATACAGATGACCGTCCACAAAGATCAACCCCTGCGTGAACGCCTTCGAGTCGTGTGGATACACATGGACCACCTCAAACGAGTCGGCGCGACCAGCCGGCGGATTCGTGGCAGACTGTGCCGTCACCACCGCCAACCACAAAAAAGACAAAAAAGATAAAAGGGATGTGAAAATTCCTGCGACCAAAGACGCGCGTCGAAACATGAGTCATCGTCCCAAAAACATTGGATTTTTGCCGCAAACAAAATGTTGACGACTTCCGCCAAGCTCTAGAAAGTCAACCCTGATCCCAGCAGGCTGTAGAGCAGTACCAACAGCACGATCACCGTGAATCCGACATACATGCGGTCGCGCTCCAAGGCGAAGCCGACGATAGACAATGCCACCCGCGCAATCGGAGTTGCGATGAGAAAGAGCAATCCGAGTTGGATCAAGCCTCGTCCGCGGCCATTCATGACGCTGTGAACGACTCCGGGAATCGTTCGAAAATCGGACGGCTCTCCGACAAAGACCCGGTAGTTGGCGCGCTCGTGCGCATGGCGATAGAGATAGACGCAAGCTCCCGCCAGCACGATAGCCGCTGAGAGCAATACTCCAGCGCGCAACAGATTGCCGAGAACAATTTCCAGCCGGCGATCGGCCCAGGGTTGG
>DATEBK010000100.1:0-8919 GCA_035287825.1 Terriglobales bacterium
GTGGCCACAGCGGCAAAGGACTTGACCAACCAAACTGGTATAACCCGAGGGTTCGGAGTATTCGCTTGTTCCATCGCCATTTCACCTCTCGACGAACTCCATATCGCCGCAATCGCGGACAACTTCTATAGTTTTCTTCGGCTGCACCTATGGGAAGAGTGTTAGACGCCAACGCTGACCGATTATGAAGCCAGTTCAGAGATTTCCGGGAAGCGCAGATTGCATTTCGTCAGCGCCTTGGCGAGCGCCTCTTCGATCAGACCCTCGTCGCAGTTGCGCGAGATGGCGATTTCGCTGACCAGCAGATACCGCGCCCGTTCCAGCATCTTCTTTTCGCGGAACGAGAGCGATTTGCCCTGTCCCAGCACCAGCAGGCTCTTCAGCACCGCAGCCACGTCCGTGAGCGACCCGGTGCGCATGCGATCGGAATTCTCCTTGAACCGGTCTTTCCAGTCGGCCGCGTTCGTGCATTCGCCAGACGACAGATAATTCACGATCTTTTCGATCTCGCCGTTTCGCACCACCGGACGCATCCCGACGCTATCCACATTCGCAAAAGGTACCGTCACCTTCGCATTGCTGGCGGCAATTTTCAGCATGTAGAACTTCTCGACCGTCGTCCCCATCGTCCGGCTGCTGATCTGCTCGATGATTCCAACGCCGTGGTTGGGGTAGACGACCTTGTCGCCAATGTGGAAAACGCCGTTTGCACTCATGGAAGGGCCCTCACCCGAGGGAAGAGAACTACTCGACTTAGTCTAGCCGACCGCCGCTACTCTGGCAATCACGAAGCGCAGCCGTCCCCCAATCCTCAATGGCCCGAATCTAAGTTATTGCAGCTTAGTAGGTTGCCCCGCAAGCGCCGGCCAGCCGAATCCTCGGCGAAGCCCTATTCCCCTCCGCCGAGGGTTATAATGCCCAGAGCAACTACCGGAAATCCGATGACGGAAGAGATCAAAAAGAAGCTCCGCGACGAGCTCAACACGCTCGAGCACGAACTCGCCTTCGACATCCCCAGGGAGCTCAAGAAGGCCGTCGCTCTCGGCGACCTCAGCGAAAATGCCGAGTATCACACCGCCAAGCAGCGCCAGGAGTATCTGAAAGCCCGCGTCCGCCAACTCGGTCAGCGTCTCGCCGACTTGTCTCTGGTTAACATGAACAATATCCCCAAAGACAAAGTCGGCCTCGGTTCCACCGTGACGGTTTTCGATACCACCAAGAATGAAGAGATGCATTACGAGTTGGTGGCCAGCGAACAGTCCGACGTCGCCGCTGGCAAAATCTCCACTACCTCGCCCATCGGCCGCGCCCTGCTGAACAAGAAAGTCGGAGACACTGCCACCGTCGTCACTCCGGGCGGCAGCCGCGAGATGGAAATCCTCAAGCTCTCCACTATGCACGATCTCGCCGAAGCCAAACTCGATGCGGAACGGGGAAAATAGAAGCAATGCGTCAAAAGGCGACAAACTGCAAACTCACGACGAACGCTAGGACAAACCCCAGGACCCGCGTCCTATGACCTGGACCAGCGCCGTCGGCCGCGCCTGCGGCCTTCTCCTCGATTCCATCGTCCGCTTGCTCGCTCTCACCCGCATCAATCCCAACATCCTCACCTTGATGGGATTGGTGGTCAACAGCTATGCCGCGTTTTTGTTCGGTTACGCCAGTGGCGACAACCAGCGCCGCATGTTTTTCTACGCCGGACTGGTCATCATCGGGTCGGGATTCTTTGATCTGGTCGATGGCCGTGTCGCCCGCGCCTCGAACCAGGTCACCCGCTTCGGCGGATTTTTCGATTCCATTGTCGACCGCTACAGCGATGCCTCCCTCTTTTTAGGATTGCTGGTTTTTTATGGCAGGGGTAACCGATTTTTTTACGTTGTGCTGGCCGCGCTGGCCATGGTCAGTGCCATCATGGTGAGCTACGCTCGCGCTCGCGCCGAATCTCTCATTCCACAGTGCAAGGTCGGTTTCATGGAACGCCCCGAGCGCCTGGTTCTGCTCATCATCGGCGCACTCTTTAACGTCATGGCGCCCGTGCTCTGGGTCATCGCTGTCCTTTCCACCATCACCGTATTCCACCGTGTCCTCTACACCTGGCAGCGCACCAATAAAATGGATACTCCCGCCCGCGCCGCATAACTCTATACTGAACGACGGCCGTCCTCGTCCCTCCCTGCATCTGTTGATATGCTTGTCGTTTGCGTCGGGAGGCATGCTTAATGAGCTGGTCACGCGCGCATTGGATTGTGGGATTGCTGACGCTGCTCATGTTCCCCCTCACCGGTCAATACATGCGCCATATAGCCGGCGTTCCTCATCTGGACGCCGTCCCTCGGCTGATCTTCCGTTCTCGCCATCTCCTGCTTCTGGTTGCCGGCGTCGCCAATATCGCTTTGTCCAACAGTCAGCCCTTTCACCGCGCTCAACGTGTAGCCTCAATCCTGATTATGATTTCGCCGCCCTTATTGATCGCAGCCTTCTTTATCGATCCTGGACGAGGACTGCACAGCAGCACGGTTTTTCGCCTCGCTATGTATAGCCTGTGGATAGCCGGCGTTATCCTGGCCATCGTCAACCGTCCCCGCCAACAAAGCGACGTCCGACCAGATGCTAGACTAGACGCCGGAATTTCCCGCGGAGTCTGAATTTGCCTACCAATCCTGTTCTCGTCGTGCACGGCGGTGCCTGGGATATCCCCGACGATATGGTCGAAGCGCACCTCGCCGGTGTTCGCAATGCCGCCGCCGCCGGATGGCGCGCTCTTGAACGCGGCGGCTCAGCCCTCGACGCCGTCGAAGAAGCTATCGTCATCATGGAAAATGACGAAACCTTCGACGCCGGCCGTGGCAGCTTTCTAAATCGTGACGGCAAAGTCCAACTCGATGCTTTCATCATGGATGGCTCAACCCTCCGCGGAGGCGGCGTTGGCTGCGTCGAGCGCTTGCGCAATCCGGTTCGTGCCGCCCGCAAGATTCTGAGCGACAGCCCGCACGTCTATTTCGTCGCTGAAGGCGCTGAGCGTTTCGCTGCCGAACATGGCATCGCTCTCTGCCGCAATGAAGATCTCGTGATCCCGCGCGAGGTCGCCCGCCTGCGCCAATATCAAGCCCAGGCCTCAGCCGATGGCAACAGTGATGGCGACGGCAACGATCTCTTCGCACCCGCGCACGACATGCTTTCTCACGATACCGTCGGAGCCGTCGCCCTCGACCGCAACGGCAACATCGCCGCTTCTACTTCCACCGGCGGCACGCTTAACAAAGCCCCCGGACGACTCGGTGACTCGTCTCTCATCGGCTGCGGCTGCTACGCCGACAATCAGAGCGCTGCTGCCTCCACCACTGGATGGGGCGAGCCCATTATGAAGCTGGTACTTGCCAAGTGGGCCGCCGATCGCGTGGCCTCCGGAAGCTTGCCCGAGTGGGTGGCAAAAGAAGCGATGAACTATCTCAAGCAGCGCCTCAACGGCCACGGCGGAATCATCCTTCTCGATGCCCAGGGCCGTTGCGGAATCGCCCACAACACGCCGCGCATGGCTTGGGCGATCCGCAGTACTCAAAAACAAGAAGCTGGAATTCAGCGCAACAGCTAAACGCGCCCGACTGCCCAACGCTCAAATGCCCCAAAGCTGACTGCCCAAGGTTGGACTGTCAAATTTGGACTACGGCACCAGAAGTTCGGTCAGCCGATGGGTCAGCGCCAGCGTTGCGCCGTAGTGACAGGAAATTCCCACGATCAGAATCGCCATCGCAGAAAGCGCCCACGGCCAGACGCGTGCATAGTGACAACCACCCCGCCACGCGAGCAGGCGCTCAACCCGCAAGCTGATCGACACCGACTTGGTCGATGACGAGCGACTAATCAACCCACTCGCCAGTGCCGGCTCGGCCCACTGCGACGGCGATGAAGATCGCGAAAGCTTGATCAACGCTGCCGCTAGATCCAGCGCCTGCTGACGACTTGCCACCGCTGCATCGTCCGCCGCTAATTCGGCCGAATCCCGCCACGCACTCTCCAACTTGCTCATTCCAGGAAACGGAGTCGCGCTGATCAAAAGTTTCTTCAGGTTGTCCGACGATCGCTTGTGCCCCAGCTCATGCCGGATTGCCACTTGCAACTCGTCGTGGCTTAGAACCACAGCCGCCATGTCTGAGACCATCACTCTTGGTCTTCCTATGCCCACCAGAATCAGCGCCGGCGCGCCATTCGCGGCGCTCAACGCCGGACGTCCCAAGTCGCCTGGACTGCCCGCCGTCTCCACCAGCCACTGCCTCACCGCCCGCGTCGTTCTTATCTGAGCGCCAAGAACACGCACCAAGCCCGCGCCCAAAATGAGCAGTGCACATCCGGCGAGGACGAAGGTTGCGGCATCTTCATCGAGTACCGCTCTCTCCATCAACCAGAACGACGGGAAAGCGAAAAACACGGTCACCATGCTCGACACCGCGAAAGCGAAAATCCTCATCCCAAAAAGGAGCTCGGGCGAGCCAGCAGTATGCTCTCGGCGCATCCGGCTCACTGCCCACCACGCCAGCGCAACCGCCACCGACAATGTGCAGTAAACCACCGCGAAAAATGCCAGCGAAACAACAACTCCTCGCGCCGCAAACATCATTCCCGCTCCCCCTTCTTCAGTCGCAATTCTGCGCGCTCGCGTTCCACCAAGGTTTGTAACTTCTCCAACAGCTTCTCGTCATGCGCTCCCACTGCCTCCACAAAATACGAAAGATGAAGCGCAGCGTATTCGGATTCCAGTAGGTACCGGATACCTTTTGCCGCCGCTCGTCGCTCCAATTCCTCCGGGCTGTACCGCGCCGAGTAACGGAACGCTTTCCCTTCCAGCACGCGCTCAAAAAGACCTTTGCGAAACAGCCGGTCCATCGTCGTCATGATTGTGTTGTAGCTTTGCCAGATCTTTCCATCTTCCAGCACCTCACGGACGGTGGCCGTACCCCGCGCCCACACCGCGTGGTGGACTTGCCGCTCCAGCGGGCCGAGACGGGCAGCGGGAACCTCTTCGAAGGGTGATTGACGCGGAACCATTCTTGATCGACAAAACAGCTCGTATCGATTACCACGAAACTCTACGATCTAAGGCGTCATGCGTCAACCAGAGCTGCGCCAGTTTCATCGCCTCTCAATAACCCGAGATTTCGCCCTGCACACGTCTTACCGTCGGTAGTTGTTTTTTCTCGCAACGTTCCCACTGGAGTGACGTAACATTGTGCATCCAAAAGCTATTTTTGTGGTGTTTCTAGCAGAACCTGTCTTACGTAAGATCGAAGACCGCCATGGTCTAGGTTTGAAAGAGAGCACGTTTATGAATCTAGATGGGTGTCCTCCCGCTCCACTTTTCAGCGCCATGCTTAGAAGCATTCTGCTCTCGTCCTCGAGGTTTCGAGTGGTCAATCCTCTGCCAATCGGCAGCATATTGGTCATTTTGGTGTTAGTTTCCCTGTCGCCGGCACAGGTGGACCGCGCGGCTTTGAATGGCACGGTCACCGACCCCTCCGGACGCCTTCTGCCGCAGACACACGTCGCTGCCGTCAACAATGCCACGGGTCTGCGACGCGAAACCACGTCTTCGGGCAGCGGAACCTACGACATTCCCGAGCTGCCCGTGGGTGTCTATACGATCACGTTCGAACACGAAGGCTTCAAAGCGGTCACCTTTGTTGATGTCGAGGAGGTCATTGGCCGCACGCGAACGCTCGATGCGACTCTGCAAGTTTCCGGTCGCGCCGAACACGTGTCCGCGAGTTCGGCGCTGATAGACCGCAACAGTATCGCGGTGACTGGTTTGATCGAGAAAGAGCAGGCGGACGAATTGCCGCTGAACGGCCGCGACTGGTCGCAGTTGACGGCATTCATCCCCGGCGCCATCGACACCGGTGGCAGCAACCAGCGGTCAGTCCGGTTCGCCGGACGAGGTCTCGACGACAGCAACTTCACCTATGACGGCGTTGACGCCACCAACATCATCAATCAGACGCAACGTGCCTGGGTGCGGCTCGCCATTCCGCTGGACGCGATTTCGGAGTTCCGCGTCGATTCGCTGCTGGCATCCGCCGAGGAAGGCGCGACCGGTGGCGCTCAATTGGATGTCACCTCTCCCTCGGGCACAAACCGCTTCCACGGACGACTCTTCGAGTACTTGCGCAACAATGTTTTTGACGCGCCCGAGCCCTCCTTCGCCTCCAACGGCGAAACCCAGCAGCCGCTTCGTCTGAACCAGTTCGGGGGATCGATTGGCGGCCCCATCAAGCGCGACAAAACGTTCTTCTTCCTCGCTGCGGAAGCTTACCGGCAAAACTGGGGCTATCCCGTGAGCGGCGACGTGCCGAGTCCGGCACTCATAGCCACAGTTTCGCCCTCATCGCCGATCTATCCGATCATCACCGCCTACCCGGGAGCAGGTCCAAACACAATTGAAACCCCCACCAGCGACCCCAACATCAACCTGCTGACCTGCTCCTGTACCCAGGTGGCCAACGAAAATTCGGCGATGCTGCGCCTCGACCAGCATTTCTCGGCAGCGACTACCGGGTTCATGCGATTCGATTACGACCGGTCAGTCGATACGCAGCCGCTTTCGGCTGCTGCCACGGACTTGGAGCAGCGAGTGTCCGCGCCCGTCAACGGCGAGCTTGAATTGCTGCACGTCTTCAGTCCCACGCTGGTGAATGAGGCCAAGTTTGGATTCAATCGCTCCAGTGACAACACTTACAACGCGGGCAAGAACGGCACCATCTATGAGATTGTGGTCGCTACGGGTCCCGGGCCCGGATTTATCACTCAAAACTACGATTACGATAGCGTCTACGTGGGCAACTCATTTTCCTGGCTCGATAATCTGACCTGGATTCATGGCCGGCATACGCTAAAGTTCGGAGCGGAAGTCCGCCGCATTCAACTAAACCAGAGCTACGGCGAACACGGAAAGATTACGTTTTCCACGATAGAGAACATGGCGGCGAACGTGGTGTCGAAAGCCAGCCTGACTGGTTCCCTGCCGGTCAATCACTTGCGCAAGAACGATTACTTCGGCTATGCACAGGATGAGTACAGATGGCTGCCCAACCTCACGCTCAACCTGGGTGTGCGCTACACCATCTTTGATCTCTTCCATGAGCAGAACGGTTTAGCCAACCCGTTCGATTTCGCCACTTGCGGGGCGCAGGGATTCTGCGGCGTGGGCGCCAGCTTCGGCCACCAGAACTATGGTGACGTCGATCCCCGCGTAGGCTTTGCCTGGTCGCCGCAGAAGAGCGGTCAGACGGTGATTCGAGGCGGATTCGGCATCTATCACGAAGACGGACAGTTGGACGATCAGAATCTGCCCGCCAAGAACGAGGTTCCCTCCTATATGGTGAAAGGCGGTTCCTATCCAGTCGTTTTTACCGGCCCCGGAACGCTTTCGCCAAATGCCGAACAGCGCGACCGCAAGGATACGTACGTTGAGCAGTGGAGCTTCTCGGTGCAGCGGGAACTGCCTGCCAGCTTCGTAAGTTCGCTCTCGTACTTGGGAAGCCATGGCGTACATCTGCTGGAAACCAACATAGTGAACTTGATCGATCCGGCCACGGGAGATGTGCAATATCCCGCCTTTGCTCCCGCGATCCCCTGGCGCGGTTCCGTCGGCATGAGCACCTATAACGCTCTCTCGGCGGGATTGCGGCGCTCGTTTTCTCACGGCCTCCTGGTGGCGGCCAATTACACCTGGTCGCACGAGATCGACAACGGCTCCAACGGCAGCGGCGATGGCGACGAAATATCGCCGCAGAATCCGTTATGCCTGGCCTGTGAAACCGCCAGCGGTGCCTGGGACGCCCGCCACGTGTTCAATGCCAACGCGGTCTACCAGCTTCCCTTCGGAAAGACTAAGCAGTTACTGAATAATGGCGGTATTGCAGGCGCTATCGCGGGCAACTGGGAACTGACAACCACCGCTTTGGCTCGCACGGGCTTCCCGATCAATGTGCTGATGCCGAGCAGTTACACCGCGCCGGATGGCGCCTCCGGCACACAGCGTCCCGATCTGGTTCCGGGCGTTTCTCTCACTCCGCCCGGAGGCAAAAGCATCGGGGAGTGGATCAATCCCGCAGCGTTTGCTTACCCGGCTGGGGATTTCGGCACCACGCCCCGCGACGTCGGCCGCGGGCCGGGTACCTGGCAAATGGATTTCGGTCTCGGTAAACGCATCCCGCTCACAGAGCGAGCGAGCCTCGAGTTTCGCTCCGAATTTTTCAACATTTTCAATCACCCGCAGTTAGGTTCGCCGCAGGCTACATGTGACGTTTCAGTCTCAAATCCTTCGGGCTGTCCGGCAGGATTCGGCAGCGTCATCACTACAGTGAACTTGAACACGGCCATCGTAAACCCGATAACCCCTGTGGGATCGGGCACTCCGCGCGAGATTCAGTTCGCGCTGCGGCTTGCTTTCTGATTGTGCAGGCCGTTTAGCTTTTTCCCTTCTCACAAACGGCCGGCCTTGCAATTCTCCGCCAGATTGAATCTTCAGGAAGTCGTACAGAAAAGAAAAAGGACAGCCCGGAGCCCCCCAAGGCCGTCCTGATAAACCCTCCCGGTTAGAAGGGCAACTGCTATCAACATAGCCCTCCCATGTTTCGCAAAGGTTGCAACTTCGTAAACATTTGATGAATTCGGCGCCAGATACTACGACTCCACAGCAGGGAATCGTAGGTGTAAGTGTTCGCGAGATCGGAGACTGCCACCTTTCAGGCATTGTCAAAGGCGTTTGCTGTATATAGCGCCATAAAGACGGTTTACGACGTCAGCGCCTTCGCGTACGCTTATGCCGAATGCCCCGGGAATTGAGCATACCAGGCAGACATGACGATTCGTGAATATCTCTTCGGCCCGCAAGAAGGCAAGAACGGTCGTATTCTCCCTTTT
>DATEBK010000101.1:0-13709 GCA_035287825.1 Terriglobales bacterium
TATCGAAGCCGCTTCTGAGTTTCCCAGGTCCTGGCCCCGCGCCTTTTGGCTTGCGAGTGGCCCCTCTCGTATTTGAAGACCCTAAGTCAAAGACATTACTCGAAAGAATTCACTTGATCGCACCCAGCACCGCAAACGTGCTGGTCACCGGGGAGACAGGCACTGGCAAGGAACTCATTGCCCGGCACGTGCATAGGTTGAGCCCGCGGGCTGACGGTCCTTTTGTAGCGGTGAATTGCGGAACCTTTTCTGAAAGCCTGGTGGAGAGCGAATTATTTGGTCATGAGCGCGGCTCATTCACCGGAGCTACGGTAGCCCGCGCCGGATGGTTTGAAGCGGCCCGGGGCGGAACGTTATTCCTCGATGAAATCGGAGATTTGCCATTCGCCATGCAAGTGAAGTTGCTCCGGGTGCTGCAAGAGCGCCAGGTAGTACGACTGGGTTCGCGCAATCCTGTAGCGATCGACGTTCGTGTGGTGGCTGCTACGAATGTGAATCTGGAGGATGCAGTTGCCGCCGGACGCTTCCGCGAAGATCTTTATTACCGGCTGCAGGTGGCCACGCTGCATATTTCTCCGTTGCGCGAACGGCAAGGTGACATTCTGCCTTTGGCACAATACTTTCTCGGAGTGTATGGGGAACGCCTGGGACTGAAAGATCCCGCTCTGAGCGCGGAGGCGATCGATGTACTGGTTCGCGGGCACTCCTGGCCGGGGAATACTCGCGAGTTGGAAAATGTTATGCATCACGCCCTGCTGGTTTGCCGGGGAAATGTAGTTCGGCCGGAAGATTTGCGGTTGTCTCCACTGGGGCTGCGAATCGCCACAACCGACGCGATCCGGCCCCTCGATGCCTTGCGTGACGCGCTACTCGAACTTTTTGAAGACGGCCGTCCCAACCTATACGCAGAGATCGAGACGGCAATCACGCAGACGGCGTATGGATTCTGTCATCGCAACCAGGTTCAGACGGCGCGGTTGCTCGGCATTAGCCGGAACATCGTTCGGGCGAAGCTGATGCAATGCGGCGAGTTGCCGAACGACCGGCAACTTAGAGCTTCAGTCGATCCATCCTGATCCTACAGGAAGCGTGCAACAGAGGAATCCGATTCATGCTTGGGTTCTAACTTTGTTGCGCCGGCACGGGTCCCGTGGTTGTGCGTGGCTGATATTCGTTGGCCACGAGTTCGCCGAAAGGGCCAGTGACATTGCCAACCGATTTTTCGGATATCGCGGAAATCGGCAGATGCGGGAACAGCAAGTCGGCCACGCGATACGCTTCTTCAAGGTGCGGATACCCGGACAGAATGAAGGTTTCGATTCCCAGGTCGGCGTACTCCTGCATTCTTTTCGCGACGGTAAAGGGATCGCCAACCAGCGCCGTGCCAGCGCCTCCGCGCACCAGGCCCACACCTGCCCAAAGATTGGGACTGACCTCCAGGTTTTCGCGGCCGCCGCGATGCAACTCCGCCATGCGGCGCTGACCTTCGGAGTCGAACCGGGCAAAGGTTTTTTGTGCTCTGGCGATCGTGTCGTCATCGACGTAGCGAATCAGATCGTTCGCCGCGGCCCACGCCTCCTCCTCGGTTTCGCGAACGATGACGTGCAGACGAATGCCGAACCGCAGTGATCGGCCCTGTTCCTCCGCCAAACGCCGCACGGTTTCAATTTTTTCTTCAACCGCCGGCAGTGGTTCTCCCCAGGTCAGATAGACATCAACCTGCCGCGCAGCCAAGCCGTAGGCGACCTTGGAAGATCCGCCGAAGTAGAGCGGGGGATGCGGCTTTTGCACGGATGGATACAAGACCTTCGCGTTCTCCACATGAAGATGTTTGCCGTTTAAAGAGATTGCTTTTCCCGCCACCGCCTCGCGCCAGATTTGAAGAAATTCCTCCGTCACTTCATAGCGCTCATCGTGAGAGAGAAAAACGCCGTCGCCGAGCGCCTCGTCGGGATCGCCGCCGGTAACGACGTTGATCAACAGCCGTCCCTCGGAAAGCCGGTCGAACGTCGCGGCCATTCGTGCGGCGGCCGTGGGAGAAATAATGCCAGGACGAATCGCCACCAGAAACTTGAGCTTGGTTGTCGCCGGGACCAAGGTTGACGCAACGACCCATGCGTCTTCACACGACCGGCCAGTGGGCAACAGCACGCCTTGAAACCCAAGCTGATCGGCGGCTTGAGCAATCTGCTTCAAGTAACCATAGTTGACGGTTCGGGCCTGTTCGGCAGATCCAAGGTAACGGCCATCTCCGTGAGTTGGTAAGAACCAGAAAACTTCCATAAGTCAGGTCTCTTTCCGAGGGACTGAGTTCCACATGATCTTTGGCAATTGTCTTGCCAATGAATACGCGGGCCTATGTCCATGAATTTTAGGTTTTCAGGCGGTTACGGCGATTATGAACCGGTTGAGTCGACTCTAGTGTGTTGCTACAGCAACACCAATTCAGCAGGCATGCTGCAGCAGCAGCGACGGGCCACCGACGGGAATAGGGGCTTCATGCCTGACGATACGGGAGGCCCAGAGTGCTTTCTACGGTGAATCACATCGCGGTGAACGTTCCGCCCCGGCCTTGAACCATCAGCTTCCGGAGCCGTCATTTTATTCCTGAAGATGATTGGCGGGACATGATTCGTACTACGAGATCGACTATGGGACTCAGACTTATGCGCAATTCTCTTTATGCAATGTTTCGCCGAGCATTCGTGACGAAGTTCGTAAAGACGATCATGGCGGCTAGCTTGGTGCTCATGGCTTTGGCGCCATTTGCTTCGGCTCAGAATGCCGACAACGTCCTACGCATTGGATACCAGAAATACGGCACACTGGTGCTACTGAAGGCGCGCGGCAGTCTGGAGAAAAGGCTGGCGGCGCTGCACGTTGAAGTCAAGTGGACCGAATTTCCTGCGGGGCCGCAGTTGCTCGAAGGGTTGAACGTAGGCAGCATCGACTTCGGTACGGTGGGCGAGGCCCCGCCTATCTTCGCGCAGGCGGCTGGAGCGGACCTGGTTTACGTCGCAAATGAGCCGGCTGCTTCCGCTGCTGAAGCGATCATCGTTCCCAAAGATTCACCTATCAAAACGGTTGCCGAACTCAAAGGTAAGAAAGTGGCCTTGAATAAAGGCGCGAACGCCCACTTTCTGTTAGTGAAGCTGCTACAGAAAGCGGGAGTGAACTACAACGACATCGATACTGTTTTTCTCACGCCGGCAGATGCGCGGGCGGCGTTCGAGCGTGGCAGTGTGGACGCTTGGGCGATCTGGGAACCATTTCTCGCAGCGGCTCAAAAGCAGACCGGAGCTCGCATCGTCGCGGATGGCAACGGAGTAGTCAGCAATCATCAATTCTTTCTCGCGTCGCGGTCGTATGCCACTAAACGGCCGGATGTGGTATCTGCGGTTCTGGAGGAAGTGGCCATCGTGGACCAGTGGGCCAAGACGAGTCCGAAGGAAGCAGCGGCAGCGCTTGTACCTCAAATTGGTTTGGATCAAGCGACCCTGGAGTTGGCGCTGTCACGGGGCGGCTACGGTGTTACGCCCGTCGATGATGCCGTGCTGGCGGAGCAACAAAGAATCGCGGATGCCTTTTACGATCTCAAGTTAATTCCCAAGCACATTAACGTCCGCGACGCGACGTTGCAGGGAACATCGACGGGAGCTCAGGCAAAGCGCTAAGAGAGGAGCGAGCTGCAAGGAATCATGAATCAGAATCAGAAAAATGTTGTCATGAAGACTCAACTTCGCCGCGGTACCCTGGCGAAGCAAGCGTTGCCATGGGCCGTGCCTATTCTGTTGTTGATGGTCTGGCAGTGGGCGTCATCTGCCGGGATTTTGCCCAGCCGCTTTCTGCCCTCGCCACGCGCGGTCGTCAGTTCGTTCATCGAACTCAGCGCGTCGGGCGAATTGTGGATGCATGTCCGGGTCAGTACTCTGCGCGCTTTGTCGGGCTTCGTCGTCGGCGGCGGCATCGGACTCTTGCTCGGGTTGCTCACCGCCTCGATGCGTTGGGCCGAAATTCTTTTCGATAGCACAATTCAAATGGTCCGCAACATCCCTCCCCTGGCTCTGATCCCGCTGGTCATCCTGTGGTTCGGCATCGACGAATCGGCCAAGCTTTTTCTGGTGGCGCTGGGTGTATTTTTTCCTGTCTACATCAACACCTTTCACGGCATCCGTTCGGTCGATCGCGGACTTCTCGAGATGGGGCGAACTTATGGCTTGTCGGGCTGGTCGCTATACCGCGAGATCATTCTGCCCGGAGCTTTGCCCTCGATCCTCGTAGGTGTGCGCTTCTCTCTCGGGCTGATGTGGGTGATCTTGATTGTGGCCGAAACCATTTCAGCGCGCTCCGGAATCGGTTACATGACGATGAACGCGCGCGAATTCATGCAAACCGATGTCATGGTGGTCGGCATTCTGCTTTACGCAATTTTAGGGAAGGTCGCTGATCTTCTGGCCAAAGGATTGGAACGCTACTGGCTGCGCTGGAGCCCGGCGTATCAGACGGCACCATAAGAGGTCACCTTGCCCATCGTCTGCAGTTCCGGAGAGATTGCGGCTGAGAAACGGCGCTGCTCGCGCGGTGTTTCCGTTGCGATCAAAAGTGTCAGCATCGCATTCGGCGAACGGACGGTGCTGGAAGACTTCGAGATTGAGATCTCCGCCGGTGAATTTGTGGCCATTGTCGGCCGCAGTGGATGTGGCAAGAGCACCCTTTTGCGGTCAGTTGCTGGCTTGGAAACGCCGCAAACCGGAAGCATCGCTTTGGGCACCGTTGCAGACAACCTCACAAAGCACGACGGCAAGCCCGATCTTCGCGCTGGCATTCGTCCTGACGGTCGCCCTGACGTGCGCGTCATGTTTCAGGACTCGCGCCTGCTGCCGTGGAGACGAATTCTTCCGAATGTCATGCTCGGCCTGGAGGCTGCGCTCATCCCGCAGGCGCGAAAAGTTCTGGCACAAGTTGGTCTGGCAGAAAGAGCGGACGACTGGCCGGCAGCTTTATCGGGCGGACAGCGGCAAAGAGTAGCTCTGGCTCGCGCCCTGGTTCACGACCCGAATTTGTTACTGCTGGACGAACCGCTGGGTTCGCTGGACGCCCTCACGCGCATCGAGATGCAGCAACTTATCGAAGACATTTGGCGAAGCCGCGGTTTTACCGCCATGCTCGTCACCCATGACGTTGCCGAGGCCATAAGTTTGGCGGACCGCGTCATCTTGATCGAGGGAGGCCGCGTCGCCTTGGACGAAGTGGTAAACATACCTCGACCACGAACCCGCGGCAGCGCCCGCTTCGCTGCTCTTGAAGAACGCATACTTGGCCGAGTGCTGCAACGCCGGCCGGTTGTTGAAGATCGAACTGTCGAAGATCGAACTGTCGAAGATCAGTGGTAAAGGCATTAGCAGAACGGAGAGACTTGATGACAAGGCACGCCGCCACACCAGTTATTCCGGAGGAAGAACAGAAGATTTGCGAATATGCTATTCATCCTTTAATTGCAGGTCGGCGAAGCATTCGGGCTTTCGCTTCAACCTCCGTTGGACTGGAAACCCTGGCCAGCTTGATGGAAGCCGCGCGATGGACGCCGTCTTCAATGAACGAGCAGCCGTGGAGTTTCATCATTGCCACGAAGGCGAACAAATCCGATTTCGACCGCCTGCTCGGTTGCTTGCTTGAATTCAACGTTCAATGGGCGCAGCACGCCCCGGTGCTTTTATTGTCGGTGGCGAAGTTGACCTTTGAATCGGGAGAAGTCAATCGGCACGCATTCCACGACGTTGGTCAGGCAATCGCCAACCTCACATTTCAGGCGACGGTGTCGGGACTGGTGGTACATCAGATCGCCGGATTCGATGTGGAAAAAGCTCGCCGCGAATTTTCGATTCCTCGAGATCATGAGCCTGTCGCCGCTGCGGCCGTTGGATACCCTGGCAACTCGGCAGATCTCCCCGAAAAATTGCGCACGAAAGATGCAAGCCCGCGAAAGCGAAAGCCGCTGACCAACTTTGTTTTCGAGGGAGGCTGGGGGCATTCAGCGAACTGGACTCGGAACCTTTAGAATCGAGCCGTCAATAAGTTGCGGCATGCCCGCCAAGGTCGTGAGCGCTCGCGCCGATCACATAGCTTGGCATCATTTCCGGTCCGATAAATCCACAATCCAACCCCGGCTGACAACTTCACGTCCTTGTCTTTCATCCTAAGACTGCACGGACTAAGACGGCACTGAATGTGCCAAGGAGCGGCCTAATGACAATGGAAGACGTGTGGGTTGAAACTGTCCACGAGTCGGAGCGCAGGGATGGGAAAAAGAACAAGACCGTCCTCATCAATGAAGATAACGTAGTGGTACCGGATACGAAAAAGCGTTCAGCCACGAGCAAAGATAATCGGACGAAACATAATCGAAGACGGGAAAGAAAACCGGCGGCATGATGGGAAAATCAAAAGAATAAGACGACAAATCCTGCCACCAGCAGCGCGATCGCCCACAGCAGATCGAAATTGAGCCACGTGTGCTGCAGCAGCCGCAGTCCCACTTTCTCGTAGGTTTCGAAAAACATGATGGCGAGAACTCCAGCTACGGCCAGCATGCTTGCCGTGTGAATCAGCACCGCCAGTGCAATCGTTGTTGCGGTCAACGTTGTGGCGGTCAACGTTGTTGCGGTCAACGACGATGTGCTCAGCGACGAACCCGCCATGCTGTGCGACATGCCTGACATTGGTTGTGTCATCAGAACCGGCAGCAGCATCAAACCGGCGCCGTGGGCGGATGCCATGAGGAAAGACCAGACGAACAGATCCTTGCCTCCGACTCTCATGCCAGCCCCACGTGGATGGCTCGAGCGGAAGAGGCGATAGACCCCGAGCGCGAAAAGAAATAGCGCAACTCCCCATTTCAGAATGTTCAGGGGAAGGAAGTGTTGAACAAAGCGCAGGGCGAGAATCGCAACGGTGATGGCAACCGCGTGTCCGAGAGCAATCGGAAGGAGGGCGCGGACGACCGCGGACCGGCGTTTTTCTTGCAGGCCGAGGGCCAGCGCAAACAGCCAGCCCATGGCTGGATTCAGGCCGTGATAGGCCCCGAGAAGTGCCAGGGCAACCCAGGGCCACGCAACCCAGGGCCAGTTGTGATTCATGGGTAGCAGTAAAAATCCGACGAGGCGTCGCCACCCTGCAGTTTGACCTGATGCGGACGGAGATCACCGAACTCGGCAAATAACTTGGGGTCGAGCTGAATGCCGCCATCCTGCGCGACATCGAGCTTAACCATCCAGCCCCGAATGCCATCGGGATAGAACTGCTTGTCCCATGCGGCGTACAACGAGTTGGTGAAATAGACGCGGCGTCCGTCGCGGCTGACTTCCACCATCTGCGGACCGCCGTTCAGCGGTTCACCAGGCCGGGCGGGATGAGAAGCGCGGCGCACGATTCCGCCAACGTGCACCGACCCAATCAGCTTGGGATTAAACGGGTCGGACACATCGTACTGGCGCATCTCTCCCGTGCCCCAGCAGGAAGCGTAGAGAAATCGATCATCGACAGAGAGATTGATATCCGTAAGCAGCGGCGGTACGGCTTTGAAACCCTGCAACAGCGGAGGCAGCTGGCCGGGATCGGCCGGCTCGGCGGGAATCTCAATGACTTTCTTTATTTCAAATTTTCCGTTCGATCCTCCATTTGATCCTTTCGGCCGGTGCCACAACCAGATCGAACTGGAGAGATCCTTCAGCGAAGTCACCACACCAACAAAGCCATAATCCTTTGTGGGATCGTGCGCTGCGCGCAGTTCCAGGACCATCTGCTGTTCCGCGCCCAAATCCAAACTTTGAAGATGGCGTCGCTTGCGGAGATCCCAAATATGCAGGCTGTGCCCGTACTTGCCACCGAGCAAAAGTTCAGGATTGACTCCGTTCTCAACCATGTTCGGCGTGCCCCACTCGCTGGTGACAGCGATGTCATATCCCAGGTGCCACGCGAAATCGTAGCCAAAATATTGCGGACCACGGTCGACTTCCCAGCGACCCAGAGGTTCGAAGTTGTCGTGATCGAGGGCGAAGATTCCGCCAGGGCCATCGCCGCTCGGCGAACCAAGCGCACTCACATAGATGCCATCGGGGCCGCAGTGAATGGTGTGGGGACGGCTGTAGCCAGTCCTGTTCTCCAGGTCCTTCGGCTCAATCACTTTTATAATCTTCGGCTCTTTAGGATTGTCTTTCGTATCGATAATATGAATCCGCGACGAGCGCAGCCCCGGAACAATCAGATACCTCCGCTCGACATGCGGGTGCGGAGCATAGGGGCACAACGCTGAACTGCACGCATTCCAGCCGAAATGATGAAGTTCATCTCCCACATTCGGCATCTCGACACGACCCACAATCTGGCCGTATTTTTTCGACTCGCGGTCTACATCCACGACCACCAACGCATCAGGCTGATTGCCGCCGTTGGCATTCAAAGTGGCTACATACGCCAGTTTCTCCACTGGCGCCTGCATGGCAAGCTTGGGAGAGGCATAGAACGTTGGATCAGTTTTCCAGAGCATCAGATGACCTCCTCGCTGAACTAAGATCCCGCATTATGTTTTGTGGGGCGAAGGGTCCTCCCGCTCGCGCCGCACAGTCTAATATATAGACTACAGAAGTGCTAGACATTATTATTCCCACACTGGTTGGGAAAGTATTGTCAATGCCCCAGCTCTTTGTAGGTGAATTGCCGCGTCCAGTCCGTGGACTGCTTGCCGTCGATCTCAACGTATAACTTCGGCAGCGAGTTCACGGGACCGTCATCCTGCGGAGGCTGCAGGATCAAGTCCCGGCCCATCGACCATACAACGCGACGCTCATCCAGATTGCCGAAGTAGTACTCCACCTTGTCTTTGTCGGCTCCTTGATATCCAGTGGAAGTGGTCAGCTCGACCAATTTCTTGTTCTTATCGTTGAGCGGAATGTCTTCCCAGTAGATGTTAGCCAGCGAAGCGTCGAGCGGCAACCAACCTAGCCGCGGAGCAAAGAACTGAATCCAGCAGTGATAGCTGGCGTCGACATCCATTCCGTTCAACGTCGGTTTCAGCAACGAACCGTAGACCATGCGGACGGGGATGCCCGAGGATATGGCCAGCGAAGCAAACAGCGAATGGAAATCCGTGCAGTTCCCGGTTTTAGTCCGGAGACAATACTCGGTGCTGCCGACGGGAGAGGCTTTGAGATGCTCCGGGTCCTTCACCCAGTAGTTCACGTTCTGATAAGTCCAGTCATAAAGTTTGCGCGCGGCCAGAACTGGATTCTGTTCGCCGCCAGTGATCGAGGCTGCAAGCTTCCTGATTTCGTCGTTAACGATCACATGTGTCGCCGGCTGCAGGTAAGCGGCGAGGGCCGTGCGCTCTTGACCGGTCAGCGGCCGCGTCTCAGCCGCGTTGATGGTGTTGCGAACCTCGGTGCGGGTCAGGTCGAATTCCTCTTTCACTAGAACCTGATCGCGAGCGGGGTTTTCGATATCCAGGTATCCCACCCGGTTGCCCCACGAATCCCGGGCGTACCGGATCCCATAGTCGCCGGACACATTCACATCAAAGTTACGCACGCTCGAATACGCATCCTCTTGCGGCACAGCAAACCAAACCCGTACTGTCTTCGCCCCTTTGGGCACCTTAACCGTCAAAACATTGCTGATGTGAAAAGAGGCCTGTTTTGGGGGCGTGGTTCGAGGAACATCCAGCGCCCAAGCCCGCACAGAAAGAACAGACAACAACGCCAGAACGAAAGCTCTCCGCAGCATAGGGATCATCCCTCCGGATTGCAAAAGCGAGGTTTTATAAAAGCGACCGAATTGTCAGAACGACCAACGGGCGTTTAGGCAGGACGCATTCAAGTGAATCCAGGTTTGCGAAATGGTCTTTGGCCGGATTCAGGCATGGCAGCTGTTGAATTTCATTGAGATTGTAACCACAGCGAGGACACTTTGTCGCGACGAAAAAAAACCACATCCTAGACCAGGTAATACAGAGGCTGCTCATCCGCTCCGACGAATTCGCCCTGTAAGCAATGCGAGCAGAGATTGTCTCCCAGGAGTTCGTAGACATGACGAACGGCTTTGAGCGTGGCAGAAAACTTTTCCGTTTCCTCCAGAAACACACGATCGCCCGGCAGCCAATCGGAGAAGTGCAAGTTTGCCATGGCCTTCGCGAAGGCTGGACGAACCCCGCACAGCAATACCGTCACTCCGCGCGCTTCCATGTCATGTAGAAAATGATCGAAGCGCTCGAGTGAAACCATGTCAGGATTGCGGGTGCGCTTAAGGCGCAAGATGACAAAGTGAATATTTTCGTGCTCGGTGCGACGCTTCAAGTGATCGAAGCAGCGATCGAGTTCCGGGCCCGCACCAAAGAACAATTCGCCTTCGAGATCGTAGAGCAGCATCGCCGAGCAGGGCGGATCGTCCGCCAAGCGTTCGCGCACCACGCGGTCGCTGCTGACCACTAACTCGTTCCAGCGCAGCAGGGCCGCCCGCGGAACAAACATCAGAATCGACAAGGCGACGCCGATCAGGATGGAAAACTCAACACTGATGAAGATCGCGGAGAACGCAGTAACCAGAACCAAGGCGGCATCGTAGCGCGAAGCCCGCATGGCATAGCTCAGCCGTTTCCAATCGACCAGCCGGACGGCTGTTACCAGGAGCAGGCCAGCCAGAGCGGATTTTGGAATGTAGCGGGCGCAGGGTGCGAGTGCAACCACGACAAGTGCGACTGTTCCCGCCGCGAACACTCCTGAAACGCGGCTTACCGCCCCGGCTTGAAAGTTAATGGCGGAGCGCGTCAATGAGCCGGAACCAGGCAAGCATTGGAAGAATCCTCCGGTAAGATTAGCCAGACCCTCAGCCAGACACTGGCGGTTGTAGTCGAGCGACTGGCGCGTAGTGTTGGCAATCGATTTTGCGATCGCCAGCGCCTCCAGTAGTCCGAGAAAAGCGATGGCCAATGCGCTTCCCGACAATTGCTTCACCCACCAGAATTGAATCTGAGGCAAATGCGGCATCGGCAGATTGCGCGGGACGCTACCCACGACGGAGATAACGGTTGTGCCATTGAGCGCTGGCTTAGACCAGCCGAAGGCGGCGGCCACCAGCGCTGCAACGATCAAGGCCGTGAGCATGTCAAATTGCGGCAGCCGGTATTTGCGCGCTAATTTTCTCAGCAGGACGACGAGAACAATAGTTCCCAATCCAATGCCGAGCGCCCGTGGATTCACGCGGCCAGCGCTAAGGGTGAGCCAAATGCGGTAGAGCACATGCTGCTGCCCCGTGCCACGATCGCGCAAGCCGGTCAAGTTGCCGAGCTGTGTTAAACCCACCAGAGTGCCGGCCCCGGCCATGAAGCCGATCACGACTGACTCCGAGATGTAGCGCGTCAGATCTCCGAGCTTGAAGATCGCGATCAGGATCTGGATGCAGCCGATCATGATTCCCAACAGGAACATGGCTTGGTAGGCTTCGAGCCGCGCGTCGGAATTGAAGAAGCCGAGAGCGCTGAAAACCACGAGCGAGATCGCGTTTGTCGGGCCGTTAATCAGGTGCCTGGACGAGCCAAAGATCGAAGCCACGAGAGTGACGACGATGGCGGAATACAGCCCAAAGCGCGGGTCAACTCCAGCGATGAGCGCATAAGCCATGGCCTGCGGCAGGGAGATGGCCGCGACGGTCACGCCGGCCAGCAGATCGTTGCGCGTATTTCCCCACGAGTAGTTGAACTTCATTCGATTCCCCTTGCCGTCGCCGCTCCCCATCACAGACTTAGGACGCCACCGCGAACGCATTGAAGCCGCCATGTCCAGGCAGTCCGTAAGACTGGCAGTTGCGTACCGGTGAAGACCTCGTCCTCAATGCCTATTACAATAATAGACATTATTTGATTTATCAGTGCAACCCGAGTGCCTTTCCCGCGCTGCCGCGCCGACGCCGGAAGTGCTTGAATCGACGTACCTTGCTCGCGATGTCCCTTGCACAGGCAGGGTAATACCGTGCAAGCGCTTGCATGTTGCGGTGGCAGTCGTATGTCTATTTTGAATCCTGCAATGACGGAGACGTCGGGGGCGTCTGTTGTACTGGGCGGGTTTTAGCCTCGTAGAAGAGGAAGGCAAGACAGAGAATCATAGAAACTGCTGCGACGTATAGCCACACCGACCTCCCGGTGCGTCCTCCGGGAAGAATCATCGTCGATGAACAATCATTGTCGATACTCCATTGCTACGCCACCATGGTCTTGCCGGTCGTCTCGGTTCGGTTTCCGTCACAGGCGGAATTTTACTTAAGCGGGAGTTGCTCTGCGACCAGCAGTTTCAGCTCATCGATAAACTACCCCTTGTAAGAAGGCAGGCATTCTCCGCCGGAGAGAGCCGGCAGAGAATGCCTGCAGATTATGCCGCTGCCTGCGTATTAACCATGCCGGCGATGTGTGTAAGAAGCTCGTCGGCTCTTTCTTCTTCCGCTTCGATGCTTTTGAGAATGGAAGTATCCGACGAGAGACCGATGATCTCGGCCCAACGGCGCAAGGTGCCATAGACGGCAATCTCATGATGTTCAACTTGCTGGGCAGCCCCGATCAGCGCGATGTCGCGCACGGATGGATCTGTCACATCTTTAATCGTGTCGGACGCTTCCGCGGTAAGGCCGTCGATGACCTTGCAGGTCTCCGTGGAGTCGTCTCCCTGGTTGCTTTGCAAAAGCGCCTGGATCTTGCTCACATGACCTTTTGTCTCCTCCAGGTGGAGGCGGAAAGCCTGAGCCAGTTCCGACTCGCTGGAGTTTTCGATGAGGTCCGGAAGCGCTTTCGTGATCTTTTGTTCCATATCCAGGGCCTTCTTCAGATTGCTGATATAAAGCGTGCGCAAATCTTCAATATGTGCTGAAAACAGTTTCATGATGATTCCTTTCGAGGTGGGCTGAGGCATTGGGATAAGGGCTGGTCAGCAAGAGCGGATGCTGCTTTCCAGCCAAATGAATCTCTTCGATGTAACCCGCGAGCGAAGGGTTGCGCCGCAAGGGAGAGTATGAACGGCGATACGCTTTCGGGTATTCGCCTGCCATTTTGTATGAGGGGCTCCCTTTGGGAGCTGCCGCCAGATGGAGAAATTGATGCTCAGTTCTTGAAGTAAGGCTTGTTATCCAGGAGTGTCTTTACCCCTTCGACCACGCTTCCAATATCGGCTTTCGTGCAGATGCCGCGGATGCCGATCTTCCGGGCCTCTTCGGCAAGCTGAGGCGAGTGGTGCAGGGTGACCATCAAAATGGGCGTGTCCGGGGATCGAGAGGCGATCTGTCTCGCTGCGTCCAGCCCATTCATACCAGGCATTTGAAAGTCGAGCACGATAACGTCAAACTTTTCTTTATCGAATTTCGCGATGGCTTCTCCCCCGTCAGAGGCCTCATCGCACACTTTCCAATCATGCTGCATCTCCAGAAGTTTTCTCATTGCGAGACGCATCGCAGCGTTGTCATCTACTACGAGGATGCGGGCCGCGGGCGATCGATGGGCCATCAGCGTCACATCTCTCAGATGCAGTTTCGGGGTGATCCGTTCAGAGATGATTCCCAGGTTTCTCACCCAGGGCAAGATTTCGTGCAAACATCTGGTTTTCAAGCGGGTTAGACGCGCTGGCAGGACGGCAGAATCAGGGGGCGTCCAATCGCAACTTGCACCGGCGGAGCCCCCC
>DATEBK010000102.1:0-7847 GCA_035287825.1 Terriglobales bacterium
CCTTGAGTAAGCGTTTTTCCATGCGGACGCCCGTCTGCACGCGTTCAACCAGGAGACGCGATTCTTCTACCATGGTACTAATGTACCACGGTACCATCTAAAATGTTCCGGGCAGATCCGCCGCCTGTGAGAAAATGTCCTGTCGCGGCTCGTTCTCACTGGAGGGCTGTAATCGATGTGCCGGAATATCAAAACTCTCTTTAACTTCGATCCACCCGTCAGCGAAGATGAAGTCCGGGCTGCTTCGCTGCAATTCGTAAGAAAGATCACCGGCTTTAACAAGCCATCGAAAGCAAACGAAGCAGCCTTCCTGGCGGCCATCGATGAAATCGCTGGCATCTCGGCACGCCTGCTGCATTCGCTCGAAACCGCCGCGCCGCCGAAGAACCGCGAAGAAGAAGCCGCCAAAGCAAGAGCTCGCTCCGCCGAGAGATTCGACGCTTAAGGTAGGTGTAAAGCTTGGCAGCATCTCCCACCCCCACCATTGAGGGGGACACTTCCGAGGGGGCCCTGATTATAAACGTGTAACTACTACAGTATTCTGTTAGACTCCTCCCCGAAGATCGGAGATATCTCCGGACAAGTTTAAATAGCGTGTTATAGCATCACGCAAAATCAGCAAGACTCCTCCACAGCGTTTGCACCTGACTACAAATTTTGCGGTAGCCGCTGGAATCGATCTGGCCGATCGTACCCAATAACAAAATTCCTGGCGGCTCGCCAACGGGTGAGCCATGGCATTGCACCCTGAGCAACAGAAGCGCCATTTTCCGGCAGAACTACCAGTCGATTGGGACCCGATCCGGCGGGACCTGGAAGAAGACGGCGACTGGTATCGCGATCTGGTTGAGCACAGTCAGGACCTGCTGTGCGTGCACGACCTTTCCGGCCGATTCCTATCGGTCAATCCCTGCTCGGCGCGTTTGCTCGGTTACAGCGTCCAAGAGCTGATGCAAAAGCCGATGCGGGACCTCATCGATCCACAATTCCGCGATCAGTTTGAAGTTTATCTACGCGAGATCGAGCGTACCGGTGAATCCCGCGGCCTGCTGGCGGTCGTGACGCGATCGGGAGAGCAGCGCATCTGGGAATATCACAACACCCTGCGCACCCAAGGTTTGCCAAAGCCGGTTGTGCGCGGCATGGCGCACGACGTCACAGAACGCGTGCGAGCCGAGAAGGCGCTGCGCGCCAGCAACCAGGAACTGCTGAAGACGGCAGAGTCGCGCGAGCGCGAATTACGCGAGTTGACCCTGTTCCGCATGCTCCTTGATCAATCGAAAGACGCCATTAAGGTGCTCGACCCCGAGACCCTGCGTTTTCTCGACATGAACAAGGAGTCCTACACCGAGCTGGGCTATACCCGCGATGAGCTTTTGTCGATGGCCATCCCCGACATCGATCCGAACGCCGACGAAAAGATGGTGGCGCGTGTCCGTCAGCAACTGCGGGAATCGGAATTCGCCATCATGGAAACCGTGCATCGGCGGAAGGACGGAACCACGTTCCCCGTGGAAGTGAAGTTGCGCCGGGTTCAGTTGGACCGCGAGTATTACGTCTCCATATCCCGGGATATCACCAGGAGAAAACAGGCGGACGACAGGCTGCGCGAGTTCGAAAGAGTGGTAGAGAATCTCGAAGACATGATCGTGGTGGTCGATAAGGACTACCGCTACGTTCTCGCGAACCGCGCGTTCCTGAACCGGCGGGGGATGACAAAAGAGCAAGTGGTGGGACATCTGGTATCAGAGATAGTGGACCGCGAAATCTATGAGACTGTGGTCAAGCCCAAACTGGACGAGTGTTTCCAGGGAAAGGTCGTCAACTACCAACTCCGGTATCGATATCCGAATTTGGGTGAGAGGGAACTGTCAGGCACTTATCTGCCAATCGAAGGTCCGGCTGGAGTCGACCGTGTTGCCTCCGTTCTCCGCGACATCACGGAAAGAAATCAGTCCGAAAAAGCCCTGTGCGAAAGCGAAGCCCGCGAGCGGGCCAGAGCAAAAGAGTTGGAGACAGTGTTGAACGCGGTGCCGATACCGGTTCTTATCGCCCACGACTCATCCTGCCTTAGCATCACCGGGAACCAGGCTGCGTGCGACCAGATGCGTATGCCTTCCGGCAGAAACTTTTCCCAAAGCGCATCTCCGGACGAGCGACCCCGGTTTCTGCTGACACATGACGGGGTCGAGATTCCCGCGGACTTGCTCCCCATGCAACAGGCCGCATCCAGGGGCGAACCCGTGGGTGCTCGTCCGCTGACCGTCCTGTTCGATGATGGTACTGAGCGGGAAACGCTGATGAACGCAGTTCCACTGTTGGACGACGAAAACAGAGTGCGCGGTGCCGTAGGCGCCTCAATCGACGTAACCCAGCAGAACCGGGCCGAGAGGGAACTGCGCGAAAGTGAACGGCGGTTCCGCGCCGTGTACGAGCGCTCCCCAATCGGCATCGCGCTCGTGGATTCAAAAGACGGGCGCTTCTTGCAGGTGAATCCCAAGTTCTGCGAAATCACCGGACGCTCCGAAGAAGAACTGCTGCGGACTGACGTCGCGAGCATTACTCACCCCGACGATGTCGGACACTCTGACGAAGTCCTGCACCAGCTCGCTGAAGAGAAGCTGCCAAAGTACGTGCTGGAAAAAAGGTACTTGCGCCCTGACGGATCAGCGCGCTGGGCAAGGGTCAACGTGGTGCCGATGTGGGATAAAGGAGACGAGCGCCGCTGGCAACTCGGTTTGGTGGAAGACATTACAGAACGGAAGATTTCGGAGGCAGCCATCGCCACCCTGGTCCAGGAGGTGTGCGAGGCCCGGAGAAAACTCACGGAAGAAAAGCTTTACCTGGAGCAGGAAATCAACACGCAACTGGGCTTCGGGGAGATCATCGGACGCAGCAAGCCCCTGCTGGAAGTCATGGATCAGGTAGGAACCGTGGCGTCCAGCAATGCCACCGTGCTGCTGCTGGGCGAAACGGGAACCGGAAAAGAACTCGTGGCTCGCGCCGTCCACCGCTTAAGCCAACGCGCCAACAACAATTTCATCAAGGTAAACTGCGCCGCGATTCCCTCGGGATTGCTGGAGAGCGAGTTGTTCGGTAACGAAAAGGGTGCCTTCACTGGAGCAATTAGTAAGAAAATCGGACGACTCGAACTCGCCGACAAGGGCACTTTGTTTCTCGACGAAATCGGCGAAATTCCGCTCGAGCTTCAGCCCAAACTACTGCGCGTTCTGCAGGACCAGGAGTTTGAACGTCTGGGCGGAACACAGACCTTGAAAGTGGACTTCCGTTTAATCGCTGCCACTAACCGCGATTTGGCGGCTTCGGTGCAGGAAAACAAATTTCGCAGCGATTTGTTTTATCGCCTCAATGTGTTCCCTGTTCGTCTGCCGCCGCTCCGCGAACGCCGCGACGATATCCGCCTTCTCGTCGAGCATTTTGTCCAGAAATTTAATCACCGGATGAACAAATCGATCACCAGCATTCCCAGAACAACGATGGATGCGCTGACCCGCTCGGAGTGGCCCGGCAATGTGCGCGAACTCGAGAACTTTATCGAACGGTCGGTGATTCTAACTCGTGGATCCGTACTGGTCTCGCCACTTACCGAACTGGTGCCGGTCCGCTCGCCACAACGCGGCATCGACGAAACTCTAGAGACGACCGAACGCGAGCATATCCTGCGCGCTTTACGCGAGAGTCACGGTCGGATCGGCGGGCTCCGAGGCGCTGCCGCGCGTTTGGGATTGAAGCGGACCACCCTGCAGTCGAAGTTGAAGCAGCTCGGAATCGCCGCCCCGCCCTCGCACGCGAAACCGGTTTAACCGGCCTTCTCGATGCGGTGGCAAATCGCCAGCACCATGATCGCGCCGATCACTGCTACCGCGAGACTGCGGATGTCGAGCCGTGCCTCAGGCCCACTGTTCGGTTACAATCCTCAGGCACATGAACCGCGAATACAACAGGCAATATAGCCACGAACTCGGCCGCGATATGGAGTCGCTCGTCTACGGCCAGGCCGGTCGCCCCATCCTCGTTTTTCCCACCTCCATGGGTCGTTTTTTTGAATACGAAGATGCGGGCATGATCCGTGCGCTCGCCGGGAAGCTCGAAGCGGGCGAAATACAGGTCTTCTGCGTCGAAGGCGTCGACGGCGAGAGCTGGTACAACAAGAGCGCGCATCCCGGAGCTCGCATCTGGCGTCACGTGCAATACGAGCGCTACATCGTCAATGAGTTCCTGCCCTATTTGAAATGGAAAAACTGGGCCCCGCAGATCGCCGTTACCGGATGCAGCTTCGGCGGTTATCACGCACTCAATTTTTCCATGCGCCATCCCGATCTGGTTTCCGCCTGCGTCACGATGAGCGGAAGTTTTGAGATCAAAAGCTTCCTCGACGGTTACTACGACGACAACGTCTACTTCAACAATCCGCCGGATTACCTTGCGAATATGAGCGACGACTGGTTCCTGAGCCGCATCCGGCAGATGAAAATTGTGCTCGGGTCGTCGGACTGGGACATGTGCCTCGACGCCAATGTAAAGATGTCCGCGATTCTCCACGGCAAAGGCATCCCCCACTGGCTCGATATTTACGGCGACAACAGCAAGCACGACTGGCCACTCTGGCAGCGTATGGCGGTAAAGTATTTTTAGAGGGAGAACCACAGTGAAAAAAATCGGAATTCTTTTCGGCATGGAACACACCTTCCCGCCCGCCTTGGTCGAGAAGATCAATGGCATGAAAACCGCCGGCGTCTCCGCCGAGTTCGTAAAAATCGGCGGCATCCGCATGGATGAGCCAAAAAAATACGACGTCATCATCGACCGCATCTCGCAAGACATTCCCTTTTACCGCGCCTATTTGAAAAACGCCGCGCTCCACGGAACGATCGTGATCAACAATCCCTTCTGGTGGACCGCCGACGACAAGTTTTTCAATTACGCGCTCGCACAAAAGATGGGCGTGGCCATTCCGCCAACGGTAATTCTGCCGCATCACAAGCACCCACCCGATACGAGTGATAAGTCGATGCGCAATCTGATTTACCCGCTTAATTGGGAGGATCTTTTCGCCTACGTCGGTTTTCCCGCGTTCCTCAAGCCCTACGCCGGCGGCGGATGGAAGCACGTCTACAAAGTCCATTCTCCCGAAGAGTTCTTTCAAAATTACAACCAGACCGGCGACCTCTGCATGACCCTGCAGCACGGTGTCGAGTTCGAAGACTATTACCGCTGCTACGTCGTGGGCCAGGAAAAAGTCCACATCATGAAGTACGATCCGAAAGCTCCGCACCACGAGCGCTACGTGAAAGGCAACCCGCAGCCCGCAGCAAAACTAAAAGACCGTATCGAGAAAGATGCGCTGGCCCTGTGCCGGGCCCTCGGCTACGACCTCAACACCGTCGAATTTGCGGTGGAAGACGGCATTCCCTACGCCATCGACTTCATGAATCCCGCACCCGATGCGGAAGTCACATCGGTCGGCCAGCAGAACTTCGAGTGGATCGTGGACGCTGTCGCCGAAATGGCTGTCCAAAAGGCGCTCAAGGGCACGAACCCGGTTGAGGAACTGCGCTGGGCATCGTTCTTGAATGGCCCGACACCAGTCGAGACTCCAGCGCCCAAGGTTTCCGAACCGAAGCTTCGCAAGAAGGCTTAGCGCGACGGCGTTAATGCCGCACCGCACGTGCACGTTGGTATACTAGAAACAGTCTGCCATCGCTGCCAGCCAGGCAGCGCCGGATGCCGCGATGAAGCCTACTTTCACACTCGGAATCGAAGAGGAATATCAGACTGTCGATCCTGAAACTCGGGATCTGCGCTCGCATATCCACGCCGAGATCATCGAGAAGGGCCGGTTGATCCTGCAGGAACGGGTCAAGACCGAGATGCACCAATCGGTGGTCGAAGTCGGCACTTCAGTTTGCGCCAATATAAAAGAGGCGCGCGAAGAGCTGAGAAGTTTACGCCGCCACATCATTCGCCTGGCGCGCGAAAATGGATTGCGCATCGCCTCCGCCGCTACCCATCCCTTCGGCGATTGGCGCGTGCAGGCCCTTACCCCCGGCGAGCGCTACAAAAACATCGTGGAAGACATGCAGCTCGTGGCCCGCGCCAATCTCATCTTTGGACTGCACGTGCACGTCGGCATCGAGGACCGTGAAATCCTCATCCACATGATGAATCACGCGCGCTATTTCATCCCTCACCTGCTCGCACTGTCGTCAAATTCACCTTTCTGGCTGGGGATGGACACCGGCCTGCACTCCTATCGCTGCAAAGTGTTCGACAAATTTCCGCGTACCAACCTGCCCGATTATTTCCCCAGCTGGGGTGAGTACGAAAATTACGTCAAGCTGCTGGTCAAGACCAATTCCATCGACAACGCCAAGAAGATCTGGTGGGACATGCGCCCGCATCCATTCTTCAACACGCTCGAGTTCCGCGTGTGCGACTTGCCCATGCGACTCGACGAGACTATCGCTTTGGCCGCCCTCATTCAGGCCACCGTCGCTAAGCTCTACAAGCTCTACTCGCAGAACCAGGGATTCCGGCTCTATCGCAAATCGCTGCTCATGGAAAACAAATGGCGCGCGGCGCGATACGGCATCAACGGAAAGCTGATCGACTTTGGCAAGCAGACCGAAGTTCCCGAGCGTGACCTGATCGAAGAATATCTCGAATTCGTGGATGACGTGGTCGACGAACTCGGCTCCCGCGATGAAGTCGAATATATCCGCGAGATCATGAAAATGGGCACCGGCGCCGACCGGCAATTGCAGGTGTTTCACGAAACCGGAGACATGAAAGCTGTAGTGGACTACATCATAGAGGAGACTGAGGTGGGCGTGGACGAGGTGGCTTTGCCCACCGCACGCGCCGTCTAATGGCCGGTTATAACTGAACTGGTTCTGACTAGATAATGATAAATACCGACGCACAATTAAAGACTCCGTCCAACCGGCAACTCAACAAACTGGCCTTTGATCCCCAACTGACTCCTGGAGCGCGCAATGCCGTGCGCGTCTGCCTGCGCGTGCTGCCTTCGGAAAAAGTCACTGTCATCACCGACGAAGTCAGCCTCGAGATTGCCACTGCTCTCGTTCATGAACTGGAAGAAGTGGGCTGCCCCTACCAGACATGGGTACTCGAAGATGTCGCCGTTCGTCCACTGACGGATCTGCCGCTCGCCATCGCCGAGGATCTGGAAACGAGTCAGGTCAGTATTTTTGCCGTGCAGGCGCAAACCAATGAATTGAAGTCGCGCATGCAGATGACCGACATCGTGAACCGGCGCAAAATCCGCCACGCGCACATGGTCAACATTAAAAAGCGAATCATGCTCGAAGGCATGCGCGCCGACTTCTTGAAAGTGGACCGCCTGAGCGTGAAGGTTCTGGAAACAGTCAGCAAAGCTAAGCAGGTCCGTGCCACTACGCCTTCGGGCACCGACCTGGTTGCCGACCTGAACCCACATTATCGCTGGGTTAAAACCAGCGGCATCATCAGCACCGAAAAGTGGGGAAACCTGCCTGGCGGCGAAGTCTTCACCACCCCCGGCGAAGTCAACGGCACTTTTGTGATCGATGGCGTCGTCGGCGATTATCTCTGCGAGAAATTCGGCGATCTCAAGGAGCATCCCCTCACCATCAACGTGAAGGGGAATCGCGTGATCGAAGCGCACTCCGCGAACAAAGAACTGAAAGACGATTTCTGGGCCTACACGCACACCGACGAGAACTCTGATCGCGTGGGCGAATTCGCAATCGGCACCAATCTCGGCGTGGAACATGTCATCGGCAATATTCTGCAGGATGAAAAATTTCCCGGCATCCACATCGCCT
>DATEBK010000103.1:0-18899 GCA_035287825.1 Terriglobales bacterium
TGGATGGTTTCCGCGTGATGAGCATGGAAGAAGCTGCCAAGATTGGCGACGTTTTCTGCACCGTGACGGGCAACAAGAACGTCCTCGCCAAACAGCACTTCGAGCTGATGAAAGATGGCGCGATCATTTCGAACTCGGGACACTTCAACGTAGAAATCGACATCCCGTCGCTCGAAAAGCTGTCGTCGTCGAAGCGGGCTACGCGCAATTTCGTCGATGAGTACACGATGAAAGATGGACGCCGCATCAACTTGCTTGGTGAAGGCCGGCTCATCAACCTGGCTTCTGCCGAAGGGCATCCGGCATCGGTGATGGATATGAGTTTTGCCGACCAGGCGCTCTCCTGCGATTACATGGTGAAAAACCATGCCTCGCTTGAGAAGAAGGTTTATACGGTTCCGGTCGAACTTGACAAGCGCGTGGCTAAGTTGAAGCTGGAATCGCTGGGCATCAAGATTGACCGTCTGACGTCGGAGCAGGAAGAGTATCTGGCAAGCTGGAGTGAAGGGACCTAAGAGGAGCAGGTCTCAGGTGCAAGGTCTTAGGTCTTAGCTTTCAAGTCTTGGATTGGGGGCGGCTGCTGCCGCCCTTTTTCTTTTTTCAGTTATCTCGGCCGCTGACGACGAATCAATCTCCAGCCGGACAATCTCTGGCACGAATCTCTGGGCCAGAAATCCCGCGTGCGGCGCTAGAATGAAATGCATGTACCACTACAATCCCACGACCGCGCTGGAAGAACTGACCGAAGAAGCTATCCTGCCCAATCCCGTCCATGTGCGCGATATGATGCTGCGGCATAAGCTTACCGCCGAGCAGTCGCTGGAGCTGAACCGGGTCTTCGTCGAATATCAGAAGTTTTTCGGCGAGGCGCAGAAATTGGGGAAGGAAATTCTGAAGCGGCTGGCGGCGTAGTTCGCGCCGTCATTTTGCGGAGACAGTTCAGGCCCTGCCGTTAATCTTGGCCCACCACCAGCGGACGCCCACAAATAGAAAGCGCCAGTCATGGAAAAACTCGGGCGGCTTGCCTTCGAAGGCGTGGCCGATGAACTGGAAAATCCATCCGATGAGGAACAGCGCGGCACCGAGCAGCCACAGGCGATGGACGAAGATGCTGGCAATAAACACCGGCACGGATAGCAGGATGGTGGGAATGCCCAGCGTGTGACAGATGCGGTTTACCGGATGCTGATGACTGGACCCGTATTGCGCGATCCACTGCTCGTTGGTGCGTCCGCCTAACACGCGGAGATGATAGCACGATATAAAAGAAAAACGGCTGGCATTAGCCAACCGTTCCTCTGTTCGAAGGCGCGGTTCAAAAGCGTGATTCGCGGGGCGCCGGTTAGCGGCCGCCGCGGAATCCGCCGCCGCGGACTGCGCCCCGGGCAACTGGACCACGTGCCACGTAGCCACGTCCGGCATAGCCGCGACCTTCATACCCACGTCCTACATACCCACGACCGGCGAAACCGCGAGCAAACGGGCGGCCCGGGTAAACTGGATGTCCCCAACCGTGGTACCAGGGGCCGGCTCCGATGAATACGCCTCCGGAGAACCAGCTCGGACCGTAGTAACCGTAAGGCGCGCAAGTGTAGGGATAGTCCGGATAATATCCGTACGCGCAGACTGGAGCAGCGCCTACATAACCGCCTCCGACACCGACGCCAACTCCGACTCCCACCGTGACCGCAGCCTGCGAATAAGCGAGCGGCATAGCCAGTAACGCGAGCAGTGCTACATATCTCAGGTATTTCATTGTGAACCCCCTTTTCTTGCTGCCTGGCGACTCGTCCTAAGCACTTCCTGTAACGATTCGTGAGGCGAAGCGCCTTCAGTTTTTCTTTGAAAGCGCCTACGAATATGAACTCGGATGGGCCCAAAAAGTTGCGGAAAAGGAAGTGGCTGATTTCAACCATCCTGCGTGAAATCAGCCACTTGCGGCGAACACCTGGGAAGGCATAGAGAAGAGTCAGAACCATACTTCTCGGAGGATTTAAACCAGCGCTGCGACGGAAACCAAAGGGAATGCAGAAGTGGGAGCGGGGGCGTTCCCAGTAACTGCACTCTCGTGTGGCGTCTACGTCCTTCGGAAACCTGTTCTTCTGCCCGAAGTCCCTGCGAATATGGGCTTTGGAGGAGATATCTCTTGGGATTCATGCCCGGTTTGACCGCGATTGCCTTACTTCTGGCGCAAAAAGCTGGAGTTGGCACAACGATCCTGAGTTACTCCACCGCATCACAACCCAGGCTTCTGCTTTTGCTTGGCGGCGGACTTTTTGCCCTGGCTAGCCTGATCCGGTTTGTCGACCGTTCCGAAATTTCTCCTCTGCCAAAAGGCACCTCGATGGTCGTCTTAGTCTCACCTGAGGCGATCCCAGAGTATTTGCCTGCACCTGACGGCGACTGAAACAACCGGCTGTAAACCCGCGCCTTCTCACCACGGAAAGCCTCGATTCATCATTTACAATCTAAGATTCCTCATCGATTGGAAACCATACTCATGCACCGTTGGTCTGAACTCTTTATTCCCACGCTTCGCGAGGCTCCGGCCGACGCCGAAGTTGCCAGCCATAAGCTGCTCGTCCGCGCCGGATACATTCGCCAACTGGGCGCGGGCATCTACTCGTTTCTGTTTCTTGGCAATCGCTCGACGCAGAAGATCATGCGGATCGTCCGCGAAGAAATGGACAAGATTGGGCAGGAGTTTTATCTGCCGGCGCTGAATCCGCGGGAAATCTGGGAGGCGAGTGGCCGCTGGACGGTCATGGGCGATAACATGTTTCGCCTCAAAGACCGCAAGGGCGCCGATTTGTGTTTGGGCATGACGCACGAAGAAGTCATGACTGACATTGCGCGCAAGGAACTGCGCAGCTACAAACAACTGCCGCAGATCTGGTATCAGATTCAGACCAAATTTCGCGACGAGCCTCGCCCCAAGTCAGGATTGCTGAGGGTGCGCCAATTCATCATGAAAGACGCGTACTCGTTCGATATCGATGCGGCGGGGCTTGACCTCTCGTATCAGAAGCATCACGACACTTATTGCCGCATCTTCGATCGCTGCGGTCTGAAGTACATGGTGATCGATGCGCATTCAGGAGCAATGGGAGGATCGCAGTCGCAGGAGTTCATGGTGCGCACTCCGGCGGGCGAGGACCTGGTGGTGAGCTGCGAGAAATGCAATTACGCGGCGAACATGGAGAAAGCGGTGTCGAAGCTCGCTCCTGTCGAAGATCTGAAGACGGAAGGCGACGGCCAGCCGCTCGAAGTGCACACTCCGGGACAGAAAACGATCGAGGATGTCGCGCGTTTTCTGGGAGTGTCGCCGAAGAACAAAATTAAGACGCTGGCGATGATGATCACCGAGGAAGAGGATGCCAACACTGGCGCGAAATCTGGCAAGACGCGTCAGCGTGCCGTCGTGCTGCTGATGCGCGGCGATCATCAGATGAACGAAGCTAAGCTCTCGACCGCGGTCGGCGGCAAAGAAACGCGCCCCATGCAGGAAGAGGAGATTCTAGCGCTGTTTCGTTCGCCTGCCGGATACCTTGGGCCGCTTGGCATTGAATGGGCAAAGGATTTGAAGGATGCGGGTAAGCCCATCCTGCTGGTAGATAAGGCGCTCGAAGGCCGTACAAACTTGATTGGCGGCGCGAATAAAGAGGATTATCACGTCAAGCATCTGACACCGGGGAAGACATTTCATCCCACGGCCTATGCCGACTTGCGCGCCGTGACCGCCGGCGAAGATTGCCCGAACTGTGGCGCACCGTTGCGGATCGACACCGCTGTTGAAATCGGACATATTTTCAAGCTCGGCTACAAGTATTCCGAATCGATGAATGCGCGGGTGCTTGACCGCAACGGGAAGGAAGTCGCTCCCATTATGGGGAGCTATGGTATCGGGATCGAGCGCATTTTGACGGCTGCGGTCGAGCAGAGCAACGACGAAAACGGATTTTGGCTGCCGCCATCGATTGCGCCGTTCGAAGTGGTTGTAGTCTCGACGAATTCCAAAGACGAAGGCATTCGAACGGCCTCCGAGGATATCACCCGGCAACTTGAAGCCGCCGGATTCGACGTACTGCTCGATGACCGCGACGAACGGCCGGGGGTTAAGTTCAAGGACGCTGACCTGGTGGGCATACCCTTCCGTGTCAATGTAGGAAAGAAGGTTACCGAAGGTACTGTCGAGGTCGTTCGGCGCTCGACTCTGGCCCGCGAGGACATTAAGATTTCAGCCATAACGGAATATTTCCAGCAACTGCGTCCGGCCGCCCGCTAACCGGCGGAATGGGGCCGGCGCAGAATGGAAAACGCAACTCACGTCTCGCAACTGGCGATCGGGCGATTTGTTGGTTATGGCAACTGTGAAATTGATGTTCGGCATTTTCGTCTTCGCGGTCGTGGCCCTGTTGTGCATCAAGCTGATTCCTCCATTCTTTGCAAACTATGAATTGGAGGATTCGATCAAGACCGAAGCCGTGCAGTCGACCTATAGCACGCGTTCGGAAGACGACATTCGCCAGTCCATCATCAAGACGGCCCGCAGCTATGATATTCCGCTGACACCAAAACAGGTCCGTGTTTCTCGCATCGGTGGCTTTGGCGCGGGCACACTCAACATCGAAGCCGATTACAGCGTTCCCGTAGATTTTCCCGGCTACTCGACCACTCTCGAATTCCATCCTTCTACAGAAAACAAAGGCGTGTTTTAAGAGCAGGTCTTAGGTCTCAGATCTTAGGTCTGAGGTTTTGACGCGCTGCGGTGCACGATCCGGATTCGGCGAACCGTCTCCGCGAAGCTTCCTGGACACACTCCGTCCATCTCTTGACACGCATCCAAATGGGTAGCCTGACCGTCGGGTGATTTAGAATCAACAAGAAACCACCCTTGACGACTAAACCGGTTTCGGACGGAGAATTGCTTCGTCCACCTTGTACAACACTGTGGATGACGCACCTTGGATGACGCGCAGCCTTCCCCATGGCGATTAAACTGAAAATCCCGAAACCGCGCGACACCCGTGGAAAAGGCCGCGGCAAAGGCGGACTGCTCGGCCAGGATCCCCTGGTGCGTTTGGGACTGCTGGGCTTTCTCACCGTTTCTCTCGTGGTCATCGGAGTTTTTGTCTACGGGTATGTCAAGTACGACCGCATCATCGAACAGCGCTTTCGCGGCCCCGTCTTCGCCAGTTCGGCCAAAATCTATGCCGCGCCGCAAGTCGTAAAAGTCGGATCGAAGCAGACTGTCTCGGAAATTGCGGCGGAACTGCGCCACGCGGGCTATACAGACGGCTCTACGAATAAAGACGGTGGATCTCCGCTGGGCAGCTATCGGGCGCACGGCACGTCGTCGATCGAAGTGTTGCCCGGCCCCGAGTCTTATCACAGTCCGGAGCCCGCCACCATCAACTTTGCCGACGGCGCGGTTTCGAACATCACCAGCCGCAGCGCGGGCGAACTCGCCGCTTATGAACTCGAACCCCAGATGCTGACGTCGCTGTTCGACGCCGAGCAGCGCTCCAAGCGTCAACTGGTGAAATACGACGACATTCCCAAGGTCATGGTCGAAGCCGTGACCTCGATTGAAGACCGTCGCTTCTTTCAGCACAATGGCGTGAATTTCATGCGACTAGTCGAAGCCGCCTGGATCGATTTTACCCACCAGCGCCACCAGCAAGGCGGTTCAACCATTACGATGCAGCTCTCGCGCGCATTTTTCCTCAGTCCGGAAAAGACTTTCAAACGCAAGCTGATCGAGATGCTGATCGCCGTGGAGCTGGAACAGAAATTTTCCAAGCAACAGATTTTCGAGTTCTATGCTAACCGCGTCGATCTGGGACAGCGCGGATCGTTTACTATCTCCGGCCTGGCTGAGGGGTCGCGGTCTTATTTCAATAAAGACCTGAAGGACATCACTCTGCCTGAGGCAGCGCTGCTGGCAGGATTAATTCAGGCACCCAGCTTGCTCTCGCCGTACCGGCATCCGGAGCGGGCGCTTGAGCGCCGCAATACCGTTATCGAAGCGATGGTCGAAACTGGCGACATCACTCGCGAACAGGCCGATAAAGCGAAGGCCGCTCCGCTGAAGCTGGCCCCACCCAACGTGGAAGCGAGCGATGCTCCGTATTTCGTCGACATGGTGCGCGATACGGTCATTAATAAACTGAATGAGCACGAGGTCAACGACCAGGAGTATCGCATCTACACCACGCTCGATCCCGACCTGCAGCGGGCGGCGGCGCAAGCCGTCGAAACCGGCATCAAGCTGGTTGACGATCAGGTCACGAAGATGCGGACGAAGAAGACCAAGGTTGGAAAGAACAAGTTTGAAACCACGGTCGCGCCCGGCCCGCAGGCGCAGGTGGCGCTGGTCGCCATGGATCCACACACCGGCGAGATCAAGGCGTTGGTCGGTGGACGCAATTACGGAACCAGCCAGTTGAATCATGCGCTGGCGAAACGCCCCACCGGCTCCATCTTCAAACCGTTTGTTTATGCGGCGGCCGTGAATACGGCGATCGACGGATCGCCCACAGTGATCACTCCGGCCTCGACCGTCTCGGACCAGCCTTCGACGTTCACCTACGGCGATCAAATTTATGAGCCGCGTAACTACAAAGAGGAGTACCACGGCGATGTCACTCTGCGTTATGCTCTGGCGCTTTCTCTGAACAACGCCACCGTGAAAGTGGCCGAAGAAGTCGGGTACGACAAGGTTGCGGATCTGGCGAAGTCGGCGGGAATTACCTCCGTGAAGGCGACACCGGCGATGGCGCTCGGCGCCTACGACGCGACTCCGATCGATATGACCTCCGCCTATACCAGCTTTGCCAACGGCGGCACGAGGCTGACGCCCATTTTTGTGAATTCCGTGCGCAATGCAAAAGGCGATGTCGTTCTCAACTTCGGAACAACAAAAACGCAGGTGGTTGATCCGCGCATCGCTTTTCTCATGACCCGCATGCTTGAAGGTGTCGTGAACTTCGGCACGGCCTATGGAGTGCGCCAGCGTGGATTCACCGCTCCGGCGGCCGGCAAAACCGGCACTTCGCATGATGGCTGGTTTGCCGGATACACCAGCAATCTGCTGTGCATTGTTTGGGTCGGATACGACGACTATAGCGATATCCGACTGAGCGGCGCGCAGACGGCCGCTCCGATCTGGGCCGAGTTCATGAAAAAAGCGGTCACACTGTCGCGCTACGAGGACGTAAAGCCTTTCTCCCAGCCTGAGGGGGTGGTCGATGTGCAGCTCGATAAAATCACCAACCTGCTGGCCACGCCGACCTGCCCTGACGATTACACCATTGCCTTCATCACCGGGACCGAACCGCGTGACACGTGCGACCAGACCACAGGCGGCGTGCGGGGATTCTTCTCGCGCATGTTCGGCTCGGACACGGTGAAACCGCTGCCCCCGCCCGGCACTAACGGGAACCCGCAGGGCACGAGCGGTGTCCAATCCACCAGCACCGAATCTGGGGATGAAACCAAGCCCAAGAAAAGCTTTTTCGGCAAGATCGTAGGGGTATTCAAGGGAGACAGCGGCTCCCAGAAGAACGAAAAAAGTGCTCCTCCGCCGGCTAAGAACAGTGACAACGGCACGCCGCCACAGCAGTAAGTAAGTCCGGAGCCTGGCGTGACGTTCGACTTGCAGATAAGGATCGACGGGCCCGGGTTACGGTACTAGAGTTGCAAGCAATGCAATGTGCGGCGCCAAAATCCTATAAAACTGTGAAGTTTTGTAGGTTAGGCAGGGGGTAGCATATGTTTTCCTGGATTCGCACCGGTTTCGCAGCGCTTCTCTTCTGCGCTCTTCTCGTTTTCACTCTTCCTCTTTCCCTACAGGCGCAAAGCGCCGAACAGCTGGAAGTCGGTCCTCCCCCGCTCCACCGCGTCGACCCGCCCCCTGCCGGGGCGACTTCCGAAGAACTCGAACAGCGCGGCGACGAACTGCGGGTTGAAAAGGATTACCTGGACTCTGTCGATTACTACGAAGCGGCGCTGAAGCTCACTCCGGGACGGGCGGTGCTGTACAACAAGATCGGGATGAGCGAACTGCAGATGCATCGCGATAAGGAAGCGCGTAAGAATTTTGAGCGTTCCATCGCTGCCGATCGTAACTACGCTAATGCCTATAACAACCTGGGCGCCACTTACTATGATATGCACAAACTCGGCGCCGCGATCCCGCAATATGAAAAGGCAATCGTGTTAGACGGTAGTGCTGCAGCTTACTTTAGCAACCTGGGCTCGGCTTATTTTGGGAAGAAGCAATTTGAGAAGGCCATCCAGTGTTACGCGAAGGCAGTGGAACTCGATCCCGATATCTTCGATCACAGCACGCGCGGGGGAGTGCAAGCCAAGCTCGCCTCTCCGGAGGACCGCGCCCATTATGACTACGTCCTCGCCAAGATGTTCGCCAGGGCGGGCGTAAATGACCGCTCCCTGCACTACCTGAAAAGGGCCATGGAAGAGGGCTATAGCAACATCAAGAATGTCTACAAAGACAATGAGTTCAGCAGCCTGCGCAAGGACCCGCGCTTCGCGGAGTTGATGGCTGCCAAACCCGTGGCCATCTCTGATTAGACGCCGACAACTCGCTGCGAGAAAGTAAGTTAGAAAAAATCGCGCCTGCCGCGAAACTTTCTTCCATGCTGCGGGTTTGCAACCTCATTCCTCCTGAAAGCAACAGGGTGAGTAGGGAGAACAATCATCCGCCGGTTGCTAACCCGAGCACGCCCCAAGCAAGCAACCGGCGGGTGAATTTGAAGCAGTTTGGGCTGACGCCGGTCGACATCGCTTGCTGGTCGTAGTTTGCGCAGCCGCCAACGGTTTTGTGAGTTGTGGACGGCGATGTATCAGCTTCTCTCCGAAACGTAATCCTCGACCGCCTTTTTCCACTTTCCCTGAGCTTTGAGAATGTACTCGACCGCATCGCGGGCAGCGCCATCGCCGCCGGCGTGCGGCGTGGTCCAGTGGGCTTCGGCTTTCACCTCGGGACGCGCGTTTTTCACCGCGATCGCGAGTCCACATTTTCGCATCGCCGGCAGATCGATTACGTCGTCTCCGACAAAAGCCGCCTCGGCTGCGGTGATTCCATCTTTTTCCAGAATCTGCGCAAATACCGAAGCTTTGTCCTGAATCCCCTGATGCACGTGATCGATCTTCAGATCGCGTGCACGCAGCGCAACTGTTTCGGAGATGCGTTTGGTGATGATCCCGGTCTTGATCCCGGCCAGACGAGCGAACGAAATCGCAGTGCCATCGTGGGCGTGGAAGCCCTTGGCCTCGATCAGGCTGGTGCTGTGGAGTCCAAAACCGCCCTGCCCGCCATGCGCCGCCGATTTCTCGAGGACGCTCGGCTGAGCGCCCGCCTGCGAGCCTCCAGGCGCGGGAAAAATCCAGATCTTGCCGTCGGTAAGAACCCCATCCACGTCGAAGATTATGAGTTTGATTTTGCGGGCGCGAGCGGTAGCGGAAGATTTGGGCATCGCGGCGATTCTAGCATTCAGCCCACGGGTAGATCATGGGTGCGTAATCCATTAAGAGCACACTCACCATCGAGCCTTCGATCTTGCCTGGGTCGGCCACAGGCGAATGTTTTACGAAACCACCAATCCCCGCTACAATAAATTTCTATGTCGGCCGCAGTTTCCCCATCCCTTACCTGGGCCCACCCGTTGGTGCAGGAGTGGTTCACGGCGCGCTTCTCCACGCCGACAGAGCCGCAGGAACAGGGCTGGCCCCACATCCTGGCCGGGCGCACCACGCTGATCTCGGCCCCCACTGGATCGGGCAAAACCCTCGCCGCATTTCTTGCCTGCATCAACCGCCTCGTCTGCAAGGCGCTCGCCGGCGATCTGCGTGACCACACCGAGGTTCTCTACATCTCGCCCCTGAAAGCGCTTGGCAATGACATCCAGAAGAATCTCGAGCTGCCGCTCGGGGAGATTCTGCAAATGGCTGGAGCTCGTGGCCTGCTCATGCCCGAAATCCGCACTGCCGTCCGCACCGGCGACACGCTGATGAAAGACCGGCGCTTGATGTTGAAGCGGCCACCGCACATCTTGGTCACCACTCCAGAATCACTCTACATTTTGCTGACGGCGGAAAAAAGCCGCGCCATTCTGCGCGATGTGGAGACGGTGATTGTCGACGAAATTCACGCGGTTGCCGACGACAAACGGGGCGTGCATCTTGCGCTCTCACTGGAGCGGCTCGAGGCTCTGACTTATCGCCCGCCCGCGCGCATTGGTCTTTCCGCGACGCAAAAACCGATTGAAGAAGTTGCGCATTTTCTCGGCGGCACTTCTGATTCTCAAAATCCACGCCCCGATCCGGTCATCGTCAATGTCGGCCACAAACGGCAACTTGATCTCGGAGTCGAGGTTCCCTCCTCTGAACTTGGCCCGGTTGCCTCGAACGAGATGTGGGACGAGATTTATGAGCGGATCGTCCAACTCGTTAACTCGCACCGCTCGACGCTGGTCTTCGTCAACACCCGGCGCTTGGCCGAACGCATTGCTCATCAACTCGGCGAGCGCCTGGGCGAAGAAAACGTCGCCGCGCACCATGGAAGCCTGTCTCGCAAATTGCGTTTGGAGGCCGAACGCAAGCTGAAAGAAGGCCAGATCAAGGTCCTGGTCGCGACCGCCTCGCTCGAACTCGGCATCGACGTTGGAACCGTCGATCTTGTCTGCCACATCAGCTCTCCGCGATCGATCGCCGTCGCGTTGCAGCGCGTGGGACGCTCGGGCCACTGGCGCGGCGCAGTCCCGAAGGGAAGATTTTTTGTTACCACCCGCGACGATCTTGCCGAATGCGCCGTGCTGGTACGCGCCATTCGCCGTGGCGAACTCGATCGCCTGATTTTTCCCGAAGCTTCACTCGATGTGCTGGCACAGCAGATTGTGGCGATCTGTGCGGCTTCAGGAATCCGCACAAACGCCGCGGGTTCTGACGAGCAGGATGCCGGATGGGACGAAGACGACCTCTTTGCGCTCGTCAAACGTGCGTACCCTTATCGCAACCTCTCGCGTGAAACTTTCGACGAAGTCCTGACCATGCTTTCCGAAGGCATCGCCTCACAGCGCGGACGCTACGGTGCTTACCTGCATCATGACCGCATCAACCGCAAGCTGCGCGCACGCCGCGGAGCGCGTCTCGCGGCCATTACCAGCGGCGGCGCGATTCCCGACAATTCCCTGTTCTCGGTGGTGGCCGAACCTGATGGCGGAACTGTCGGAACCGTGGATGAAGATTTCGCCGTCGAAAGCATGGCTGGCGACATCATGCTGCTCGGCAACACTTCGTGGCGCATTCGCCGAGTGGAAGCGAAGACCTCGCGCATGCTGGTCGAAGACGCGCACGGTGCGCCACCCAACGTTCCTTTTTGGCGAGGAGAAGCTCCCGCGCGCACCAACGAACTTTCGGAGCAGTTGGGCGATTTGCGAAAAGAGATCAGCGACCGTTTGATCGGAGTGGCTCCGATAGAAGGATGGCGAAATCTTCCGATAGTTGCAGAAGCTGTGAACTGGCTTGGCCAGGAATGCGGGCTCGACTTATCGGGCGCCGAACAGCTCATTCAATACACGCTCGAAGGTCGAACCGTACTGGGCGATGTGCCAACGCAACAAACAATCATCGCGGAACGATTCTTCGATGAAGGCGGAGGGATGCAACTCATCATCCACGCGCCATTTGGCGGCCGCATCAATAAGGCCTGGGGACTCGCCCTGCGTAAGCGGTTCTGCCGCGGCTTCAATTTCGAACTGCAAGCGGCCGCCACCGACAACGGACTCAACATCGCGCTTGCCGAGCAGCACAGCTTTCCTCTGGCTGATGTTTTTCAATTCCTGCATTCCGAAACCATGGCGCCGATTTTGGAGCAGGCCGCGCTGGCATCTCCGATCTTTGGCACGCGCTGGCGCTGGGATGCAACTCGCGCGCTCGCTCTCTTGCGTTTTCAAAGCGGCAAGAAAGTTCCGCCGCAAATTCAGCGCATGCGCTCCGACGATCTGCTCGCCTCGGTTTTCCCCGATGTCGCAGCCTGCCAGGAAAATATCGAAGGCGACATCAAGATTCCCGACCATCCGCTGGTGCGCGAGGTGATGAAAGACGTGCTCAGCGAAGCGCTAGATATTGAAGGGCTCGCCGAAGTTCTGCGCGGCATTGAGCAGGGACGAATCCGCTGCCTCGCCGTCGATACGCCAGTGCCGTCGCAGTTCTCGCACGAAATTCTGAACGCGAATCCTTACGCCTACCTCGACGATGCGCCGCTCGAAGAACGCCGCGCCCGCGCCGTCGAAATGCGCCGAGTGTTGCCGGCCTCTGTGCTCGAAGAAGTCGGCGCGCTCGATCCCGCAGCGATCGCGCAGGTGCAGCAGGAGGCGTGGCCGGACGTGCGCGATGCCGATGAACTGCACGATGTGCTGCATACGCTGGTCGCAGTGCCGGAAACCAGTTCTCAGTTCTCGGTTCTCAGTTCTCAGAAGGGGCTCACTGTTGCCGCATGGGTCGCATTCTTTGATCGCTTACAAATCGCGAACCGTGCCGTGGTTGCGGAAGCCGGGGGCAAACAATATTGGGTAGCTGCCGAGCGGATGGAATGGTTCCGAGCAATGCATTCCGCAGAAACTGGGGGCAACGCAACGCCGACTTTTGACGATGCTGTGCTCGCGGCCGTTCAGGGATGGATGGCACATCTCGGCCCGACCACCGCTCCGGAAATCGGCGAGTTGCTTGGACTGCCGGCGTCCGAGATCGAAAAGGCTTTGCTCCGCATGGAAGCGAGCGGATCGATTCTTCGGGGCAAATTTCGTCCGGCAGAGTTCGACTCTACTGTTGGCACGCAACGCGAACCAGTTGTCGAGTGGTGCGAACGGCGCCTGCTGGCGCGTATTCACCGACTGACCGTCGCGACATTGCGCAAGCAGATCGCTCCCGTCACGGCATCGCAGTTCATGAATTGGCTGTTGCGCTGGCAGCATATCGCTCCAGGCACGCAAGTGCGCGGCGAGCATGGAACACTCGAGGTCATCCGCCAACTGCAGGGCTTCGAAATTCCCGCCAGTTCATGGGAGCGCTTTGTGCTCGCGCGCAGAATTTCCGATTACGATCCCGCATTCCTCGATCAGCTTTGTCTGGCGGGCGCCGTCGGATGGGGACGGCTGTCGCCGCATCCCGCAACCCTCGAAGCCGCGGGCACTGACGAAAATGGGCACGAGATCCGGCGCCGTGTGATCCCCACTCGCGTCGCGCCGATTGCATTCTTCGTCCGCGAAGACGCCGATTGGATGCGCGCGCATCACCCCAGCGCTGACAATTCCGCTGCTTCGTTTCTGAGCTCGGTCGCGCAAGCTTTGCTCGAATTGCTCAAGCAGCGCGGAGCTCTGTTCTTCCCCGACATGGTTCGCGGCACGGGCCGCCTCAAAGCCGAAGTGGAAACCGGGCTCTGGGAGCTGGTTGCAGCCGGTCTGGTGACCGCTGACGGATTTGAAAACCTGCGGGCACTGGTGACGCCGAAACAGCAGTCTCCATCGGGTAACGGTCTGGGAAGCAAGCTGGGAAAAGTCCGCCGGCCGCGCCACGCTCCCGGGCGCTGGTCTTTGCTGCATGCGGAAGGCGCCGACCGGGATCGCAGCGTCGAATCCTGCTGCTGGATGTTGCTGCGCCGTTACGGCGTGGTCTTTCGTGACTTGCTGGTGCGCGAAACCAACCTGCCGCGCTGGCGCGAATTGCAGATCGGCTACCGCCGTCTGGAAGATCGCGGTGAAGTGCGCGGCGGCCGTTTTGTCGATGGATTTCTGGGAGAGCAATTCGCGCTTCCCGAGGCTGTCGAGTCGTTGCGCGCGCAGCGCAAGCTGCCGCAGGGCGCCAACCCCGCACGCGTGGTCATCGCCGCCGCTGATCCGTTGAATCTGGTTGGAATCATCGTGCCCGGCGAGCGCATTCCCGCTATTTCAGGAAAAAGCGTGACCTTCCGCGATGGCATGTGGGATGCGGAAGATGCGCTGCTAGCTGCAGGTTACTAGCGCAATTTCATCACGGCAACTTCAACTTCAGCAGCACCTGCGGATCCAGGTATACTCCCTGCCAGCGCACGGCAAGATGGAGGTGCGGACCGGTCGCGCGTCCAGTGCCGCCGCTCAGTCCAATCGCCTGCCCCTTGTCGACCTGGTCGCCTTCTTTCACCAGAAATTTCGAGAGATGCATGTAGATTGTCAGTAGTCCCTGTCCGTGGTCGATCATCACGCAATTGCCCTCAAAAAAAAGTGCCCGCGCCACGATGACGCGTCCGCGATTGGCAGCCGCGACCGAAGTTCCGCTGGGCACGCGGAAATCGAGCCCCTGGTGTGTGCTTTGGACCGATCCATTGAAGACACGCTCCACGCCAAACACATCCGAGATGGCCGCCTCGACCGGAGGCGCAAAGGATCCCTTCCACTCGCGCTCATCGGTGACCGTCTTAAACGCGTCGGCTTTGATTGCTTTGCCCTGTTCGATTTCGTGCTGATCTTCAGGACTCGGAGCGGTATAACGAGTGGGAACTTTCAGCAGCACACGCGGATAGCGCTGGCGTTCCACGCGAATTTTCTTTTCGAAGGAAATCGAGGCATCGTTCGCAGCTGCGGGCAAATTTTCGGCGTTAAGCGCGAGCGAATAAACTCCCGGCTTAGTTTCCTGACTGACTCCCGCAAGTGCGAACCATGTTTTGCTCGCCGGGTCGAAGCTGAATGCGATCTCATGCCCCAGCCAGTTGCCGGAGAGCGTATGGACGCGATGCGGGGTGGTAACGCGGAAAAGTACCGGACTTCCGTTCACCAGGCGAACGGGCTGGCTGATGACGGTCCAGTGGTTGACAGTCGAGGGCGCGGCAGATGCGGCCGACAAGCTTGCCGTCAGCGCAACCAGGGAGAACACAATGAGTGCGGCGACGAGGAGTTTGCGCATCGCGTTTTCAGGCTAGCATTTCAAGGATGGAACATACATACTGCGGCGATGATCTTTATGTTGCTCATCGGGATGCTGGCGCTGCCAAACTGCGCCTAGAGCGATTCCCCGTTTTTTCTGCCGTCCCTTAGCTGACCGGCATATAATGTGGCGATTTCGCAGGCTCAACCGCAGCCGCATCTGGAGAACTTTTGCCCTTATCGCTTGATACCCGTGAGGTTGGACGCGTCACCGTCGTTCACTGCAATGGACGCATCGTAGCGGGACGCGAGAGTGATTCGCTCCGGGAGCATGTGACTTGGCTGCTGCGCGACCGCCGCTCCATCGTCTTGCACCTTGGCGAGGTTGGATTCGTCGATAGCAGCGGACTCGGCACTATGGTCCGCGCCTTGACTACCACTCGGCAGGCTAAAGGAGACTTGAAGCTGTGCAACGTTCCGGACTTCGTGCGCAAAGTTCTCGAGATGTCGCGCCTGACGGCGGTATTTGACTCGCACGACTCAGAGGAGAAAGCCGTCGCCGCGTTTTACCGTCCTGGAGATCGCGCCGCTGCACCCGTTACCACGGGCCGCAGCATTCTCTGTCTCGACTCTAACGCCGACGTGCTTGCCTACTTGCGAGAACTGCTCCGCCACGCGGGATACGATGTGCAGAGTAGCGGCCGCGTGTCCGATGCCGTTCTCCTCATGCGCGTTAGTCGTTTCGATCTCGTTCTGGCTGGCTCCGGCATGACGGTAACCCCGAGCTCGCCGCCAGCATTTCGCGATGCCTGCGCCAAGCTTCCGCTCATCGAATTGGGCAGCGAGTTTTCCACGCAACATGCAGGCGAGGCCGCAGCTCAACTGCTCGAATCGATCGCCGCGCGGCTCAACCCGAAAACTGCATGAGGTCGATTTTTCGCTTGCGTTGGTTCTTCCCTGCTCTCATTCTTCTTTTCCTGCAATTTTCAATTCGAAGCGAAATTCTCGGTCAAGATGCCAAGCCTCCCGATCTCGACACGCAAATCGCCGCTGCCGACCAGCTTTATCGCGCCGGAAAATTCGCCGAAGCCGAAACAAGTTATCAAGCGCTGCTGAAGAACACGGCGTCGAACGGCGCTGTGTCGAAAAACGACCCGAAGCTCGTGCCCGCCGAAGTCGGCGTCGTCCGGTCGATGCTGCGCCGGCAGAAAATTGATGAGGCATTCGAAGCGGTGAACGATGCTTTGGCCTCGTATCCCGACTCCGCCGCCCTGCTCGCGGCGAAAGGCGATGTCCAGTTTCGCCTCGCCTCCATGTACGATGCCGAGGCATCTTACCTCGCCGCCAAAAAACTCGACCCCAAAGAAGTCCACGCCTACCTCGGCCTCGCGCGGGTGTATCGCGCCTACTCGATGTATCGCATTGCCTATGGGGAGTTGAAAATCGCGCACGACATTGCTCCCGGCAATCCCGAAGTTCGCGCAGCGTGGCAGAGCACACTTACACGCAAAGAAAAACTCGCCGCCATTGAGGCCAATCTCCGCGGCCCGCTCTCCGAAGAAGAACGCCGTCAACTGACCGAACAATTGGAATTCCTGAAAGCCACCATCGACAAGCCGCTTCACTCCTGCACTCTGGTGAGCAATGTAGAGCGCACCGAAACCAAACTCGAGACCATGGTGGTGGAAACCGGACGACGCCGTTGGGGTCTGGCCGGGTCCCAAGGCATCGGTCTGCCGGCAAAGATAAATGACCAGGACGTTCACCTCGAACTCGACACCGGCGCCAGCGGAATTATCCTCAGCCACAGAGTCGGCGAAAACGCCGGACTGACGCGCATTTCCACCATTCATTTTGGAGGCATAGGCGATCAAGGCGGCCAAAACGGTTACATCGCCGTCGTCGACCACATCCGCATCGGTGAACTAGAGTTCCAGGATTGTCTTGTGACCGTGAGTAATCAAAATTCCGTGGCCAACCAGGATGGCTTGATTGGCGCCGACGTCTTCGCCAGCTATTTGGTCGACATTGATCTTCCCGGAATGTGGTTGAAACTGTCTCCGCTACCACAGCGTCCGGAAGATTCCGTAGCTCCGAAATCGCTAAACAGCGAAGGAGTGGAGCAGGACTCCGCCGCCGAAAAAAATCTGCCGGCCGGTTCTCATCCCGCGGATTTTCTCCCTAAAGACCGCTACATCGCCCCCGAAATGGCCAACTGGACCAAGGTCTTCCGCTTCGGCCACATGATCATGGTGCCGACCAATGTCAACGATTCCAAACCGTTTCTCTTCGGACTCGACACAGGCGCCTCCAGCAATGTTCTTTCGTTGCGCGCCGGACAACAGATGGGAAAAGTCGGCGCCGATAACTTCGAGCGCATCCGCGGATTGAGCGGCCGCGTGCAAAACGTTTACAGCACCAAGGCAAATTTGCGTTTCGGAGGCTTGCGCGAACCGAATCAAGACATCATTACGTTCGATCTCGAGACCATCAGCAGCGAAATGGGAACCGAAATCTCCGGCTTTCTCGGCTACGACATGCTGCGCCAACTTGAACTGAAGCTCGATTACCGCGACGGCCTCGTTGAATTCGAATACGACCGCAAACGCCGCCAGTAGAGCTCTCTAGCCTTGAACTATCCTCCACTCTGTCATGCTGAACGAGAACTCGTGGGTCTACGCCAGGCCGTCCATCACGCTGTCTCGTTGAAAACGTACTCGTGCTGCCCATCGCGGATGATGAGCACTCGCTTGCCGCCACGCTCACTGACTACGAATTCGAATCCGGAGTTGGTGGGATCGATGGTGATGAATGAAATCGTGCCATCGTCATTCTTGCGGGAGGCAACGGCGCTCTTCCACTCGCCGAAATCGAAGGTGGTCACGCCGTTCTGGCTCAGCACGTCAAGGGTTCCGAGCTCTTTGCTGGAATAGCGCCGGGCCAGACCAGCCGACAGCGCCGGATCGGCCGGCACAACAAGTCGTTCCCGTTCTTTGGCCAATGCAGTTTTATGGCGCGTGGCTGCGGCGGCAACATCGGCGACGGCTTCGGGTTTGCCGTCGAATACCAACTCCAGCAACCGACGCTGGAAGGAACCAAGAAGGAGCCCGCCATTATCCGAGTTCGTGAGCAGCAGGCCCCGATACCGGACTCCGGCAGAAAGTAAAGATTGCTCTTGAAGCCGGCGAGGCTGCCGCCGTGACTCACGACCGGGATGCCGTACTTGCGGTCCACGATCAATCCCATGCCATACGTCTGGTCCTCGCCAACCGCGATCTGCGGGGTACGCCGCATCAACAAATTCTCCGGCGATACCAGTTGTCTGCCGTCAGGCAGCTTTCCGAGAGCAAGCTCGAGTTGAACGTACCGGATCAAATCCGCGGACGAAGTCCAGACACCGCCTGCCGGACGACCTGCGACAATCGAATAATTGAAGGCCATGTTGGCCACGCTGGGCTTGCCGTCCACGTCGTCCCCATGCGGGCTGGCGTGATTACCGGCGAGAGCGCGAGCATAATCGAAGGTTGTCGATTTCATCCCCAGCGGATCGAAAATCTTTTGCTGCATCGCTTTGTCGTAGGCAGCGCCGAGTTCCAGGTTCGGATAGACGAGATGTGCACCAATGTATCCCGCAGCGGCGGCCATCATATTGCTGTATTGGAAGACCTCGCCAAACTTGCTGGTGGGCTGCATCGTTCCCAGCAACGCTAACGTGGATTCCGGCGTCGCGTTCTTGAATTCGAAAATCCATTCCAGATCCTGCCGTGGCAATCCGGTGCAGGCGCAGATCAGGTTCTTCACCAGCACTTTCCTGGTTGTGTCGGCATCGCCGAGTTTGAAGCTGGGAAAGACTTCGGTCACCGGCTCATCCCAGCGCAGCTTTTTTTCGTCAACCAGTTCCGACAACAGAAGCGTCGTCATTCCCTTCGTGTTCGACGCGGCCATGAAGAGGGTGTTTTCGTCGACTCGCTCCGGCCT
>DATEBK010000104.1:0-2679 GCA_035287825.1 Terriglobales bacterium
CCATGGCTGCATTTCCAGTTATAGCATTCGGCAACATATCTATTGACCAGCTCTATAACTGTTCACTTTTGAACATATTCCGCCATACAACCGAGACACACTAGAGTCAGTTCGTGAAGAGAGGCGGTGCAGTATGACTCCGACCGAACCCCGTGTCGCCCACAAGGTTCTGCTTGTGGATGATGACGACGCCATCCGCGACATGATGAGTCAGACCCTAGAGCATAAGGGCTTCGCAGTGGTTTCTGCGGCGAACGTACCAGAAGCTTTGAAGCTTATCACCACCGAAAGCTTCGATGTCCTAATCACTGATCTGCACATGCCGAGCCCCAGCGATGGCTTTGCAGTGATTACCGCGATGCGGCACCTCCAACCGAAGGCACTTACGCTGCTGGTCAGTGGCTACCCCGACGTGAAAAGCGCCATGGAAGCAATCCTTCTGGAAGCGGATGAAATCATCGTGAAACCATTCGAGGCTAAGAAACTGGCCGATCTCGTCCGGGATAAGCTGCTCACTTCGACTCTTGCTGTCCCGACGTCAAAAGAAAGAGTGGCGGAAATATTACAACGTTGTACTGGCCTCATCGTCGAAGACTGGCTGATGAGGGTCAAGAAGAACGCGGAGCTTAGCCGTGTCGCTCTTAGCGACGATGAGCGCACGGGATATCTTCCCAAGCTGATTGACGACTTGATTGCACGCCTCAGATTGCCCCACATCACCGTAGAGGAAGGCGATTCCATCAACTCCGATGCTGCCGTGGCCCATGGCAAATTGCGAAGGTCGCAAGGCTATACTTCGGCCATGCTGGTGCAGGATTCACGAATACTTCAAGTAACACTCTTCGGAACGTTGCAGAAGAATCTTGGCGCTCTGGACTTCAGTTTGGTGTTGCCCGATGTCATGACTATCGCCGATGAAGTGGATTCACAGTTGACGCAGGCGATGGAGGGTTACATGGATGTCGCGGGGCAGCCAGCAGCGGCATGAGCTTTATCGGTACAATGCCTTGCCTGCACCGTCAGGAGCGGCCGGCGTGCGGAGTAGCACGCTAGGCCTGCCGCAGTTTTTCCATGGTAGCGTCCTCCGATCCGTCGTTGACGACGATGACTTCGAGGCTGGGATATTCGAGACCAAGCAGAGCCCCGACGCTGCCGACGATTGAACGTTCTTCGTTGTGCGCAGGAACGATGAGAGTTATGGGGGGAGTGAAGGGAGAAGCTTTCACCAGCTCCAGGCGCTGACTCTCGAGACGATGACGGTGGAGGACGTTCCTGACAATTGCAACGATCAGCAGTCCAAGGTAAATAACATTGGATAGCGCGTAGTAGATGAACAGGGTATCGTTCGAGATGGCGAGAAAATGCATGGTCAGAGCGACCCGGCCGAGGCTGCCACGGCCTTACCGGTGAGTTCCACTCGTTTTCTCGCTTCCGCTACAACTTCCATCAACGCGGATTCGGCAGAGTGCCGACCGGCACCAGCAAAGCCGCCGACAATTTTTTCGACGGCGCCGGACCGCTCGAGTTCAGAGACAAATGCCTGCAGGGCATAATCGTCTTTGGTAGCTACCACATCTTCGAGGATTTGATCGAGTTGAGGCTCCATCCGCGCGAGCGCCCAGGCCGCGCGCTGACGCACGTGGCGGTTGGCATCACAGAGGGAGCGCAACAAGATCCTGATCTTGCCGACGTTTTCGATTTGTCCAAGCGCAACTACTGCGCGCAGACGAACAAACCATTCTGGATCGGCAGCCAATGTGTGGAGCGCAGGCAATGTATAGGAGGAGTTGGTATTGCCGAGAGCACGTGCGGCGGACGCGCGCACTTCTGGCAGAACATCAGAGGCGAGGACGAGCAACTCCTCACCGAGTGAGGGAGATGCCAACTCGCCGAGCACGCGTGCCAGCAGCTCGCGAACCGGTCCCTGCGTTTGCTCAACGTAGTTGACCAATACCTCGGGGTAGGACCGGCAACAATTTACCAACGCGTTTTTCAAAGAACGTTCGGGTGCATCGAACCGGCCAGTGACGATGCGATCGAGAATTGGGATGGCGGCCTCCATGCGGGCCGTGCGGCCAAGGCCACGGACCGCGGCGATTCGAGTTTCGCGCAAATTCGAATCCAATCCTGCGGCCAGAGCAGGAATTGCTTCTCTGGCGCGAGTTCGGCCCAAAGCCAACAGCGCGGTTCGTTGCTTTAATCCGCGCGATGTTCGGGCTTCGTAAATCCGCATATCCAGTAACCCGCTGACGCGAAGGCAATCCAGCAGCGGGGGCAACTCGTCGGTCGGCGACGTCTCGATACTATCGAGCAGAATGGATTGAACGATGTCGCAGTCGAGCGCTTTGAAACGCCAGTCTTCGGCGGGGATCTTGCCGGAGAGGATGTCATTCCATTGGGAGCGCAAGGCAACGGTACGCTCATTTCTCTTCTGAAAATATCGGCCACGGTACCAGCGCCGCAACACGATGAATCCGATGAGGAGAAAGATTCCCAGTAGTGAGGCCAGAATCGCTTCCAGCACTAACCCAGCGGCCCCGAGCTTTTCGATTCCTTTAGAAACGGATCCCATAACTCATTCCGAAGCTGGTATCGATTTGACCCTGGGTGCGATATTGGCGAGCCACGTAGCCCGTGATGTCCTGGCGGGCGGCGAACCGGTATTCCCTCGAGGAAATC
>DATEBK010000105.1:0-7429 GCA_035287825.1 Terriglobales bacterium
CACCTACATTCAATTCAATCTGGCGTCGATTCCAGCCACGGCCAGCATCAGCCAAGCCACTTTGAAGCTCTACGTCAATGCCGTCACGACCGCAGGCAGCTTTAACATCGATTATGTCAACGGCGCGTGGTCGGAGGGCACCATCGACGCCAGTAATGCGCCGCCGCTAGGCACCGCCATCGCCTCGAACATCACAGTCACGACGGCGGACACGAATCAGTACATCCTGGTCAACGTCACCTCAGCGGTGCAGGCGTGGCTGAATGGCAGCGAGACTAACAACGGCCTGGCGCTGGTGGCGAACAGTTCATTCAATGCGACATTTGACAGCAAAGAGAACACGACGACGAGCCATCCGGCGGAACTGGATATTGCGTTCGCGGGCGGCGATGGGACGATCACGGGTGTGAACACGGCGTCTGGCAGCGGGCTGGCCGGAGGAGGCACGAGCGGCACGCTCAATCTCAGCCTGACCAATGGCTGCGCGGCGAACCAGGTGTTGCAGTGGAGCGGCAGCGCGTGGGCGTGCTCATCCGCAGGCACGGGCACGATCACTGGTGTGACGGCTGGCGCTGATCTAACCGGCGGTGGCACGAGCGGCAATGTGACGCTGAACCTGAACACCACTGCGCTTAATGAGACCTATGCTTTGGTAGGGGCAGAGAACACGTTTGCATACCCGCAGGTGATCAACGGGGGTCTCACGGCTAGCTCCTCCAGTTCGGGTGGTACGGGGGTGTACGCCAACGCCGGTTCCAGTGGCGGTAGTAACGGGGTAGTAGCCTACGGCGCGACCGGTGTGGCGGGCTACACGACCGTTAACGGCAGCATCGCATTGTACGGCGATGCGGGAAGCAGCAGTGGAAGCAATGGGGTGGTCGGCTATGGCGCCACCGGCGTAGCCGGCAACAGCACTATTACCGGCAGCTACGGAACGTATGGCAACGGTTCCACCGGGGTGTGGGGCAACGCCAACGGCACGGGCGCAAACGTGGGGGTGTCCGGGACTACGTCATCGGGCATAGCCGTGGAAGGGACCGCCGTGCTGGGAGTCGGGGGCTACTTCATTAACGACAGCGACAACGGAGACCCAGCCTTGGTGGTATACAACGACGCGCCAGCCAACGATGCCAGCGCATTCGCTATGAGCGTCGGGGGGCCTGGTGGATATTGCGAAATCGATAATAACGGCAATTTCGGCTGTAGTGGCAGCAAGTCCGCCGTTGTGCCGGTCGATGGCGGCGCGCGCAAGGTAGCGCTCTACGCCGTGGAAGCTCCCGAAAACTGGTTTGAGGACTACGGTTCAGGCCAACTCTCCGGCGGCTCGGCGCGCATCGATCTTGAACCGACGTTCGCGCAAACCGTTAACACCGATCTCGACTATCACGTCTTCCTCACCCCGCGCGGCGAATGCGAAGGGCTATACGTCACCAACCTCACGCCCTCCGGATTTGAAGTTCGGGAACTGCATCACGGCTCGTCCAGCATCGCCTTCGATTACCGCATCATAGCCAAGCGCAAGAACTATGAAACCGTTCGTCTCGCGGATCTCACCGAGGGACGCAAGAAGATGGAGGAGCGGATTGCAAGGGTGCGGCAGCGCATGCCCGCGACAATCCCGGCAGCTCCAAACTCGCCATCTCCACGGGAACAGAACCCCGGCATGAGCCCCATGAAGGAAAGACAGACGGGACTGGTGCAATCCGCGCCACTCGCTCACGGCAGCACAAAATGAGCTGAGGGACGGGAGAGGTTCGGGGACGGGCACCCAACTGCGAATCCGTCCCCGATTACTTATCCCGAAGGGCCGAAGCGCAATTGCAAAAGGCGTCGTTGCCCGATGAGTTCCGGGTTCGAGAGTCGGCAATCGCGACCGAGGATTCACTGCGAGAAACCACCATCCTGTCGCGCCTACCATCCTATGGGTTCCCGGCTGTCACAGCGATGCCGAAGCCGCCATCCGTCCCGGTGATGAAGTTCTGATTCACATCCGTGCCGTCGAGATTAGCCCGTCCGATCGTGCAGGTTGGACCAGGATTGCTGCAGGTGCCGCGATCTCCCCAATCCGCCCAGAAGATGTACTTGCCGACTGCGAGGAAGGCAATCTCACCGTTAAGGCCGGTGATGAAATTCGGGTTCACTTCGGTTCCGCTGACCTTCGCACGCCCGATGCCGGTGCCGCCATTGGAAGTGAAGTAGATGTACCCGCCATGGATCGCGATTCCCGAACCTGAACCTGCTCCGCTGATAAAGTTCTGGTCCACTTTGGTGCCTTCGATCGTCGCACGGCCGATCGAGCCGGTTTCATAGTTGGCCCAATAGATGTGAGAGTTGGTGACCGCGACGCCACACACTCCGGTGCCGGTTTCGATAAATTCTTGATTCACGCCGCTGCCGTCGAGGTTGGCCCGCCCAATGAAGTCGCCTACGTCACCGGCCCAATAGATGTATGAGGCGCTCACTGCGACCCCGCATGGATTCGAGGCGCCCGTGATGAAATCTTCGTTCGGATCGGTGCCATTAAGATTGGCGCGACCGATGTTAGTTGCGGATCCGCCATTAGCCCCGGTCCAGTAAATGTAGTCCGTATTGACTGTCAGGCCTCCACCCCCAACCCCCTCGCCAGTTGTAATGAAGTCTTGGTCTATGTCCGTCCCTGTGGTCGTCGCCTGGCCAATCGTCCCATTGTTGGCATTAGTCCAGTAAACGTATGCGGGGGCTGCCTTCGGCTGGACATTCTGCGCGGGCAATGAAACGGCCCACCCGCAGAGCGCGAAAACAGCCAGGGTAGCTTTACAAATGGCGCTTCTAACAAAGATATTTTTCCGTGTTTCCGTCATTTCGATTCTCCCTAATGATTCTTATCCGGTGCTCGCCGGGAAGGGGCATCGCACCAGATTTCACGCCGGAGCATGCACTTAGTTCGGGGACGCGCGCAAGGGTGAAGGGGTATTGTTACGGTATCAAGCCGTGATATCTTACGTTTACACGGGCCAGTTGCCATGTAGGGCGCCGCACTGATCTGTCCTCCCCCCGAGGAATTCCGTCGACTTCTGCTAGCGCGTTCGGTAGCCAGCGTGAGGTGAATTTGTATGAAGGAGAGTCCTGAGCAGCTCGCCCGGGTAGCGATCCAAGTCTCTATTCCGGCAGCGAGCATACAAGAGGAGCTGCAGCGCATCCTCTCGTCTCCTACCTTTCTTAACGCTCGCCGGCCCAGCCAATTCTTGCGCTTCATTGTCGAAGGCACGTTGGCCGGCGAAGAGCGGATCAAGGAATATTTGATAGGGGTCGAGGTATTCGAACGTCCTCAGGATTACGACCCGAAAGATGATCCGGTGGTGCGGATTGAGGCGGGACGGCTGCGAAAGAAGCTGTCGGAATACTACGCGGGATCTGGTGCGAACGACCCCATTATCATCGAGTTGCCCAAAGGCGGGTACGTGCCAGTCTTTTACGAACGCCCCTCGACCACCAGTACCGAGAAGACCGAGGCCATCGACGGGCAGCAGGTTCGCTCTGTGCGTGAAGGAACGCCTCTCAGGCGAAATGCGCGATCCAGAAAGATCCTTGTGATCGCCGCTTTACTGGCTGCAATCGCAATCGGCGGTGGACTCTACCATCGTTTGTATGGAATCAGGAAGCTCACCGAAAAGGACACCGTCCTGCTCGCCGACTTCACCAACACGACGGGCAATGAAGTATTCGATGACGCGCTGCAAACCGGGCTCCTCGTTGCTTTGAAGCAGTCGCCTTTTCTGAACGTGATTCCGGATGGCAAGGTCGCGAAGATTTTGAAAGAAATGACGCTGCCCGCGAACACAAAAATCACCGGCGAAGTGGCCCGCGAACTTTGCCAGCGCGCAGGCAGCAAAGCCTACATTGCCGGTGCCATTGCCGGTCTAGGCGGCGAATATGTGCTGCAGCTAAAAGGAGTTGATTGTGAGAGCGGGCGTACTTTGGCGGAGCAGCAGGGTACGGCTGCATCCCGGGATAAAGTTCTTGATGTTTTGGGCCATGCGGCCTCAGGGCTGCGCGTCCAACTGGGCGAATCTCTGAATACTTTACAGAGGTTTGACGTGCCGCTGGTTGAAGTGACTACACCTTCGCTGGAAGCTTTGAAGGCTTTTAGCCAAGGCCACAGGATTCTCTTAGGAAAAGGAGAGGCCGCCGCGCTGCCGTACCATCTGCGGGCGATCGAACTGGACCCGAGATTTGCCGTGGCTTATCGCGCCGCTGGCGCAGATTACGAAGGCATGGGTGAGATTGCGCGCGCGGCTGAGTACTACACCAAGGCTTTCCAGTTGCAGGAGCATGTGAGCGAATTTGAGAAGTTGATGATTGCCACAGTCTATTACGTCAATGTGACCGGAGAATTGGATAAAGCTGCGACCACCTATCAAGAGGAAATCCGGAGCTATCCAAATTACCCGGCGTATGTGGGCCTCGGCCTCACCTATAACGAGGAGGGAGAGCACGAGAAAGCGGCGGAAACTTATCGAGAACAGCTCCGCCTCACTCCCGATAGCGTTCTCGTTTACGGTAATCTCGCCTCCAGCTTATTAGCCTTGCAGCGTTTAGACGCGGCAAAGCAAACGATTCAGCAGGCACAGGCGCGAAGCCTGGATGACTTCGTGCTGAGGCAGATGCGATATGCCTTAGCCTTCCTGGCTGGCGATGCTCCAGCCATGGCAGAACAACAGCGCTGGTTTGCCGGGAAGCCGGAGGAGAACTCCGGGCTTGCGCTCGCAGCGGACACGGAGTCATACTCCGGCCATATCCGCAAGGCGCGTGCGCTGACCAAGCAAGCGGTCGATTCCGCGATTCACGCTGACAGCAAGGAAACCGGAGCCTTACGCCTGGAGAACGCGGCGGTCCGCGAGGCTGCATTCGGCAACTTGGCAGCGGCGAAACAAGTTGCTGCGGCTGGCCTGAAGATGGATCCAGAAAGTGCGGGGGTGTCCGCGGAAGCGGCGCTCGCATTGGCAATGATGGGAGATGGTGCGCGAGCCAGATCGCTGGCAAACGATCTGAACAAACGTTTTCCAGTGCATACGCAGATGCAACTTCTCTTGCTTCCGCCGGTTCGGGCGCAATTGGCACTCCAGGACAGAAATCCCGGTGAGGCGATCAAAGATTTGCAACCTGCGTCTCCGCCAATCGAGTTCGCTGTAAATCCGTTTGAGGTCAGCACCTCATGTCTCTACCCCGCCTACATTCGTGGCGAGGCCTACCTGGCTGCCGGAGAAGGTAGCGCTGCCGCCCGCGAGTTTCAAACGATCCTCGACCATAACGGAATCGTGTGGAACTGCTGGACCGGAGCACTGGCGCACGTAGGAGTAGCGCGGGCCAATGCGCTCGAATCGAAAACGCTGCAAGGGGCTGAGGCCGACGCTGCCCGTGCGCGCGCCGTGGCAGCCTACAAAGATTTTCTCAACCTGTGGAAGGACGCCGATCCCAGCATTCCCATCTATAAAGCAGCGAAAGCCGAATACGCGAAGCTACAATAGCCCCATGGGGAATACCGGCTGATGCTTTATGATCGCATTCCATTCGCCAGACGGAGCCCATAAAACCGGACTGCTCAGATGCCTTACGGAGAAAATGGCAGAAAAACCAGGCGGCAGAGCGAAGCGCGACACGTTCTCCAGTCCGGTTTGAGAGCAAGAATCGCGAAATTGCGTCCGTTTCCCGCAAATTTCGGATCAATCCAGGCTGACTTCTCCGCACTGCAGACTTGTTAGCAGAGAGAGCAGTCCGGCGCTAACCCGTCTCCGCGAGAATTCCTTGCTAACACAGAAAGATAGGGTCTCTTCAGTTCCGCAATAGCGGTCAAAGGGGCAATTCGAGGGCGCGATCACACTGTCGGCGTTTCTGTTCAAAAAGGCCGGCCTTTCCTGGCCGATCCAGCCCTTTTTGCAGCCATCGCATTCCATGTCTCGCAGATCATCGGTTGGCAGATCGACCACCTGCAATCAGCTGGACTGCCTGTCCTGTTGTTTGTGGATGAACCGGCCCTGTGCCTGGACGCTCCGGTTTCGAATGCCGTTCCGGCGGAAAAGCGTCTTAACGTATTGGCAGCCACGCTCGAAGGCGTGCAAAGTCGCGGAGCCTGGTACGGCGCACCAAACCGGGCTTCTCCGTCTGATCGTTCAAACTCGCGCCGCCCTCAGCTCACCCTCACTTTGGCTGCGCACTCCGTCATCGCCCTTCCAATTCAGCGGCTAATTGCGCGACCGTACCGTCCCTCAATCGCGCCAACGTACAACCTTCGCCTACCCGTGCACCAGACATATCCCCAATCATCCGCTCCGAAAGTGGGGCTTCATGCATCACGGCTAGCCCTTCATAGTGAATTCGGGTACCGCTGAAGTCCGTCCAGTAATCTGTTGGACGCAGTGAGCAAGCGTTTCAGCGACAAAAGAATCCCCTCTCTCCGTATTGAACATCGCGTCATAGAGGTGGATGTCAGGCCACTTCAGGTTAAGGTATCTCTTGATGAAGGCAGCGCGATCTCTGTCAATCGTGTCAACGTCTGTTATTGCCTTTTCCTGGGGTGTTCCAGCAGTGATCAGTCTGTGGATCTTAGAGGTGCGAGAAGCATAGAGGAACGTTCGAAAGACATCCTTGCGATCGCGAAGAAAATATTGCGAGCCCCGGCCAACGATTACGCACGGGCCGCCAGAAAGCGCGTGATTGACGGCCTTTTCTGAAACGGCGGCGATTCGGCGCGCATCAAGCAGTTCCAGCCGATCGGTTGGCGGTAGGGCCCCCTCGAATGCTCCCCTGAGAAAAGACTTAAAGACGCGATAAACCGCAGGATCATTTTTCCATTCTCGCTGCTCGACTGCTTGCGGCGTGCTGTTGGTCAGCCGTGCGATCTCCTGAATCAGTTCGTGATCCCACAGCTTCCAGCCCAGAAGTTCGGCCAGTTTGGCAGCGATCTCTGAACCGCCACAGCCAAATTCACGTTCGATAGTCACGGCTCGAATCATCATGAAAATCCCTAACCGGCCGCAACCTGGCCGCCCGCTCGGGGGTCATTCTTTTTCAAGAAAAAAGCGAGAACGAACATGACCGAGCAGAGCGCGCCCAAGATCCAAAACGTGTCCATATAAGACAGCGCGTGTGCTTGTTGATTCACTACGTCGTAGAACCTCGCAATGGCCTGGTTGTGGGCGTCCGTGGCTCGAAGCCCGGAATGTGCGGCTTTTGAACTCAGTGCGTGGAGTGCGGAACGAAATTCAGGAGTATCGGGAGTGACGTGACCAACGAGGATTTGCTGGTGATACTGAGAGCGCCGGATAATCAAAGTGGTCACCAATGAAGTTCCGATACTGCCGCCGATGTTGCGCATGAAGTTGATTATGCCGGAGACGCTGTCACCTTTCTCCGGGGACACTCCGATGTAGCCTGCCGCCGTAATGGGGAC
>DATEBK010000106.1:0-4931 GCA_035287825.1 Terriglobales bacterium
GAGCTGATCCTCGGACTCAGCTTCGCGCTTGCCAAAAGCGCGCGGGCCAATCGCGATCTCGAGGGTCGTCCGCTCAATGATCGTGACCTGATCGCGGCTTTGAGTTCTCTCGCCAAGAGCTATCAGACGCTGATCAACTCCAGCCTCATCTACGAGCCGCCGACCGCGAATCTGGTGCATCAGAGTATCGTTCGCGAAATCGAGACCATGGTCAGAGAATTTCGCGCCGCCGAGCAACAGCATCGCGGCCAAACGCGACTGCGGGATTCCGACGTTCTGAAGACGCTGGTATTTCTCCTGCGGATGGGTCTCTCACGAACTTCGGGTAGGCCGAAGTCGCGGGGATTCGTCGATTTTCTGCTGGCTCAATTCCCCGAAAAACAGTCGGCGCTCGCCGGCGCTGAAGGGGCGGCCAGCCGAATCGTCATCCCGTAAAGCAGGGCGGAAAGTTAAATCCGCCGCACCGTCTGTCGCTCCGTCAGTGCCGCCAGAAGCTCTTGCGCAGTCTTTCCCAGAAGGGGGTGACGCGCATCGGGAGCAATCTCAGCCAGCGGCTCCAGAACAAACCGGCGGAGGTGCATCGACGGATGCGGTACCTTCAAGTCCGGCTCGTTCACCACCCGGTCTCCGTAGAGCACGATGTCGATATCGATCTTGCGTGGACCTTTCTCGCTCATGCGGAGCCGTCCCATCATGGCTTCTACCCGCAAGAGCGCCGCCAGCAGTTCTCGCGGCGTGAGGTCGGTCGATATCGCCGCCACGCAGTTCAGAAACCAGGGCTGGTTCGGAACGTCCACCGGCTGGGTCTCATAGATCGCGGAGACCGCAACCAGGCGGCCTGCCGCATCCAGTTGCGCGACGGCCGTGCGCAGGTTCGCGGCACGATCTCCAAGGTTCGACCCTACCGACAAATAAGCGATTTCTCCCACGCAGCTAGTTTCGCGGTGCGGGATGTAAGAATCCAGAGAAAAACGGAAGAGAAGAAATATTTCTCCGCTTTCATGACTTTGGAAACCGATTCGCGGTTACGAACAGCCGGCTTTTTTGTTGCCCTTACCGAGAGTACCTAGGTTACTTTGCTAACTGACCGGCGGCCACTAGTATGAGAAATCATGGACTTGGAATCTCTTCTGATTAGCCGGGACTCCGACTTGCTGGGCGTGCTTCGCCCGGCATTGGAGAAAATCTCGGTCAATCTCCAGGTTTGCCCGGAGATCCAGCCGGGCAGCGAGCTGTTGGCAAAGCGCAAGTTCGATGCCGTGATCATCGACTGCGATGATATGCAACACGGCGTTGAACTCCTGCGGGGCCTTCGTCAAACACAAAGCAATGCCAAGTCGGTTTCGTTTGCGGTATTGAATGGCAAGACCACGACGCAGCAGGCCTTTCAGTTCGGTGCCAATTTTGTGTTGCAGAAACCGCTGACCTTGTTGCACGCCTCGCGTTGTTTTAATGCAGCCCTCAATTTCATGGTGCGGGAGCGGCGGCGTTACTTCCGCCATCCGCTGGACATGCAGCTGCGCGTCATCCTTCCGCATAATCAGGAAATGACCGCTACAGCAACCAACCTGAGCGAGGGCGGCATGGCGGTTCGCATTCTCGGCAAATTGCCGAAGGATGCAAAAATGGAATTCCGCTTCACGCTCCCAGAAACAAACATTTCGCTGGAGCTCAAAGGCGAAGTCGCCTGGCTCGACGGAACTGGTCATGCCGGAATCCGCTTTGTCGAAGTTCCACAGAGTTCTCAATATCAGCTTGATCATTGGCTGACCGAGCGCCTGCAAGAAGAAATACCCCCACCGCTGCACGGCTACGCGCAGCTTCCGTAAATTCGAACCCGCACCCAGCTTGTAACTTGCGCCCGGCTACTGCTGTGGCATCGTAGAGACGCGGCTTGCCGCATCCGAACCCTCACCATGATCACTTTGGAAGAAAAAATCAGTCGGACTGAGCGCTTGCTGCGCCACCTGGAAGAAGATGAGCCTTATCTGCGCGCGCGGCTCTCCCCGCTCGGCCCTGAGCACCGGAAGAGCGCTACTGCTTTTGCCGAACGAGTGCGCGCCGAGGCGGAAGCCGAACTGCGGCGCCTGCTGGCTGAACGAAAATCTCCACCCGAGTGGACTGCGCCCCAGTCCGCCGATTGAAAACTGAGGTTTCAGCTCTTAGATGTTCGGGGTTAGATCCCGGCGTGAACCGGATCTCATGTTTTCGACTGCTTAGGTTGGCTTAATACCTCACACCCGAGACCTGTCTCTAGGCGTTGACAGTGGCGGCTGCTGCAAACACGGGTCCGTGGGTCGGCTCTTCTTCCAGTGTGGTTTCTTCCCAATACGACCGGTCGCGCAGAATGCGCGATACCAGCGCCGTATGCATGGCGTGGCCGGCCCGGTCGGCGACCACCGCCCCCAGGATCCGTTTCCCGATCAGCGCCAGGTCTCCGATCAGGTCGAGAACTTTGTGCCGGACGAACTCATCACCAAAACGCAACGGAGGATTCAGCACTTCCTCGCGGTTGAGCACAATCGCATTTTCCATCGATGCGCCGCGAATCAATCCCTGCTGCCGCATCGCCTCTGCTTCATGCAAAAACCCGAACGTGCGAGCGGCGGCGATCTGCTCGAGATAGCTGCCATTGGTCAGCGGAACCCGAAAACTCTGTTTGCCAATCAAGGGATGCGGAAAGTTGATCGAGTAGGAAACCGAATAGATGTCGGCGGGATACACCGCGATAAACTTGTCACCCTCGCGCAACTCGATCTCGCGGACGATGCGCAGATAAGTGCGCGCCTTGCGCTGCTTGCGGATGCCCGCCCTCTGAATCATTTCCACATAGGGCCACGCGCTGCCGTCAAGAATGGGCAATTCCAGGTTGTCGAGTTCGACAATGGCGTTGTCGACGCCCATGCCGATAAAAGCCGAGAGCAGGTGCTCGGTGGTCGAGATGAGCACGCCCTTCTTCATCAGGCTGGTCGCGTAACTGACGCGGGCCACATTGCGTCCGCTGGCTTCGATAGCAAAACCGTCGAGGTCGGTGCGATGGAAGACGATTCCCGTTCCGGCCGGTGCCGGCAGAATCCGCAGGCTGACCGGAGCGCCATTGTGGAGACCAACTCCGGAGCAACTCACGGCAGCACGAATTGTTTGCTCGTGTGTCAAAAGGGGGAGCACGTAAGTCTTTTGTTGTGTGACAGCTTACTCGATAGGGGCAAACTTCCGTATGTGGCAAAATGACCACACTCCGTGGTTCGCGGCACTGCGGACAAGGCTAACTTGTTCAGGAAGTTATAGATGTTTGAGGGTGTTACCAAAGAACTGCGCCCTGTTTTATCGGCCTGTTTGCGGCAGTTCAGTGTTTCTTCAGCGGAACCGTTGGATCGTATGTCACTGCCGCTTCGAACATTGAATCCGGCAACTTCAGGTTGTAGCTGGCGGTATTAACGAAGCGCTGCTGCGAACTCTCGCCGTTGAAATAACGTGTAATGGAGTGCGGGGTCCAGATCCCCTGCACCAGTTTGTAGCCGTCGTACACTTCCTCTTCCACATTTTTCTGCCGGTCTTTCGGATCACGCCACGAATAACTGATCTTCACCGGATAGTGCGAATTCAGGTCCAGATAAACGCTCACCGAGTCGTCGTTGCTGTTGAGCAGCGTCACGCCTTCGGTTTCCTTGCCGTTCACCACCGCGATGTTGTCATAAAACAACGCCACGTTCGGATCGCGTACCCACTTGCGGAATATCCATTCCAGGGAATGCTGGCGGCGGCGAAGATAATTTTGCAGGTCGATTTTTTCCTGCGCGGCCGTGCCTTTGTAGGTGACCTCGTATCCTTTATCGCCATTGTGGATGAGTACAAGATCGGGCTTGGCGCCCGACTTCACTCCCCCGATATCGATGGTCCCGGGAATAATATGAATGTCCTTGGTGTGCAGGACCTCGAAGCGATCCCGTTCCGGATACTCGACGTAGTAGCGGTAAGGAATCCCGGTGCTTTCCGTGCGCCCGTGATACAGCGGGTAGTAGCGCCCTTCTTCTTCGCGGTTTTCATAGGTGAGATACGGCTCTCCGCCGAGCGATGCGACGCTCTGGTCGAGCACCGCCCGCGCCTTGCGCGCATTCTCGGAGTCGTTCATATTGACCGGCGCGGAAGGCCCCGGTAGCGGGGTCCGAGCCGGCGGCGATGCCCCAGCCTGGGCGAAAACCATCTCCGAGAGAAGGAAGAAAAGAACAAAACGATTCATCGGTTCTATTTTCATTAGAGGCGCAGAACACCATTTTAGCTGTCTGAGCGAAACTCTGATCTCAGGCGCAAAACCCCGCAGACCCCTAACGAACCGACAGCGTAAAGTTCACAATGACCTGCGTCTCAACCACCACTGGTTCGCCGTTAAGCAGGTAGGGCTTGTATATCCACTGCTTGACGGCTTCGATCGCTGCCGGAGCCAGCATGGGATCCCCGCTGATTAACTGCAGATTCCGGACCGTTCCCTCTTTGCTGATTTCCACCTGCAGCACGACCTGACCCTGAACGCGGGCTTGTTTCGCATCTTCCGGATATTGGGGTTGTACTTTCTTGATGATTAGCCCTGCCGAGATTCCCTGCGAGACGCGCATGGGAGTGGCAGTCTTGGGAGGCGCAGGCTGGGTAGCGCTGGTCACTTCGTCAGGGACACCGGCCGAACACTTGGGATTGGCCTGATCTTCCTGGAATGAAATTTCATGAAGTGAAGCAGCGGCTTCGTCCAATCCCTCGGGCGTTCCAGAGGAGAGCGTGACGCCAATGAAATACCCGCGAAACTCTGTGTAGATGTAAGCGAAATACAACGGGGCGCCATCGGGCACGACGCCTTTGTAGTCCGACCGGAAAAAATGCTTGCCCCCGTAAAAAACCGCGAATGTATCGCGCACCAGTTCACGGTGATCCGTCGGGGA
>DATEBK010000107.1:0-2927 GCA_035287825.1 Terriglobales bacterium
ACCGTTGTAATTGGAGCGATAGATATTCCCCATCTGGAAGATATTGGCCAGATAAGGGAACTTGTTGGCGAACGGCTCGTCAGCTTGCTCGGTTCCATTGATATTAACGTTGCAGTTGTTATAGAGGGGAGCACTGGCGAGGCACAAGGTAAGCGCGCCTCCGGGGCCGGTGTCCCAGCCCGATCCCACTGGCGGCTGATTGATGTCGCGAATGCCAGTTAGATTTCCGCCGTGGTTGCCGACGTACGCCATTTCCAGAGTCAGGTTGGAGGTTAACGCGTGTTGCAAACTGAAGGTCCAGTTCCACACATAGGGAGTGGTGAGGTTGCGGTCCACGCTCATAATCGGACACGGGCTATTAAAACAATTGATGGTCGTGGTGTTGCCATAGATTGGACCGTTGTCCCAGGGAAAATTCGGGAACACAGTGATGTTTCCGGTCGTGATATTGCCGCCCGCCGTATCGCCGGATCCATCGATGATGGCACCAGTCGGAACGCTTCCCGGCCCAAAGGCGTTATTGAACGCGATAAAGGACTGCCAGTTCACCGTTTCGTAAGTCAGTCCCAATCCGGCGCGCAGCACCGTTCTGCCGTTGCCGCGAGTGTCCCATGCAAAACCCAGGTGCGGACTGAAGTCTTTGTAGTCAGGCTTGTAGAGGCTGCTAATGGGATGAGTGCCAGTCTGCACTTGCACCATTCCGACGTTAGGATCGAAATTTCCCAAACGGTTGTACTTTTCCCCAGGGACCGAGCTGAATTCGTAGCGCACGCCCAGATTCAGAGTCAGGTTGCGCGCGATTCTCCAATCGTCTTGAGCAAACAGGGCGTATGCCCAGTTGTGCAGGTTCAGCGTCGGATTACCAACCTCCACCGTGGCCTTGAAGGGCGCACCGGAAAAAAAATCCTCCAATGGCGTGGTATTGAGAAACTCTTCGGGATTCTCGGGACCGGGTGTGTTGCCCCCAAGGAACGTAATACTGCCGCGGGCGTTGCCATAGGCCGCATTCGTTACCTGATTGTGATGGAACTCACCACCGAACTTCAGCGCATGCTTACCGGCGGTGTACGAAATATGATCAGTAAACTGGATCACGGCGTCCGGCCCCTGAAACTTCGGCCACTTGAAGCCGCCAAGTCCTGGAAAGAAATACCCGCCGAACCCGATGCGCGGCAACCCACCTGTATTCGGCCCGCTGACACCCGTGTCCAGACCATAACTCGTCGCAGGGCTATTCAGATCGCCTGGCAACGTCGGTTGATAGAGACGGCTGTAGCCGAATCGAGCTTCGTTGACCCAACGTGCGTTTGGAGTCCAGATCCAATTGCCGCCGGCCACCTGGGCGCGAGTGTGAATGTCAGAGAGCCATTTTTGTTGCAGTTCCGGAAAGTCTTCCACGGTTCCAGTGTTGTTACCAAAAAAATACATGCCACTGACGGTTTGGTGCGGGTTGACGCTGAAATCTACTTTGGCCACAGCATTCTTTACGCTGACGTTGTTATTAAATCCGTTAGGGATGTTGATGGTCGGATCGTTGTTCGTCGGGAAACCGCTGCCGTTGCAGCTGACGGTTGCATTCGGAGGAGCGCCCGACAGCGCACATCCCGCAACCTGCAGGCTGGCTGGACTAATGGTAACTCCGCCCGCTTGCAGATCAGCGACCACATCAGGGATGCTGTCGGCGCAGTCTCCCGTGGCAATGAACAGGCAGGTGGCGTTCGTCGGCATGGTCACCATCGACGGGCTGGTGATTCCACCGAACGAGTTCGCGACGTCGTACATCTGACCTTCGTAGGCGCCAAAGAAAAAAGCTTTGTTCTTGATGATCGGTCCGCCAACGCTGCCACCATATTGCTCGAGCGTGCGCGGCAGCTTCGCATTGGGCACGTTGTTGAAATAGTTCCGCGCGTCAAACACGGCACCGTCGCGCCCGAATGCAAATGCGGTTCCATGCAGTCCATTGGTTCCAGACTTGAGCCCTACATTGACTACTGAGCCAGGCTTCCAACCGTATTCCGCCGGTGGAATCTGTTGAATATTGAATTCCTGAATCGAGTCGATAGGCAAAATGGTCGCCGAGTCGCCGGCGATGCCCGCGCCATTGATGATGGCTTGGCCGGAGTAGGGCTCGCTGTTGAATAAACCTTCAATGAAATAGGCATTGTCTTCGGCGCGCAGTCCGTTGGTGCTGGTCGTCGAAAATCCTCCACCGGGATAGCGCACGACACCGGGACGCAACTGGAGCAAGTTTTCATAGTTGCGGCCGTTCAATGGCAGATCATTGATTTCCGCATTGCTCAGCGTGCCGCCCAATGTGGCGGTGGTGGTATTCACAAGAGGCACCTCGGCGTCGACGACCACGGTCTCTGTGACCTGTCCGGGGGGCAGAGCGAAATCGACCCGCACGTCTTGCGCAACTTCGACTAGGATGTTGACGCGATCGACAGTCTTGAAACCCTTCGCTTCAGCGCGAACTTTGTAGACGCCGGGCGGCAACTCGGGCGCGGCATAATCTCCCGAGGCGTCGGTGGTTACGGTGCGGGCGGAGCCGCGTTGAACATCGGTGATGACCACCGTGACTCCCGCAACTGCGGCGCCGGACGGGTCGCTAACGGTGCCGAGGATGCGGCCCAGCGTGGTTTGAGAAATAGCGGGGATAGCAAGGGTGAGTACAGCGCAGACGATGCCCAAGACCCTAATGACATTCGACAGAGAACGCATTATGACCTCCGAATCCTCAAAGGAGGATGGAAAGCGATTGGCCGGACATCTGATTGGCCGTTTTCCGAAACCAGAGTTTGGATGCGATTTGAAGGTATAGCCTTGACGTGGCCTACCAGTCAAGTAGTATTGTGGTCCGACCACTTATTAGTTCCCGCCTAAGCATTGGCTGCAGGAGGCGGCTGTACCTTGTTTTTCAAATGAAT
>DATEBK010000108.1:0-3025 GCA_035287825.1 Terriglobales bacterium
CTGCGGTGTGTCGTCGTCGACCAGTGCATCGGCCAGACCCATTGCGTATCGTTGCTCACCGCCGTCGATTGCCCAGACCAGTGCATGATCACCTGAGTCAAACTCATCGATGCCATTTTCCTGTTCGATCACTTCTGGTCCGTTCATTCCAAGTCGAGCTTCGCGTGTCATAACAACATAACTGCAGAGGCCTGCGGCGAGAGACATTCCTCCGAAGCATCCGACGGTGCCGGCCGTAAGGCAGATTACGGGAGCATGCTGCCTCAATACCAGGATGGAGGCCATGATCTCAGCGATTGCTGCCTCCCCTAGGTTGGCCTCTTGAAGACGCACGCCACCGGTCTCAAGCAGAATCACAGCGCTCGTTGAAATGCCCTTCACATTGTCAGCAGAGGCCAAGTCGAGAGCGGCTGCGATCTTTGCGCCGGACACCTCTCCGAGACTCCCGCCTTGAAAGGCGCCCTCCAGCGCAATTGCCACCGCGGCTTGGCCCGCGATCTTTCCTTTCATCACCACGCATCCATCGTCCTCTTGTGGCGTGACGCCCTGCTGCTCAAGCCAGGGAGACTCCATGCGGTCGAAGGGGCCAACCAGCTCGCGCGATGTTCCCGCATCGAAAAGCGCCGCGGCCCGTTCCCTGGCGTTGAGCTCAATGAAGCTCTGCCGGTTGATGAAGTTTGTACCTAATCGTTGGTCGCTCATTGCTCACTCACCTCCACTGCCTGTGCCAGACGCAATTGAACGCTGCCGGGTGTCGCCCCAGCGTCGTTGATCTGAATGCGGACTGCACCGTCGTATGTCGTGAAGAATCGGTCCAGTACCGCTTTCCAGGCCTCGCTAAAGCCGTCGACGCTGGTCCGAATCGAAACATGGGCACTATTGCCGTTGGCGGGCTCCAACAGTACCTCCAGATCTCCAGAGCCCACGACGCCGATATGGGCTTTCTTAGAGATCCTTCTCTTTGCTGGGTAATCAAGTTCGATATGCTCCATATGGATCCTCCAGTCCGCTTCGGTCTGCTTCAACTTCATCTTGTCCTCGTTCGATCGCATCGAGAAACAGGGTTGCCGCCAGGAGATCTCCGCTGCCACCCGGGGACACTCGCATCTCTAGTAACTGGTGGTCGAGACGCATTAATTGCTGCTTTCCAGTCGGAGTTCGAGTACCGCCAGCGTTCATCACAGCAGCGGCGCCTTCTTTTGCCGTGACGAGCGCTTCTTCTCCTCCGCGGTACAGCAGACATGTGTCATCCAACCGGGACATGACGCTAAGCAGCGCGTCTAGGCGGGTCACGCTCTCGATCGCACCGCTCGCGCGCCTCGAATGGAGCATTGGCAGAGCTATATCAACGACATGAGGAAAGCCGCGAAGCGCTTCACCTCGCGCTCCGGCGACACCATATTGTTGTGCGACCATGTCACCGTGTGAGACCAGTCGAGGCGCCGCACGATCTTCGAAGGATGCAATCTTCTTAGCAGTTGCAGCAACTACCGAAGCCGATGCCTTGTCCTCATCCATCAGAGCAGCGGCGGAGATCAGCAATCCCAGAATCCAAATTGCGCCTTTATGCGAGTTGCTCCCACCCGTTGCCCTCAGCATCGCGTGTTCGGCATTGCGTCCAATGAGTGCAAGTCGTTCCCGCAACGCCTGACTCGGATAATCTGCTTGGGAAACGGAGGCCATTTCGCGGAAATACGGTTCAATCGCGAAGGCAGAACACTTCATGATTGCAAGCGACAGGTCGGAATGAGATCCAGCGCCGCGGCGGTCGACCAAACCAGGTTTCGGTGTCAACTCCGCCTCCGCGATCAGCGCCTGACGGCCAAGGCGCGCCAGCCATGCCACTCGCGCCTGATCATTGGCAAGGACGCAAGGATTTCTGAGATCTGTCTCGAATAGGAAGTCTGCACGCATTACCAACTCCGGAATCGTGACGGCGGGTTATAGAGTCCACCGGACCAGGCGACCAGATCCTCTACGCTCCGTGCCGCGAGTAGCGAACGCTTTGCCTGTAGTCGGTGAACTCCGAGATCTTCTGGGTATGCGACGACGCCTTTTTTTCGCAGTGCCGCAGTTTCAGTAGCGATCGCCTTCAGACCAACGGGGCTCACTCCCGCCACTGCCGCCAGTGCGCGGCGGCGCTCCTCCTGCCCTTCGGCCTTGTAGAGATACGCGATGCCCTCCTCGGTTACGACATGGCTGACGTCGTCGCCGTAAATCATGACGGGCGCTATTGGCATTCCAGCTTGCTTGCCAACCTCGACCGCGTCGAGAGTCTCAACGAACGCAGGAACGCCGCCTTTCTGAAAGGTCCCTACAGTCTGTACTACGAGCTTTCGACCGCGAACGATGGGCTTCTTCTCGATAATCAGATCGAGCCAGGCTGGTGTACTGTGGCGCCGGCCATGAGGATCGTGTCCCATGTTTGGTGCGCCGCCGAATCCGGAGAGTCGACCGCTGGTGACAGTCGAAGAGTTCGCATCCCCATCCATCTGTAGCGTCGATCCTACAAACGCATCAACCGCATATTGTCCGGCGAGTTGGCACAGAACCCGGTTGGAACGGAGGCTGCCATCGCGTCCAATAAAGAAGACATCCGGCCGTGCTGCGACATATTGATCCATTCCAACTTCGCTGCCGAAACAGTGAATGCTTTTTACCCAACCACTTTCGATTGCGGGAATCATCGTCGGGTGTGGGTTAAGCGCCCAGTGTTCGCAGATGTTTCCTCGAAGCCCAAGCGATTCCGCGTAAGTTGGCAGGAGAAGTTCAATCGCCGCAGTATCGAAGCCAATGCCGTGGTTCAATGAACGAACCTGGTGATGCTCGTATATTCCACGGATTACCATCATGCCGATCAGAATTTGCAGGTTATCGATGTGGCGCGGGTCGCGTGTGAATAGCGGTTCGATGGCGAACGGTCGGTCAGCCTCAACCACAACATCAACCCATGAAGCAGGGATGTCGACGCGCGTTAATTTGTCGACGATCTGATTGACTTGCACGACGACGATGCCGTCGTGAA
>DATEBK010000109.1:0-4228 GCA_035287825.1 Terriglobales bacterium
GGATCCATTCCCCCCGACTTTGATATCTCCAGTGCATCGCCGGCCGTCAATGCTGGGAGCCTCAGCATCCCCTGCAGCGCAGGTTGGTGCAACGGCAATTCTCCTGACTCGATTTATGGCAGCACCGATTTCGCCGGTAACCCCCGACTGAATGGATCGAGCATTGACATCGGCGCCTACGAATCCACCGGGAACGCCGATATGCTGACGGCGACCCTTTCCGCAGGGATGTATTCTCTCCATCCCGGTCAGTCCACTACTCTGACCGCCACAGTCTCCGCCAATCCCGGGGGCGGAGGAGTGCCTAGCGGCTCGATCACTTTCATGCTGGGCTCGACCACTCTGGGAACGGAAACGTTGCTACCAGTAAGCGTTGCGGAATCGGCAGCGACAATACCCCTCAGCGCTTCGCAACTCAGTCCCGGCGCCAATGCGCTAACGGCGTTTTACTCGGGGAACTCAGTCTACGGAAGCACGACCTCGACTCCCATCACCGTGACGCTGAAATAACCTCCAAGGATCTCCTGCACCCGGGCGTCGCCAGATTCCTGCGGACTCCGGCATCGGCAGGGCCATCCCCCCGTTGCGCTATTTGTCTTCCCCATACCAGACCGTCCCGTGTCATTCTTTGTTGCCCCCGTTCCAACGCTTCAACTTTAAGATCGTGCATCAGTTACCACACCGCTTTCGCCCCCCTGCATTTGACAAAAGGTCACTGTGCGATCGAATTTAGGACGTTCTCGGTTGTTTCCGTCTCACCGATCCGAGGAAAAATCTTTTCAACGCTATGACGGTGCGCGTCGGCGTCCCGGTCCGTCATCGCATCCACCACCAGAACCACGTTGTAGCCCAGATCGTAGGCGCTGCGCGCCGTCCCTTCCACGCCGGCACTCGTCGCAATGCCCGTCAGGAAGATCTGACTTACTCCCCGTCGCCGCAATTCATCATCTAGCGATGTGCCGAGAAACGCGCCCACTCGTTGTTTGCTGACTATGAGATCGCCGGGATGTTGCCCCAATTCGGGCACAAGCTCGGTCCAATCCCCAGGAAAGGCAAACTTCGGGCGTACCGCATCGACGCGGCCCGGCGCCATCCCCGTCACATTGACTAGAACCACCGGCAGACTTCGCTCGCGGAAAGCACGCGCCAGTCGGACCGATTGCTTAATAATCTCGTTGGCAGGGTGTACAGTCGGCATTCCCACAATCCCTCTTTGCAGATCAATCACGACCAAAGCAGCCACGGTATCGATTTTTGTAAGAGGCATGTCGCTCCTTTTCTAAATATACAAAGATAGGCGCCTTCCCCGTGTCACGACTCAGCCAGAGAAACTAAGAATAGGATTATCGTTGCTCCTAGCGGCAACAGCAGCCCCGCCCGCAAACTCCCCGTGGCATGCGAAATCACGCCCACCATCCACGGAATCACTGCCGGTCCGACCGCTGCCAGCGAAAACATGATCGCGCCAATGCTCCGCGCGGCCACCCCAAAGCGCTGCGAAAACCGGGCCACCGTGATGGGATACAAAGTCGCGAAACTTAGCCCGGTAATCATCGCGCCGCCAATCACGGAATCAAGCGTCGGGGCCCATAGCATCAGCCCGATCCCCGCCGCCCCCGCCGCGTAACCCGTGCGCAAAACGCGGCCCTCCGAAAAGTGGCGCAGGAATGCTGTCCCCAAAGCCCTGCCCAGAGTCAATGCCGACCAGAAAAACGCCGGCATCATCGACGCCAACGAAGCCCCACCCGGTCCCAGCCGCGAGACATACGAGCCGATCCATCCACCAACCGCCGTTTCCGTCCCCGGATAAAGAAAAAAGACAGCCGCGAAAATCCAAATTGTCGGATTCTTTGCCATCTTCCAAAATGAAGACGAACCCGCCCACTCCGCGGGAGTCTCCGCTGGGGGAAAAGGCAGATTGCGCATGGCCAGGGCCAGCAATAGAAGGATTACGGCCACCGAACCGAAAAAATATGGCAGCAAATTATGAGATGCGGTCCACGCGACCATCAATGAGCAAACCACCGCGCCCACACCCCAATAGAAATTCAGTAGGCTCACCGCGCCCGCACTTGAACCCAGGCCGGTTTCCGCGCTGATTTCCGCAATCAGCAGATTGTCCGTCGGGATTATCAGCCCCAGTCCAAGACCGTACGTTGCCACTGATACGAGCCCCACCACGGACGATCCCGCGTAAAACGTGGACACGCCCCCGGCCATCAAGAACAGCCCGGAAAGAAATGCCGGACGGAATCCCCAGCGCCTCAGAAGCGCTCCCGACAGTTGCACGCCCCCGAGCATCGCCAGGAATTGCACCAGAAACAGACTCCCAGCTTGCGTGTCGTTCATCATCCAGTGCGCAATCAGGATCGGCAGCATCGGCCCCAAAAGCGTGGTGAGCACGCCAGTCGGCAAAAAGGCAAGCTGGCCCGTCAAGACCAACCAGCGTTGCGAAGAAGCTGCGGAGAACTCGGCTTGAGGACTAGCCATGCAAGAGACACAAAGCCCCGAATGTGAGGGAACTTTCAGGATAACCCACGCGCGTCATCAAGAGAACAACGGCGGAGGAATTCACTACCCAACCATACAGCCAAGTATCGCAAACGGTTTTCGCTTTCGCCAAAGTGATCGGGGCATTATGATGGCCGCGCAGTCGAGCCGCAAACTACGCCGAAGCCGGACAGAGAATGAATCATCTTGCCACCGTCACCCACCGCACTCTCGCTACCATTGACCTCGTCATCATTGGGTTGTATTTCCTGATCGTCTTTGCCATCGGGTTTTATTTCGCCCGCAAAGAACGCAGCTCTACCGACTATTTTCTCGCGAGCCGCGACATCGGATGGTTTGCCATCGGTGCCTCTCTGTTTGTGTCGAACATTTCCACCGAACATTTCATCGGCCTTGCCGGCTCCGGCGCCAGCACCGGCCTTGCTGTTGGCCACTTCGAGTGGCTCGCCTGCCTCATCCTCCTCGTCCTCGGATGGGTTTTCGTCCCCTTCTACCTGCGCTCCAACGTGTTCACCATGCCCGAATTTCTGGAGCGGCGCTTTAACCGCCAGTGCGCCGTTTATCTCGCCAGCATTTCGATCGTCGCCTACATCCTCACGAAAATTTCCGTCCACCTCTGGGCCGCGGCCATCGTACTCGAACGCGTCGTCGGCTGGAGTCCGATGGAGGCAGCTATCATTCTCGTCATTGCAACCGGCATTTATACAATCGCCGGCGGTTTGTCAGCTGTCATCTACACCGAAGTGGTGCAGACCCTCGTCCTGCTCACCGGAGCGATCGCGCTCACCTTCATCGGATTGCACCGCGTTGGCGGATTCGCCGGTCTGCGTGCTGCCGTGCCCGACGCCTACTTCCACATGATCAAGCCCGTCAGTGATCCCGATTTTCCCTGGACCGGCATTTTTTTCGGAGCGCCCATCCTCGGCATCTGGTACTGGTGCACTGATCAGGTGATCGTGCAGCGCGTGCTTTCCGCGCGCGACGAAGGCCATGCCAAGGCAGGCACAATCTTTGCTGGGTTTCTGAAAATTCTTCCCGTCTTTCTGCTCGTCGTTCCCGGCCTCATTGCTTTTGCGCTCTATCGCGGTTTGTTCAAGATGAATGCCGCCGGCCAGGTTACGAATGGCGACATCGCTTTTCCCACCCTTATCATTAATCTTCTGCCGACAGGGCTCGTCGGTCTCATGATTGCCGCTCTGCTGGCCGCGCTCATGGGAGGCATGGCCTCGGTTTTCAACTCTGCCTCAACCTTGGTCACACTCGATTTCTACAAGAAACTTCGCCCCGACGCCGACGAAAAAAAACTCGTTTTTTTCGGACGCATCGCCACCGGCGTCATGGTCGTCCTCGGGCTCGCTTGGGTGCCGTTCATCCATCTCATCAGCAGCCAGCTCTATATTTATCTACAGAGCGTACAGGCCTACATTAGTCCGCCCATCGCAGCGTGTTTCGTTCTCGGCATTCTCTGGACTCGGCTGAATGGAGCCGGTGCGATCTCGTCGCTGCTTACCGGATTCGTCCTCGGCTCGGTGCGTTTCGTAGCAGAAATCTTCGCAGCCAAAGGTACGGCCTTCACCGGACTCATGCAGACGCTGATAACCTTGAACTTTCTGCACTATGCCATCTTCATGTTCATCGTCTGCTCGCTTGTATTAGCGACCGTAAGTTTCGCGACCCCGGCTCCCGAACGCCACAAACTGGCCGGCTTGACCTTCGC